>DASYYT010000191.1:0-51088 GCA_035949755.1 Candidatus Sulfotelmatobacter sp.
GCAAATGATTTTTTCCGCATGAACACGGGGAACGCCAGACACATGATCCAGATTTTTGGTCCACCGCAGACAAAAGAACTTGTCGATACCGCATTCCACTTCATCGCCATCTCGGTTCGACCATTTGCGGCGGAAAATCCAGCCTCCTACCCAAGCAACAATGGACATCTCGCCAGCCCGTTTGTCGTACATGAAGTGGAGCGGGTGGGGACGATATTCCGAGACGACAAGATCCGAGTCATCGCAGCCGAAAATACCCATTACGCGCTGATGTCGGCTGCATCTCGCAAGCAGATGAAATCGTACTCGTACCGCTTCGAGACTGCGCACGGCGTGATTGTTTTTACTGGCGATACTGGTCCCAGCGACGCCGTGGCCTCGATGGCGAAAGGCGCCGATGTCTTCGTCGCGGAGGCATCAAGCCTCGACCCGGAGGATCTGGACCGATTCGTGAGCCTTATGGCAGCACAGAACCAATGGTCGCCGGCGCGCACAAAAGCTTTCCACGCGCACATGCAACGGGAACATCTCGACGCGGCTTCGATCGGGCAGCTTGCCTCGAAAGCGCATGTAGGGTCGGTCCTGCTCTACCACTATCGCCCCAGGGACAAAAACGATGTAGCCGCGTACATAAGCAGCGTGAAGAAGTACTTCCCAGGACCGGTGTTCGCGTCCGCTGACTTGGATCGATATTGTCTTGTTGCGACTCCTGGCAAAGGAAGCGGAGCTGCTTTTATGGTCAATCCCTGTCGCGAGCAGTCGCCGGCACACTGATCGACCCGGTACCCGGAAGTCACTTGTCCGTATAGTCGGCTACTCGGAAAGTGACTGTCAGTTGGCGAAAAATCGCGTTTACACTCAGGTCCTGACTTCGTCGAAGCGCGAGGAACTAACGGTATGGCTATCGCAATATGCACAGCGTTCCTAGCCTTGGTCGTAACGGGATGGGAATCGGTGGGTGGCCAATTGCTGGCTTCGGGAGTGCTTCTGCTGAGCGGTCATCAAGACATCGGTTTGCGCTCCCGAATGGGCGCAGCCTTCGGGTTTTTTATGGCCATAGCCTTCGGCATCTCCGCTCTGGTTAGTTCGATCCGGGGAAACCTTCGGTATGCTGCCGCGATCTGTGTTTTAGCTCTTTGCTGCGAACCCTTGTTGATCCTCCGTTGGTGGCTTAGGAGGACTTCCGCTTAGGCACGTAGGCCAAGGCATCTGATATCCCATCAAACGCTTTCGACATTTGGTACGTCTAACCACGAGAGTACCTGCCGGTGTCCGCCGAAATCGAGCCATGCCGGCCGCATCGCGTGTATGGGTATAATGATAAAGATTTATGAGTTCGGGAGGAAGTAGGCTTATGGATGTGCGCGCAATGTGGATGCGCCTGAGGGCCCACGGTTGGGCTTACACGCTCAGTATCCTGGCAACACTCACGGTCGGAATCCTGATCGGCACGGTGATTTCCCAAGGGGTGAAGGGAAAAGAAGGGCAAAAGAGCGATGTGACCCCGCTGACCATGCCCTCGCCGCAGCAGATGTCCAGCACCTTTTCGCAGATTGCGAAACAGCTCGAGCCCAGCGTCGTCAACATCAATACCGAATCGACGATCAAGAACGTCCACCGGCGCCGCGGCGGCCAGGATGGCGGAGGGGACGACGAAGACGGCGGCGGCGGAATGGAAGATTTCTTCAATCATTTCTTCGGAGCTCCCGGAGGTCAGGGACAGGGTGGGCCCGACAGTGGCGCCATTCGCGAGCGCTCCCTGGGATCGGGAGTGGTGGTGGATCCCAAGGGATACATTGTGACCAATCGACACGTCGTCGAGAAGGCGGATCGCATTCGCGTGCGCTTCCAGGATGATCCCCCCGGCGTGCAGCACGAGGCCAAAGTCATCGGCACCGACCAGGAGACCGATCTGGCCGTGATCAAGGTCGATGTGGAGCATCCGCTTCCGACGGCCAAGATGGGGAATTCCGACGGCATGCAGGTGGGAGACTGGGTGCTGGCTATTGGCAGCCCGTTTGGACAGGCCGGAACCGTGACCGCGGGAATTGTTTCTGCCAAGGGACGAGACATTGTTCCGGGCAGGCAGTTCCAGACTTTCATCCAGACCGATGCGGCCATCAATCCGGGTAACTCGGGCGGGCCGCTCGTCAACATGGCCGGCGAAGTGATCGGGATTAATACCGCCATTCTGAGCGAAACCAATGCTTATGCCGGCATCGGATTTGCTCTCCCTTCCAAGACCGTAATCGACGTTTACAACCAGTTGACCGGGCCGGAGCACAAAGTTTCCCGCGGCTCCA
The DNA here is from genome assembly GCA_035949755.1 of Candidatus Sulfotelmatobacter sp. Lineage (GTDB taxonomy): Bacteria > Acidobacteriota > Terriglobia > Terriglobales > Acidobacteriaceae > Sulfotelmatobacter. Next base: position 2,304 of record DASYYT010000191.1, read on the forward strand.
TCGGAATCATGTTTGACGCGGTTGAGAATCCCGCCATTGCCCGTGTGTATGGCGCGGGCACCGGCGTGACCGTTTCCAGCGTCGTTCCGGGCAGCCCCGCCGATCAGGCCGGGCTGAAGGTGGGCGATACCATCACCACCGTGGATGGCAAGAAGGTCACCAAGGGATCTGAGCTTGTGGGCGACATCGCTTCGCGCAAACCAGGCTCGAAGGCGACTTTGGGATTTCTGCGCAATGGCAAGCCGCAGGATGCCACGGTTACCATTGCCGATCGCGCCAAGCTGTTTGCCGCGCGCTTGGGCGAAGATCAGGACAACGGGGACGAGAACGCCCCCAAGCAAAGCAAATTCGGAGTCACCGTCAGGAAGGTAACCCCGGAGATGGCCGACCGGCTCGACATCCCGGCAGGCAAGGGCGTGATCGTACAGGATGTCAAGCCGAATTCGTTTGCCGAGGATGTCAATCTTGGACGCGGCGACATCATCCTCGAAATCAACAAGCAGCCGGTGAACAGCGAAGAAGACTTCTCCAGGATTGAATCGAGCCTGAAGAGCGGCCAGGATGTGGTTTTCCTGGTGCGGCAGCGCGGCACCTCCCGGCAGGACGGCACCATCTTCCTCGCCGGTACACTTCCGTAACCTGAACTTGCCCAACCAGGTTGGCACTCGGCTCTGATATCGAGCATGATTGAAGTGCCAGCCGCTGGTTGGGCTTTTTTTTCATGCATTTGCTCCCGCTGTGGAAGGCATTTGCGCGGATGATCCGAGAGCGACTTACAATCCGAACCGCACGCTTTATGGGCATTGCCGCGCTGATGCTGGGCTGTGTGCTGATGCCGGCGGCCGGAGCCCAGGATAGTTCCGCGAAGAAGCCGACGACGAGCGCGCATAAATCTTCCGCGGCCCGCAAGACCTCCCGGAAACATTCCCGCAAGAAGAAATCGGCCCGCGTGCGCGGCCAGCAGAAGATTGATCCGGAACGGGCTCTAGCCATTCAACAGGCCCTCATTCGCGAGCACTATCTGAGCGGAGACGCAACCGGCACATGGAATCAGGCCAGCGAAGCAGCGATGCGCCGCTATCAGGCCGACCATGGCTGGCAGAGCAAGACCGTGCCTGACTCGCGGGCCTTGATCAAACTGGGATTGGGACCGAGCAAAGATCACTTGCTGAATCCGGAGAGCGCGATGACCACGGTTCCTGATCCGCCCAAAGCGCAGCCTGTGGCGCCGGTATCCCATAGTGCATCGCCAGCCGCGGATACGCCGTCCCCTGCTTTTGTCCCTCCCGCCCCAGCCAACAACGGTTCCCCCGCCACGAGTACCCCTTCCGATCCACAACGAAGATTTGACCATTAACTCCATTAGCACTCACGTGCTGGGCTAATGAATTCCGTCGCTTCGCGACGGCTCCGCCTCAACCTCGCAGTATTTTCTTCGTAGCACGGGTGCGAAGGCAAGAGTCCTGCCGCTCACTACGCACACTCCCTTGTGCCTGCTCCGTATTGCTAATTGCCGCTCTTCCGGTATTTGGTCCCAACAGGTTGCGGGAAATAAGGCAGAGGCTGATTGAGGATAATGGCCCGCGGGTTGGCTTCCACGAGAGCTTCGGCAATTTCTGCGCCGCAGACGTCGGCGGCAGTGTCGCGTGCCATCGACAGAATCGGAACGCGCCTTTCAAGATCATGCGCATCGGTGGCCAGGACATGCACGGCTTGATGCTCGAGCAACCAGTGCGCGACTCGTCGGGTTCGCTCGCCCCAGAACCCGGTCAGGGCCGATCCGGTCATTTGCACGACGCAGCCCTGCTCGGCCCATTCGACTACGCGCTGAGGATTCTCGCGCAGGATCGGATTGCGCTCGGGATGGGTAAGGATCACGGTGATTCCCAGGCCGCCGAGCTTGAAAAACCATTCCGCGATCTGTTGCGGGATGCCGTAGTTGCTGAACTCGACCAACAGGTAGCGCGTGCCTTCGATGACGTAGCGCGCCGGGTTGGCCAGCGCATCCTGCACATTGTCGTAAGACAGGTGAAAGTCGCAGCCGGCAAGAATCTTGGGCGTCTCTCCCACCAGTTCCTGCAGGCGGGCGACGAGTTGCTTCACGTATTCGCGATCGTAATGGTAGCGGTCATTGGCATGCGGGGTGGCCACCATATGCGTGATTCCGTCGGCGGCCGCCGTGCGGCACATCATCACGCACGTGGTCCACGATTTGGGACCGTCGTCGATCTCGGGGAGAATGTGCGAATGGATATCGATCACAATGGTTGCAACACCAGCACGCCGCGGGGTTGCGCCAGTTTTGATTTAAACAGATTCGCTGCTCTGGGGGAAGGCCAGCGGCGGCCGATGCGCCCGCTTCAGCTCGCCTTGAAAAATAGCGCAGCCAGAGGCGGCAGAGTGAGCCGCAAAGAAAACGGCCGGCCGTGCATTGGAATTTCCTCGGCATGAACTCCGCCGAGATTGCCCATGCCGCTGCCGGCGTATTCCCGGGCGTCGCTGTTGAGCATCTCGCGCCAGTAGCCGCCATGCGGGACGCCGACCCGGTATCCGATTCGAGGAACAGGAGTGAAGTTGCATACCACTAGCACCGTGTCCTGCGCCGACTCGCTTTTGCGCAGCAGCGAGACGGTGCTGGTGGCGTTGTCATTGGCGTCGACCCATTCGAATCCTGCGGGATCGTTATCGAGCACGTGCATCGCGGGCTCGCTGCGATAAAAGCGGTTCAGTTGCTCCATCCACGCCTGCACGCCGCGATGAACCTGATATTGCAGGACGTGCCACTCCAGGCTGGAATCGTGCGCCCACTCGCGGACCTGCCCGAACTCGCCGCCCATAAAGAGCAGTTTCTTGCCCGACTGCGCATACATGTAGCCGAACAGCAGGCGCAGGTTGGCGAACTTCTGCCATTCATCACCCGGCATCTTGCCAATCAGCGATCCCTTGCCGTGCACCACCTCATCGTGCGACAGCGGCAGCACGAAATTCTCATGCCAGGAATACAGCATGCGGAAGGTCAGCAGGTTGTGGTGATACTTGCGGTGAATGGGATCGTTCTGAAAATACTTCAGGGTATCGTGCATCCATCCCATGTCCCATTTTTCGCCGAAGCCGAGGCCGCCCAGGTAAACCGGCTTTGACACCATGGGCCACGACGTCGATTCCTCGGCCGTGGTCTGGATGTCGGGATGCTCTTTGTAAGATTCCTGGTTAAAGCGGCGCAGGAAGTCGATGGCGTCGAGATTCTCGCGTCCGCCAAACTTGTTGGGAATCCACTCGCCCTGTTTGCGGGAGTAGTCGAGATACAGCATGGAGGCGACGGCATCCACGCGCAGCCCGTCCACGTGATACTTGTCGAACCAGAACATTGCGCTCGACATCAGGAAACTGCGCACTTCGGGGCGGCCGTAGTTGAAGATGTGCGTTTTCCAGTCGGGATGAAATCCCTGGCGCGAGTCGGCATGTTCGTAAAGATGCGTGCCATCGAAGTAGGCCAGACCGTGGGCGTCAGAAGGGAAGTGGGAAGGCACCCAGTCGAGAATCACCCCGATGCCGTGCTGGTGCAGGTAATCCACCAGGTACATGAAATCCTGCGGCGTGCCGTAACGCGAGGTCGGCGCGAAATAGCCCGTGGTCTGGTATCCCCATGACCCGTAGAAAGGATGTTCCATCACCGGCAGGAATTCGACATGGGTGAAGCCCATCTGGCCCACGTATTCCGCCAGCCGGGGCGCGGTTTCGCGGTAAGTGAGCGGGCGATTGTGTTCTTCCGGAACGCGCATCCACGAACCCAGATGAACTTCGTAAACTGCCTGCGGCGCGCGCAGCGAATTGCGCTGGCCCCGGCTCTGCATCCACTCGTGGTCGCCCCATTGATGGTTCAGGTCCCACACCACCGAAGCCGTGCGCGGAGGCTTCTCGTGGAACAAGCCCACGGGATCGGCTTTATCAACCCGGTAGCCGTGGCGGTCGGATTCAATGTGAAATTTGTAGAGTGCGCCCTGGCTCGCTCCGGGAACGAATCCCTCCCAAATCCCCGACGAGCCGCGCGGGCTGAGACGGTGCGTCTTTGGATCCCATCCATTGAAGCCGCCGACCACTGAGACCGAACGGGCATTGGGAGCCCACACGCTGAAGATCGCGCCGGACTGGCCTTCGCGGCTGGACAGGTGCGCCCCCATCTTGTCGTAAATCCGGTAATGGCTGCCCTCGTTGAACAGGTAGAGATCGTTCTCGGTGAGCAGTTGCGGGGTCGCGAGGGTGGAATCAGGGCTCATGCGTGGGCGCTGTTAGTTTACCGGAATAAGGGCCGTTTGGAGTATCGTGGGCGGAATGCCAGATTCGAAATAGCACCCGCTGCGCGCGTTCTCGTTGCGGGAACAAATCCGCAATTGGGAAACTAACACGTCCTAAAGATCTCTGCAGTTACCACGGTCAAGTTTCGAGCCCGCAGTCCAGCTACTAGGGTTGGGTTGAGGGGACTTGCTGTGAATCGACCAAGTCATGCGCGGAACCTTGCCTGCCTCTGCTGTTTTGGGCTCTGCAGCGCAATCAGTTGGGCGCAGAGTACAGCTGAAATCCGGGGCCGGGTGCGAAACGATTCGGACCAGCCGGTGGTGAGCGCATTCGTCGTGCTCGCTTCCCAGGAAACCATGCTCATGCGGGCGGCCACCACCGACGAAAGCGGCGAATTCAGTTTTCCCGCTCTCCCGGTAGGCACTTACAGGTTACGGATCGAAGCCGATGGCTTTGCCCACTTCACCGCCAAGGATATCCGGGCCAGCATTGGCGAGGTGCTGCGGCTCAGTTGCATTCTGGCGCCTGAGGCCGCTTCCGGAACCCAGCCCTCCGCGCGGCCAGCCAGTTCGCTGGTCGAAACCGGCAACGCGCAAATTGGCGTGGTGATGGGCGAATCTGAGGTGACTCAGTTGCCCCTGAAATCGCGCGACACTTTCGAACTGCTGCAATTGCAGCCTGGAGTGCAGAGCACGTTGGGCACAAACCTGTTCTATGGCAGCGATCGTCCCGGAGTCGTATCGGTAAGCGGAGGACGAACCCGCTCCAACGAGTATAACGTGAACGGCGGCTATTCCGCCGATCAAATGGTGAACTCGCCCTCGATTCAACCCTCTCCCGATTCCGTCAGTGAGTTCCGCATAATCTCACACAATTACGAGGCGGACCTGGGCCGTAATTCCGGATCCATTCTGAACGTAGTAACCAAGTCCGGCGGCAGCGTCTTTCATGGGAGCGCCTATGAATTCCTGCGCAACGAGCTTCTGAATGCGAAGGGCTATTTCGATCCGAGGCTTGCCAATTTCAAACAAAACGAATTCGGAGGAACCATCGGCGGCCCGTTGCGCCGGGATAAGACCACTTTCTTCGCATCCTATGAAGGACGGCGGGAACGCCGCGGGATCACTTCCAACCCGGTGCCGGTGCCGAGCAGCGCGGAGCGTACGGGGGATTTTTCTGCGGGTGCGGCATTTGCCGGTGTGCTTCATGACGATGCGCTTGCCCAAACCTTGAGCAATCGCCCGGGCTGCGCCGCCGCGGTGAGCCGCCAGGGAGGGGCAGCCATCGCCGCCGGCACTGCCTATTCATCCATTTTTCCCGGCAACACGATTCCCTCCCAATGTTTCGATGCCACCGCTGCGGATCTCTTGCAGCAGTTTGTGCCGTTAGCCAACGCCGCCGGGGGAATGTTCGTGTCGGGGCCTGAGGCGGCGGTGCGTAATGACCAGGTTACATTGCGAGCCGATCACGCCCTCACCGGCCAGCAGCAGGCAACTATCTACTACTACGGTTCGGATCAATTTGACGGCGAGCCGTTCTCCTATTTCCTGGGCGTGGGTGCCAACCTGCCGGGCTTTGGGACCAACACGCGCACTCGCTATCAGCAGGTCAATCTCTCCCACAGCTGGAACATTACCGCCAAAGCCATCAATGAGGCCCGGCTCGTCTTTTATCGCGAGGGCGAGAAATCCTTGCAGAGTCCTCAGCACACCGCTCTGGTACAGAACTCTTGCCAGCAAGTACCCGCGAGCCAATGTTTCAACGATCCCTCCAATCCGGAGTTGGGGATCAGACCGGGATATGGCGCGGCCTATGAAGGCGTTCCTTTCGTTTCTCTGGCCGGGGGATTTGGCTATGGAAACAATCCGGACGGTTTCTTCTCCCAAACAGGAGACGTCTACCAGGCGCAGGATACCTACCACCGAACCCTAAGCGCGCACCTGCTGACGCTGGGGGCGGACCTGCGCAATCAACGGTTGCACCAGAATTATTTCTACGACATCAACGGCGAGATTGAGTTTCTGGGCGGCGGGCCGAACGACGTTGGCTACCGCAGCCTTGTGCCGAATTACCTGCTGGGGCTGCCCGACAATTTTTCCGAAGGCTCGGCGAACGCGGTGGATGCGCGCACTACCCAACTCAACTTTTTCGCCCAGGACGCCTGGAAGCTTCGCCAGAATCTTACGGTGAGCTACGGGCTGCGCTGGGAATGGAACACGCCCTATGAGGATGCCGGCCGGCGCGTCCAGTCTTTTCGGCCCGGGCAAGCTACCACCGTGTATCCCTGCGTTCTGGGCGCATCGGATCCGATCTCCGGCCTGCTGGGCACCTCCGATTGTTCGCCCGCGGGACCGGCGCGTTCGGTATTCCCCCTGGGCCTGGTGTTTCCCGGAGACCCCGGAGTCCCCAATGGACTTACCCAAAATTATTTTAAGCAGTTTGCTCCGCGTTTCGGCTTGAGCTGGTCTCCCGGTTGGAAAAATGAAACCTGGTCAAGGCTTACTGGCGGGCCCGGCCGCAGCAGCGTACGCGCCGGCTGGGGAATGTTCTACGACAGCCTCGAGGAGTTAATGTTTGGAGAGAATCTGACGGCGCAGCCGCCGTTCGGGGGGAGCACAAGCGTAAATAATGGAGTCTTCAACACACCGTTCCTGGGGCAAGACGGTTCCGTGATCCCGAATCCGTTTCATGGATTTCTCGATCCCCGGCCGGGGTCAGCCGTTGATTTTGCCCAGTTCCGGCCCATCACCTTGTACGGAATCCTTCCCCCGGCTTTCCGCACCCCCTACTCCATCCACTACCACTTGACCATCCAGCGGGAACTGACGCGCAGCACGCTGCTGCAATTCGGATACGTGGGCAGCCAGGGGCACCGGCTCACTGCCTCCCTCGACCAGAACTACGGCATCGCTCAGACTTGTCTGGACCTGAACCAGGTTCCGGGCATGTCGTGCGGACCCTACGGCGCCGATGACGCGTATACCATTCCGGCGGGCGCGCTGCCCGCGGGCGCGAGCCTACATCTGCCCTATGGCTCCGTCGCCCGTGTCACCGGACCGAATGCAACTCCCATCACCCTGGTCGGGCTGCGGCCTTACTCTTCTCCCAATTGCGAGCCCACCACCGGAAGCGGCTGTCCCCCGGATGGCGTCCCCGTCTTCGCCAGTATTTTTGGCAGCGTCCCCATCGCGAATTCCTCTTACCACTCGCTGCAGACCGTGCTCAGCCGGCACTTTGCCCACGGACTGCAGTTCCTCGCTTCCGATAGCTGGAGCAAGTCCATCGACGACGCCTCCAGTTTCGAGAATTCCATCAATCCCCTCGATCCCGGGCGGTCGCGCTCGCTGTCGTTGTTCCATGCCTCGCACCGCTTCGTGTTCAGCGGGTACTGGCAACTGCCCGGCCCACGACATGTGTTGGGCATTCCCCATCTTCTCGACGGATGGACGCTTTCGAGCATCCTCACGGTTCAATCAGGCTTCCCCATCCGGATGACTTCCAGCGGCGATCAGGAACTGATGAGCAGTGCGAACTTCGAAAGCGTCGGCGAACCGCAACAGATCGCGCCCTTTCTGCGTTTGGATCCGCAACGCTCCAATGGCTACTACTTCAGTCCGCAATCTTTCGCCGACGCACCCCTGGGGCAGATTGGAAACACGCCTAGAACCCTCTGCTGCGGGCCGGGCATTGCAAACGTTGACCTGGGTGTACACAAAAGTTTCGAGCTGACAGAACGCACCAGGCTGGAGTTCCGAACCGAGGTTTTTAACCTGATGAATCATACCCAGTTCCTGAACCCGGACGGGAACATCACCGACGGGGCAAGCTTCGGAAGAGTGAGTGCGGCCAGAGATCCCCGTTTGGTGCAAGTGGCTGTACGTTTGACTTTCTAAGGCGCCGAAATGAAACGGTTCACCAAAATCTTGGCCTTCATGGTTCTGCTTGCGGGAACGATTGCAGCCGCGGCTCCATCGGAGAGGAAGATTGTCTATCAAAAACAGCCGGAATATCCCACCATCGCCGCGCAGATGAACCTTCACGGAACGGTGCGCCTCAAGATCTGGATCGCCAGCGATGGAAGCGTGCGCCGCGTCGAATATATTGGAGGGCATCCCCTGCTGGCTGAGTCGGCGGTCAAAGCCATCAAGCAATGGAAATACGAAGCCGGCCCGAACGAGTCCACCCTGGAACTGGACATCAAATTCTGATCCGCCTTGCATTCGCGGGATTGCAATCATCCTGTCGATGAAACCTGCGCCGTTCGCGAGCGACTTTCGGATTCTCCTGCCGGCCATCTCCCGCGCAGTCGCTGAATCGTCATGCTAGACTGACCGTTCCAGCCATGCCCGTCCTGCGCGTCATCCTTCTGTGGCATCAACACCAGCCCTTCTACAAAGACCTGGTCACGGGCGAATATCGCCTGCCCTGGACCCGCCTGCACGCGCTCAAAGATTATTACGGAATGGTGAAACTGCTGGACGAGTTTCCCAACGTTCACCAGAATTTCAATCTTGTGCCTTCTTTAATGGCGCAGATTGAAGACTATTCGGCGGGAACCGCGCAGGATCCCTTCTTGCTCGTGGCCGCTAAGCCGGCCAAGGACCTGTCGCTCGAGGAACGCCGTTTCGCGCTGCAGTATTTATTTCAGGCGAATCCGCAAAATCTTATCGGCCGCTATCCGCGCTACCGCGAATTGTGGGACCGGTTTCGCGAGCACGGCGATCATCCCGATCGCGCCGAGCGATACTTTCAACCCCAGGACTTTACCGATCTCCAGGTTCTGTCGCAGATTGCCTGGTTCGACGAGTTCTTTCTGGACGAGAAAGACATTGCCGCACTGGTGGCGAAAGGGCATAGCTATTCGCTCGACGATCAGAAATTCGTGATCGCGAAGGAACGGGAATTGATCGGCCGGGTTCTGCCCGCTCACGCGCAAGCGGCCAGGAAGGGATCGATCGAGATTTCGGCGACGCCCTTCTACCACCCGATCTTGCCCCTGGTGTGCGACACCAGTGTGGGAGCGATCTCCTCGCCAGGGCTGCCATTGCCGCAAAACCGCTTTCGTCATCCCGAAGATGCGCGCGAGCAGCTGGTGCGCGCTCTCGATCTGCACGAAAAAGTTTTTGGCCTGCGTCCCAGGGGAATATGGCCGTCGGAAGGCAGCGTTTCCGAAGAAGTGCTGGCCATCGCGCACACCCTGGGTGTCGAATGGATGGCGACCGATGAAGGCGTGTTGGGACGCAGTCTGGGCTTATTCTTCGCGCGGGATGGCGCCGGGCGATTGCCGGCGCAACTGGCTGAGAAGCTCTATAACATTCATCGCTACGAGAATGGCTCAACCACCATGCACATGGTGTTCCGCGATCACACTATCTCCGACCTGATCGGGTTCGTTTATGCGGGAATGCCGCCGGCCGACGCAGCGAAGCACCTGATCAACAACATCAAGGAAGCAGCCAAGCCGGTGCTCGCCAAGGGACGCGATGCCGTGGTTTCGATCATCCTCGATGGCGAGAATGCCTGGGAGTATTATCCCAAGTCGGGGCGCGAATTTTTGCGCCGCTTCTACGACGGCTTGCAGCGCGAGCCAGGGCTGGAAGCGGTCACCATCTCCGAAGCCATCGCTCGCCATAAAGATTTCGGCAAAATGACCTCGCTCGTGCCCGGATCGTGGATTAATGCCAACTTCAACGTCTGGATCGGCGCTCCCGAGGATAACCGCGCCTGGGATTATCTGCACCATGCCCGCGAGTTTTACGCGCAGAATGCGGCGCGCGCCAGCGAGGCCCAGCGCAAGCTGGCTTTTGAAGAGATCCTGATCTCGGAGGGCAGCGACTGGAACTGGTGGTATGGGCCGGAACATCATTCCGCCAACGACCGCGACTTTGATGAACTCTACCGCAAGCATCTTTCCAATGTGTATCAGGCGCTTGGCGCCGCCCCGCCCGATTCCCTGGCCCAGCCGATCACCGGAGCCGAGGTGCGCCCTTCGTTTGTGCCGCAGACGGCCTACATCCATCCCCGCGTAACCGGGGACAAAGTGCGCTACTTCGAGTGGATGGGCGCCGCTGTTTATACCGCAGACCATCGCGCCGGAGCCATGCATGGCAAGCAATTCTTGCTGGATTCGGTTTATGCGGGCATTGATGCGACCTGCTTGTACGGGCGGCTGGACTTCAAGGGACCGCTCCCGGCTGAAGACTTCGAGATTGTGGTCAACGTGGAATCATCGGCGCCGGCCGAGCCGCGCCCGCGGCGCATCTTGCGCCTGGAGGCGGCCGCGAAACAGCGGCGGCTGACGGAATGGAAGATTGAGAATGGCTCGGCCGACCGGGCGCTGGCGTCGTCCACGCAATCCGATGAGCACGTCAGGGTGGCGCTGCTGCGCAACTTTGAATTCAAGCTCCCATTGGCGTGGTTGCTCGCAACCCCGCATGCCGAACCTCCGGAGCGTGCGCCCGACCGCAAATCTACCGCACCGGTTGCGGCCACTAACAAGCTGCGCCTGCGCTTCAGCCTGTGGCAGAACCGGCTACCGGTGGATTCGCTGCCGCTGGAGGGCTGGATCGAACTGCAAGTCGTGAGTGAGGGCGAACTTCTCTTCGGAGCCTAGAGTCAAGTCGTCAGAATGAGAGCTCCCAGCGTTTTTCGCCCTAACGCTTGGTCAAATGTTACGAGCCGAGATTACTGGCTGCTCCCGTCGGGCGACGCCGCAGGCGCCACAGCAGGTTCGGTGGCAGGGGCCGGCTCAGAAGTCGCAGCCGGTGCGGGCGCAGGAGCAGGTTCAATACTTTGCTTTCCTGCACTCGCGGTCATCTCCAGCGGGCGATTCAATTCCAGCGTCAGCTCCGTGCCCGCGGGCAAAGTGGCTGAGCGATGTTTGGCGAGCCAGTGAGCGGTAGTGGATCCCGCGCCCACTGCGCCGCCGACCAGGATTCCCGCCGGGCCGCCGATCAATCCGCCAATGAGCATGCCGCCGGCGGTGCCGCCGCCTTCCTCAATCGTATCGCGGCGGTCGTGGCCTGATCCCTTGAACTGGCCTTCACTATTCACATCGCTGCCCGGGATATTCGTGTCGGTCAGCGTCGCGTCGAGGTAGTAGCGCTCGCCGCTGGGAAGAATCACGGCTTCGGGAAGAATGCCGATGGTCGGTTTGCCCGAAATCCGGCGCGGCTCGCTCACTTTGGTGACCCGGCCTTCGATCGTGGTTCCCGCCGGAAGCAGAGTCTGTCCGTTCACCACAACCGGTTGCGTGATGCTGCCGCGGAACGGATCGCCGGGACGGTTGCTGAAGGTTGCGAGTGTAGTTTCGAGCCGCACCATCAAGGCGGTGCCGGCTGGAACGGGCGCACTGGTCTGGGCTGCCAGCACAGACGCCAGCAATGTGCAGGGCAATAACAGAGACAACTTCATGGGGAGCCTCCGACGAGCTTCCTTTCGACTCTAGCTCAGTAAGATGCGCGGGACAAGCACCAGGCAGTACATGACGAACCAGAGGCGATAAGAGGGTGTGGGCAGTGGCCGAATGGCCGGTGCCCAAATGGGAGGGAGGCTGGCCCAATCTCGCTTGTGACTCCAATAGCAGGACTGAGGAGGCCCCCTCCGGCACGGTTTTCGACGGTTCGTCGTACCCCTCCCGGTCGGTCCCGCCTTTGGATTAACGCCTATCCGCTATAATCGTAGGTTTCGCAAAACAAGTCTTAATCCGTCAGAGGCTTCAAGGCTGCGCGCGTAACGTCACTTGAAACTCTGAAACTCTGAAACCTTGAAACCTGGCTTCACCCTGAACTCATAAGCTAAAGAAAGAGACCCGACTCATGTCAAACATAGCAGCCATCCATGCGCGAGAGGTTCTGGATTCGCGTGGCAATCCTACCGTAGAAGCAGAAGTATTCCTGGCCGACGGATCCATGGGCCGTGCCATCGTGCCCAGCGGCGCCTCCACCGGCGAGCACGAAGCCGTTGAATTGCGCGACCAAGATCACCATCGTTTCCTGGGGAAAGGCGTGAAAAAGGCCGTCGAGAACGTGAACGGCGAGATCGCCGAAGCGCTGGCCAATTGGGACGGATTCGATCAGCGCGGCCTCGACGCCAAAATGATCGAACTCGACGGCACCGACAACAAAGGACGCCTGGGCGCAAATGCCATTTTGTCCGTCTCCATGGCGGCGGCGCGCGCCTCGGCGCTCAGCTTCGACATGCCGCTCTATCGTTATCTCGGCGGTGCTGCCGCGAATACTCTGCCCACTCCCATGATGAACATCCTCAACGGCGGCGCTCACGCCGACAACAATGTCGACTTTCAGGAGTTCATGGTCATGCCGGTCGGCGCGCCTTCGTTTTCCGAGGCGCTGCGCTGGGGCGTGGAAGTGTTCCATACCTTGAAAGGTGTTCTCAAGAAGCGCGGCTATAACACCGCGGTCGGCGACGAAGGCGGCTTTGCGCCCTCGGTGAAATCGAATGTCGAAGCCATTGAGGCAGTGCTGGAAGCGATCTCTAAGGCCGGTTACAAGCCCGGAGAGGAAATTGCCATCGCCCTCGATCCGGCGGCCAGCGAGTTTTATCAGGATGGAAAATACGTTTTCAAAAAGTCCGACAAGTCCGCCAAGAGTTCCGACGAGATGATCAAGTATTGGGCGAAATGGGTGAACGACTATCCCATCGTCTCGCTGGAAGACGGCCTGGCCGAGAATGATTGGGATGGCTGGCAGAACCTGACGAAAGAATTGGGCGCGAAGATTCAACTGGTCGGCGACGATATTTTTGTGACCAATATTCAGTTCCTGCAGGAAGGCATCGACAAGCGCGTCGCCAACTCGATTCTGGTGAAGGTCAACCAGATTGGGACGGTCAGTGAGACTTTGGACGCGATCGATCTGGCGCGCCGCAATGCCTACACCTCGGTGATCTCGCATCGCTCCGGCGAAACCGAAGACACCTTTATCGCGGATCTGGCCGTAGCCACCGGAGCAGGGCAGATCAAGACCGGATCGGCGTCGCGCACCGACCGCATTGCGAAATATAACCAACTGCTGCGCATCGAGGAAGAATTAGGCGGGACGGCGAGGTTCCTGGGCCTGAAGGCCCTCAATTACAAGGGATCGCTTCTCACGCACACCGCGGTGTGACCACGGTCCTTGCAATCCACAGCTCGAACCGCCGATCATGGCATCGGGGAACGGGGACAATAGCGTAGCTAAGTCATGTGTTTCCAAGATTTTGCCCGCAAGCTGTTGATTCCAAGAGATTAGTTGTCCTTGCCTGGGGTAACATCATGATTCCAATACACCGAGGGGGAGGGGGGTACCCACCCCTTTACATAATAGTTAATAGCAAAATTCCGAGGAAAAGACATTGATCAACGAACTCCTGCTCTCCGAATTCGACGATGAAGTCAAGAAGACCCGCGCCATGCTGGAGCGCGTGCCGATTCTGCCTGACTTCAAGCCTCATCCCAAATCCATGCCGCTGGGAAAACTGGCGCCGCATGTGGCCGAACTGGCCGGCTTTGGCGTCACCATACTGACGACTCCGGAATTGGATTTCGGCAGCGGGCCGCCGCGAACCCGCCCCCCATTTGAATCCCCCGAGCAACTGGTGAAGGCCTTTGACGAAGGCGCAGCGAAGGTGCGTGCGGCGCTGAAGAACACTCCCGATGCGGCCTGGACGGAGAACTGGAAGCTGAGCTTCCAGGGCAAGCCCATCTTCAGCGGATCGCGTTTTCTGGCCTACCGGCAGATGTTCCTGAATCATCTGGTGCATCACCGGGCACAGCTCGGCGTGTACTTGCGCTTGAATGACAAACCGTTGCCGGCGACCTACGGGCCTTCGGCCGACGACACCATGGGATTCTAGCCTCAGGGCTAAAGCCCGTTTCGCCTTGCGCCAGATTGGCACGACTGAAGTCGTGCCCTTCCTAACTCGTTTTCATTGACACTAAGAGCCAAAAGCTAAGAGCTAAAGGCTAGGAGCTAGCTGATTTATGTCCCGTCCTAAACCGCTAATCCTGATCATCCTCGATGGCTGGGGTTATCGCGCCGAAAGCAAAGCCAACGCCATCGCGCTCGCCCGCAAGCCTACCTACGACCGCTTGCTGCGCGAGTATCCCAACACGCTCATTCATACCAGCGGTCCTTTCGTCGGTTTGCCCGAAGGACAGATGGGCAATAGTGAAGTCGGGCATCTCAACATCGGCGCGGGCCGCATCGTCCACATGGACATCACCCGCATCGACCTGCTGATCCAGAACGGAGAATTCTTTAAGCATCCAGTTTTGCTCGAGGCCATGAAGCATGCCCGCACTGGCGGTCGGCAGTTGCATTTGTTCGGGCTGGTTTCCGATGGTGGAGTGCATTCCCAGCAAGTACACCTGTACGCACTCTTGAAAATGGCGAAGCAGAATGGCCTGGAGCGCGTCTTCGTCCATGCATTCATGGACGGGCGCGACACGCTGCCCACCAACGGCGCGGGATATCTCGAGCAGTTGCAGCAGAAGATGCGCGAATACAACTGCGGCAAGATCGCCAGCGTCAATGGCCGCTACTATGCCATGGATCGCGACCGGCGCTGGGAGCGCATCGCGAAAGCCTATAACGCAATGGTCTTTGCCGATGCTGAAGGCGGCAAGCACAGCGATCCCGTGCAGGGAATGAAAGAGTCCTACAACAAAGGGGTCACGGACGAATTCGTCATCCCATTCGTCTGCACCGACAATCGCGGGCAGGCTTTGGCGAAGATTCGTGATAACGATTCGTGCATTTGTTTCAACTTCCGGGCCGACCGGGTTCGCCAGATTACGCGAGCGCTTACCCGAAACAGCGGACTCAATGAGAAAGGCGGCAGCGATCTTCCCGGCGCGGCCGATCTGGATGCGACCATTTCCCGCGAGCGCGTGCCCAAAGATCTGGACTACGTCTGCATGACACAGTACGACAAAAATTTCAGCCTGCCGGTGGTGATCCCGCCCGAGTCCATGGCCAACATTCTGGCCAACGTCATGGGCAATCAGAAAATGCGCAACCTGCGCGTTGCTGAAACCGAGAAGTACGCGCACGTCACGTACTTCTTCAACGGCGGCGTGGAACAGCCTTTTCCCGGCGAAGATCGGGTTCTGGTGCCCTCTCCGAAAGTGGCGACGTACGATCTGAAGCCGGAGATGAGCGCCGCTGGCATCGCCGACGCCGTAGTGAAAGCCACGGAAGAAGGTACCTTCGACGTGATGATCGTGAACTTCGCCAACGCCGATATGGTCGGGCACTCCGGCAAAATCGAGCCCACCATCCAAGCAGTGGAGACCGTCGATGGCTGCCTCGCCCGCATTGAGGCTGCGGTTCGCGCCAAAGGCGGCGCGATGCTGATCACCGCGGATCATGGAAACGCCGAAATGATGATCGATCCCGTGACTGGCGGCCCGCACACGGCGCACACAACCAATCCCGTCCCCTTCATCGTAGTGTCCGAGAATTCCAAGCAATTTACGCTGAAGCCGGATGGATCGCTGCGGGACATTTCTCCGACCATCCTGGGGATGCTCGGCGTGGACGAACCGAAGGAGATGACGGGTGCGGACCTGCGGGTATTTGCCAAGAGTTCCCGATGAGTAACGAAATTGGGAACACCGCTTTACGCCGTCCGCTTCGGGATTGACCTTAGTTCGCCAGCAATGCCGGAGCTGTGGCTAACAATCCAGCGACCAACTCGAGGTCGTGCAGATCTTCGCGGCTGAAATCCGGCGCGTGCTTGGAATCGAGCGCCTTGCGCGAGATTTGAATCACTCCTACGACCGAGGAAGCCTTGTCGATGATCGGCACCGACATCAGCTTTTGAATGGGCGCTGGTAGCCCAGGCTGGTCGTCGGAATTTACCGTGCCCGGTTTGATGGTTTCAAAAATGCTGGCGTGCTTCACTCGGGCAAAATTATTAAAGATTTCCGGCTTCTTGCTCAGCGCTGTGTGCGCCGCTACTGCTTTGCTGGAGAGAGGAATCGCGCCCGTGGTGCGAAGGTGCTCGGGAAAAATGAAGCGAAGCAGGCCGCCTTCCAGACGCAGCAGGGCCACTTCGTTCTGTTGCACGCGAAAGATTTTCGCCAGGACAACGCACAAATCCTGGGCCGTCACTTCCGGACCCAGCACAGTTCCTACCGGGAGCAAATGCTCGGGAAGAACGATTTCTTCCATCGTCGTGTGATCGTTATTTGGGACCATAGGTTCGCCGCACAGTTCCCGTTCTTGCGTGGGGAACTTAAACTGTATCGCACTTCGGTCGCCATCAGGTACCTACCCAAAGTAACCACCTTTCGCCGTTTAACTTGTTTGTTATCAGTAACGCACCCTGCGGAAAGAGTAGTTGCGAAGGCCGTGATGAGCTCGCGTTTCCGTCGCAAACCATCAACCGAGTGACAGTTTTTGTCAATGAGTTCGACGATCCACGGAAGCTCACTCGTTGAGCCGCGGCCATCTCGTTTACACTTTCAGCCATGAACAATCCGATGCAACCTAATGTGAAGCTATCCAACGACGCCACCTATCGTGAAAATTACGCCAACAGCGTGCAGATGCGCGTGAATATATGGGACTTCTTTCTGGTGTTCGGGACCTTGCAGCAGCAAACTGAAAGCCATGTTGAAATCAGGAATTTCCAGGGTATTTACTTGAGCCCGCAACAGGCCAAGGCGCTATTGGGACTTCTGCAGCAGAATGTCGCCGGATACGAGAGTGCGTTCGGCGAAATCAAATTGGATCCGCGAATGGGCCCGAGCGGGCCGGTGCATTAGACCGCGACTGGAGAACGGCTGGCAAGCTCGGCTCGACGGAAAAGAAGTGCGCAGCAGGATCTCCAGTAGAATGCTTCTCGCATGCGATCGAACCCGCACCCCGCCCTGGTGTTTGCGGTAATCTTTGTAGTCATTTTTCTGCTGCATCTGCCCCTGTTGCGGCTGCCGTATTTCTGGGATGAAGCGGGCTACTATGTTCCGGCGGCACGCGATCTGTTGCTGAGCGGAAGCCTGATTCCTCACACCACGGTTTCGAACGCTCACCCGCCGCTGGTATTGGCCTGGATTGCCCTCTGGTGGAAGGTCGTGGGCTATGCGCCACTGGTGACGCGGTCGGCGATGTTGCTGGTGGCAGCCTTCTCGCTGCTGGCAGTGTTCCGTCTGGCGGAAGTTGTGGCCAACACTCAGGTAGCCATTGCTGCCACGCTGTGTACAGGGTTGTACCCAGTGTTCTTTGCGCAGAGTTCGCTGGCGCAGGTTGACCTCGCGGCCGCGGGACTGACGTTGTGGGGAATATATGCCTACGTTAAAGACCGGGCGCTCGCTGCAGCGGTCTGGTTTTCCCTGGCTGTGCTCGCGAAAGAGACAGCAATCCTGGCGGCGCTGGCTCTCGGCGCTTGGGAATTGCTGCGCTCGACAGGTTCAAGACAATGGCTGGCGCGATCTGGCATCGAGCCGTCTGCTCGGAGATCGTGGACGTGGATAGTTTCATTGGCGGCGCCACTAGTTCCATTGGCGATCTGGTACGGCTACCATTTTGCCCGCACCGGATATGTCTTCGGCAATCCAGAATTCTTTCGCTATAACGTCGCCTCAACTCTCAACCCGCTCCGGTTCGTGCTCGCGCTAGGTCTCCGCATTTGGCAAACATTCGGCTACCTGAATCTTTGGCTGCTGAGCATGGCCATGTCGCTGGCGATGTTTCTGCCCCCGTTGCGGGATGGTGAAGTGGAGCGGCCGCGCATCGCAATCGCGGCGCAGATTTCTTTTTTCGTGGTGATCGCAGCTTACCTGGTGAGTATGGCCTTAATCGGAGGAGCGGTGCTGGCCCGCTACATGCTGCCCGCCGTACCTCTGGTGATCATTCTGGCCGTATCTACATTGCGCCGGCGGATTCGATATTGGCCGGCCCTGGTGACGGTGATTGCCGTCGCATTCGTGTTCGCCTGGTTTCACAACCCGCCTTATGGATTTTCCCCGGAAGACAATCTGGCCTACCGCGATTACGTCATTCTGCACGAGGATGCGGAACGTTTTCTGGAGGCGCGATATCCGATGGCGCACGTGCTTACGGCGTGGCCGGCTTCGGACGAGTTGACGCGTCCCTGGCTCGGCTACACGACCCGTCCCATGCAGGTGGTGCGGATCGAAGATTTTTCGCTGGAGCAGATGCTCTCCGCGGCTGACTTCCGCTCGCATTTTGAGGTCGCGCTGGTATTTTCGACCAAGTACGAGCCGGAACATTCACTGGGAGACCGCTGGCCGGCATGGATTAAGCTGAAGCGCCGTTTTTTTGGCTTTCACCGGGATCTGCCCCCGGCCGCAGCCGCACAGGTTCTGGGCGGGACTGTAGTTTTTTCCAGGGAGCGCAAGCAACAATGGATCGCCGTAATTGAGCTGCAAAGAGCGGAGATGGTCGATGCGCAAAATAACTCTCCGCTGAGGCTCGGGACTTCGACCGCTTTCATTTACAACGGCTTCAGTGGCGGCGGAAGCGACTTGGGAGATCCCTCGACCCGCTGGTAAAATCGCGAGCCTTGGGGATGACTCTTCGGCCCTCCCTATTTATTGTATCGTAACACGATATTAGTATGAAGTAGTAAACCCCCGACAAGGCCAAATCCATCCAACTTATTGAAGGAGAGAAATTATGGCTACGTTGGCAATTGAGAAGCAAAACACGGTATTCACGCGCTCCCGGCTAAATTGGGGGGCGATCTGGGCGGGGATGTTCACGTTTATAGGAATCTGGTCGGTCTTTGGATTGCTGGGAGCAGCCATTTTTGCCAGCTCTGCAAATCCCAATGCCGCGCGTCCCATCAGCGGGATGGGCTGGGGGATGAGCATCTGGGCGATTGTGCTGACCATCATTGCCATGTGGTTCGCGGGAATGCAAACCGGCAGAGTGGCGGCCGCCGACAGCCGGAGCGATGGCGTTTGGCACGGGATGACCATGTTCGGCTTATCCATGGCTGCGGTGCTTCTTATCGTGCTGCTTGGCGGGATGGGAGTGACGGGCACCGCCGAATCTGCCGTGCACAGCTCTTATTTTCTCGATGTGATCTCGGGATTGGGCTGGGCAGGCTTTCTGTCCGTATTCCTCGGCTGGCTGGCGGCAATGGGTGGAGCGTCGGTGGGCGCTCGGCCCAAAGCGGTAGTCGAGAACAACGTGACACCGATGCGGAATGCTGCCTAAAGGCGAAGTCAGGGCCGGGCAATTCGGTTGTGGCTGCCCTTAGTCACTTTGCCATGAGATGGCAGGAATGGGTTTTAATCACCAGCCACACTTCTTTGCCCGGCGCCAGTTCCAGGGCATCCCGCGCCGCCAGGGTGAGATGGGCTTCCATCTCGATCTGGCATTGCACGCGCACCGAGATGATCACATCTCTTTGCTCCAGGGCTCTGATGCGCCCGGGGATCAGGTTGCGGGCACTCAGGCCGACGGGAGGGGTGGTGGCCAGCAGGATGTCGCCGGCGCGAATGCCCACGCGAATTGGCGATCCGACTCCGCTCCGCACCAGAGGTGTTTCAAGAACGAGTGGAACGCCATCACCCGCGATTCGGCAAGCCATAGTGCCGCGTTGCGGATGGACCGCTTCGACGACCGCGTCGAAGACATTTTCGAAACCAATCAACTGGGCCACAGTCTCGTGGATCGGGGCGGTCATGACCTCGTGAGGCGTGCCCTGAGCAACGATCTTTCCGCTATCGAGGACGAGTGCTCTTTCCCCCAATGCGAATACCTCCTCATGGCTATGGGTCACGTAGAGGATGGGGATGTGATGGAGCTGGTTCCACTGGCGGAGGTCGGCGATGATCTGCGATTTGGTGGCGGCATCGAGAGCAGCCAGCGGTTCGTCGAGGAGCAGCAGTTCGGGATCGGTAACCAGGGTCCGGGCCAGCGCGATGCGCTGGCTCTCTCCGCCGGAGATCTCCCGCACGTTGCGTTTTGCCAGATGAGAAATGCGGAGAGCCTGCAGAATTGCGCTGGCTCGCTGCTGGCGCACGGAAACCGGCAGATGGGTCAGGCCATAGAGCACGTTCTGCTCCGCCGTCAGGTGCGGGAATAAGGCAAGATTCTGGAAGACATAGCCGCAGCGCCGCTGTGCCGCTGCCACATCTGTGCCGCGAGAAGAATCAAACAGCACGCGCTCAGCGATGGAAATGTGGCCGGAATCCGGTTTGGAGAGGCCGGCAACACAATCGAGCAGGGTGGTTTTGCCCGCGCCGGACGGTCCAAACAGAATTGTGAAACCGGGAGCGGCCTCGAATTCCACATCGAGCACGAAGGGGTGTCGTTCTGCCGCCTGCTGCTTATGAAACTTGCCCACCAGGGATGGGCTGGACGGCGATCCGATCCCGGGTGCAGTAGTGGGTTGTTCGGCAAGCTGGGGCGAACGATTCATCGCGCCTATTTTACGGGATTGACCATCCATGCCCTGCGATTCAATCCATAGACGATCGCCAGCAGCACGAAGCACAAGAGGAGCAGAACCAGCGAGGTTTGATTTGCGCCGGAATAATCGGAGGCCTGCACACGATCGAAGATATCAATCGAAACCGTCCGCGTGATACCGGGAATATTGCCGCCCACCATCAGAACTACGCCGAATTCTCCCATGGTGTGCGCGAAGCTCAAGGCGGTGCCGGTGACGATTCCGGGAATCGAGAGCGGAGCAATGACGCGAAAGAAGGTACGCATTGAAGACGCGCCCAGCGTGGCCGACGCCGCAAGCAGCTTGCGGTCCACGGCGGCGAAGGACGTGGCGAAGGGTTGCACGGCGAACGGGAGACTGTAAAGAATGGATCCGATCACCAGGCCGGTGAAAGTGAAGGCCAGTGTGTGCCCGGTAACAGAAATCCACCCGCGTCCCAAAGGACTGTGCGGCCCGAGCGCTACGAGCACGTAGAAGCCGAGCACGGTGGGCGGGAGCACGATCGGCAGCGCGACCACCGCTTCCACCAGAAACTTCCAGCGCCAGGGGGAGAATGCGATCCAGTAAGCGATCGGGAGTCCGACGACGAGCAGGATGAGCGAGACGGTAACCGCCAATTGCAGCGTCAGCCAGAACGTTTGCCAGTCCATTGCCATGCGATCCGGTGCAGAGCAGAATTTTTAGCCGGGCTATCGCCGGCTGGCGGGCGGAATGATGCCGTTCATCCGCAGGTAAACGACCATCTGACCGTAGTGATCGAAGCCGTGCGATGAAACCGAGCACGCCAGGCCGAGGCGCGATACGGATCCCTCTCCAAAGGGGCTCTTCACGGTTCCCGTGAGATTGCTATCGTTGATGGTGCCAATCGCTTTGTGAACGTAGTCAAAGGAATCTTTGAGGTACTTGAGGATGTCGGCTTTGCTGGTGATGGAAGCGGGACCGTCCTCGTCGCCGATGTCGACCGGGGGCTTCTGCTCGAGCAGGGCCGCTGCCAATTCGTAGTTCACGGCCGCGACGTGTTTGATCTGCTGGGCAAATGTACGTACACCTTTGAATTCACCACTCGTCGGAGCGAAGGAGAATTTGTCTTCCGGCATGGCGTCGGCGGCGGAAACAAATTCATGCTCAAAATTAGTGATGCTGTGGTCGAGCAACTGGGCGGCGGTATGATGCTCCTCTTTCGGTTTGGTGCTTTGGGCTGCCGCCGCCAGCGCGAGCAGCAAAATTGCAGAGACTGCCATTCCCAATCTAGCTTTCATGAATCCCCCTCACATTACTAATCTCGGACGACAATATTGGACGACGGCCCTGTCGAGTTCCGCGCCAGGCGGCCTGCCGTAAACGATACCAGACAGAGCCATTCAAAGATATGTACTTGACCTGCCACGAAGGCCAGGGCAGCGAAAACCGCGGTCAGCCTGGCGTTGCTTCAGATTCGAGCTTGGCCCTGCTAAAGGGCCATTCCGAGTCCTTCCAGGCTCGAATCAAATAAATGATTACGCCGGTAAGCAGGATCACGGCGGCATAGCGCATCTCCTTTTGCCAGTTCTCCCGCTTGAAAAGGATGAAGAGAAATCCTGCGCAGGCCAGTAACACCGGCACCGGATACAGCCACATGCGAAAGGGGCGCGGCAATTGCGGCTGGCGAATGCGCAACACCAGCAATCCCACGGCCTGCACCAGGAATTGCAAGATCAGGCGAATCACGACCAGCGCGGCAATTGCATCTTTGAGCCGGAGAAAACAGAAAACTGCAGCGACCACCCCGAGAGCCAATAGAGAAATGTGGGGGAAGCGGTAGACGGGATGTACTCGGGAAAAAGCTTTGAAGTAATTTCCGTCCAGCGCGGCGGCATAGGGAACGCGGGAATAGCCCAGCATCAAGGAAAAGACGGAGGCAAACGCGGCGGCCATGACCAACGCGGTGACCAGGCGTGCCGCCCAGGTGCCGTAGACCCTCTCCATAAACAAGGAGACAACATACAATCCGCTGTTGTTGTGGCCCGCCACCAGCATCTCTCGCCAAGGCACCACCGCCATAATGCAAACGTTCATCATCAGGTATAGACAGGCCACCAGCAGAATGGAAAGCAGGAGGGCTCGTGGAATATTCTTTTCCGGCTCTTTGATCTCATCGCCGAGGAAGGCGACGTTGTAGTAGCCCCAGTAGTCGTAGGTGGCGACGAGCATCGCTCCACCCAGGCCGACAAAAAAATTGTGAGATAGAGTGAAGGCCCCCGGAGGAAAATCAAAGGCCCGCCGCGCATTGAAATGGGTGAGTCCGGCGAAAATGATCCAGCCGATCGTGCCCATCACGCCAAACCACATGATCTTGGAGAGGCGGCCGATGGCGGTGATGCGGCGATAAAGCAGCAGGACGGTAAAGAAACAAATGACGACGGCAACCGCCGTTCCCGGAGTCACGATCCAGTTGAGCTGCAGCGGTCCCGCCCACGGAATGTGCAGCACAGCGTCATGACGGGCGTATACGGTTTCCAAATCCGGCCAGTAATAGGCCGCGTATCCCGCCAGCCCGATGCAGCCGGTGGCAATCGAAAGTGGAGCGCTGAACGAGACTTGCCAGATAAAGAGGAAGGAAATCAGGCGGCCCCATCGCTTCGAGCCGTAGCTTTCGCGCAAGAAGCGGTACGATCCGCCCGAACCGGGCAGGGAAGCGCTCAATTCGGCCGATACCAGACCATCACAAACTGCCAGCAGCGCCCCCAGAACCCATCCCAGCAGGGCTTGCGGGCCGCCCATCGCACTTAGAACCAGCGGCATGGTGATGAACGGGCCCACGCCGATCATGTCAATCATGTTGAGCGCGGTCGCGCTCCCCAGACCCATCCCGCGGATGAGGCTGGGAGAACCAGCGGTGGGATTGTCGGGATTGGGCATTGGAGTGGTCAGTTGCTAGTGGTCAGTGGCTAGTCCTGGCATGGATTTGCTGACGACGTCACAGAGAAAATTCCTCCCGACCACAGGTGTTGCAACCACTGACCGCGGTCACTGCTTTTCGTGTCCGGCGCTCAGGATGTTGACGTACAGCCGCACGGCTCCTGGAACCCCGGCCGGCAATTGCCGGAAAAAAGCATAGCCGGTGTAGATGTAAGTGCCCCTGCCGAATTGAGCGCGCAGCAGACCGCCCTTTTGTTCGTCCTCGCCGGGATCATGACAGGCCAGCAGCGGCTTGAAATGATCGTCCCACTTATCCATGAAGTAAAGCCCGCGCTCCTGGACCCAGCCGTCGAAGTCGGCGGGAGTGATGGTATTGGGAAAATGGAAGACAGAATCATTGGGCGCGAGAATTTGGACCGGAGCCTCTTCTACCGACACGCGGCCGCGGCTCAGGTCGGCGGGGAAGGGCGTGAACTTGCCGTCGTTGAATTCGCCGACACTCGTGTTGTATTGCACGACGAGAGTGCCTCCAGCGGAAACATAATCGAGCAGTTTCTTATTGTTCTCCGCAACCTCTTTCTGCGTGTCGTAAGCGCGAATGCCAAGGACGATGGTGCCGTATTGGCTCAAATCTTCGGTCGCGAGTTTGTCCGCAGGAATGATGGTGACGTTCATCCCAATCTGCTTAAGAACCGTGGGGATGTCATCGCCGGCGCCCATGATGTAGCCAATTTTCAAGTCATGGGGTACCTGCACATCTACAATGCTGACGCGCTGGCGCGCGGGCTGGTAGTAATAGAAACTGCCCAGGTCTTCGCGAGTGACCAGGGTATAACCCTCGCTATATTTTTCGCCGTCTGAATCAAGCACCGCGCGCAACGTGGCGCGCCCGGGCTGCACTTCGGCCGGCGTAACTCTAAACTGGAGGTCGTGCTTCTCGCCGCGGCCTGTGAATTCAACCGCAGCTTGCGCCGGTTCCGAGCGCCAGCCCGGCGGCAGTTCCAGCCTCAGTTCACCGTGTGCTGCGCGCGACAGATCGCTGGTCACACCGACAGTGACCGTCGTGGTAGTGCCATTGTGGGTGGAGATGACTTGCATCGCCGGCTCCAGCATCACGGAAAATGAAGGCACGATCGCGAGAGGCTGGGCGCGCACTTTTCCAGAATCATCCAGAAAGGGCGTGACCACGGCGGCGCTAACTTCACTTCGAGTACGCGTCCCAGCGGTTGCAGCCGAATACTCCACTCGCGCCTGCAACGCCGGGGGAGGGAAGGGAAGCGTCGCATACTTCTCGTTGTCAACGTGATTGATACTTTCGGTGTTGGGATCGTCGCGATGCCAGTACGGGCGTGTGTAGGGCGTGGTTTTTGGCACGCGCAAGCGGAAGTCGGCGTGCAAATCGTCTCCCGGCTTTACCGTTTCCGGCCGGGTTTTTCCGTTGACGGTATTCCATCCATCGGGAACTTCCAGGCCAACGTGGTCGATCAGCAGCGGCAACCTGGAACCGTTGTGAAACGTTACCCGGATCAGAAATACCTCGCCGGGAGAGACCGTGGTGAGCGCCGCCGCTTCCTGCGGAATCTGAGCAGTGCGATCGGCGGAGACATGGGCCGCGAGGCTAACGCCTAGGGCAAGATTCAAAGCGGTCTCCGCTTGCTGTGTTTTGTCCGTGATACGGGTCAGCAGTTCGCGTTTTGAGGCAGGATTCAAACTGCTGGCTTGCACTTCGGTGCTGATCCGGTTCAGTGCGGCTACAACTTTCATCAGAGGCTCCGCCGCTTTGGAAGCGTCGGCGCCTTGCGCATCCTGGGTGGCCTCGGTGACTTGCCGGGCCACCGCGGCTAAAGCGGAGCGCAAGTTGGGAAGGGTCGTTCCCGCTTCCGAAGCCATGCCCGGCAAAGTCGTGTCGAGCCCATCGAAAAAGCTTTTCTCGTGCCCATCTTTGCCTGTGGTCGGAGGCAAGATAGAATCGGCCAGCTTATAGAACGTAAAGCGGTCGCCGGGTTCGACCGTCCAGTTCGCTGCACCCTGGGACATCTGGTGGCGCAGGCCCTGCATGGCGAATTGAATGTACGATGTGCCCAAGGTAGGGTCCTTCTGCCCGGTGTTGAATTTCACAGTCCAATTGGCATCAGGGCAGGTCATCGCGCCCCAGGGACACACATTGCCGATATAGAACTTCTTGGGCTGCCAGGGCTCGAGACCTTCGGCAATCTGCTCAGGAAAACGCTTCGGATCGGCGGCCGCGCGGAATGCCTCCCGGGTCAGAATGCTCGATGCCTGGTGGTTCCCATGGCCGTCGCGCGGCGTTCCGGAAAAACGGGCCACCAGGACATCCGGACGGAAGGTGCGGATTACCCGCACGATATCGGCGAGAGCGATATCGTGGCCGCCCCATTTTTCGAAAGTCTCCTGCGCGGTTTTCGAGAATCCGAAATCAGCAACGCGCGAGAAGCGATCCTGCACACCGTAGTATTGATCCGAGGCCAGCAGTTCTTCCGAGCGCAAGACGCCAAGCACGTCAGATAGATTGCTGCCGATTTTGTTCTGCCCTCCTTCGCCGCGATTCAGGGTCATGAGCAGCGTGTTGACGCCTCGTCCGCGAGCTTCCAGAGTCAACAAACCGCCATCTTCATCGTCGGGGTGGGCGACAACCTGCATGAGACGGGCGGTTGTTCCCAGGCGCAGTAGTTGAAAACGCAGCCCGACCGTTCCCTGGTCCTGGGGAATGTCTGCCGGCAGGCCTTGGTAGAGCAGACCCGGAGGTTCAGCCCTTACGTGATCGGCAGAGACTTCCGCCTGAAAGGAATGCGGTTCGGATTTCTCCGCCTCTGTCGGCTTTGCAGAGTCGTCCGTCTGCGATATCGCGACGAGGGCAAACAGTAACAGAAAACCGGCGAGGGTGATTGCAGACCGACGGAATCTCTGGAGGAAGAGTGGAAAGCGGCGTCCCCTGCGCCGCAGCAAGATGGCAGTCGCTAAATGTCTCACGTTACAAGAATGGGGCCTGAGGGCGGTTTAACGCAAATTGTTTCGCCGAGATCGCCGGTCGTTTCACGAACTGGTGCACCGAATTGCAAAATTGCAAACGACCAACGACCAACGATCAGCGGCCAACGACTTTTACTGGCGGTTTTCCTTCAAAGTAGTCTGACAATTACTTGCAGCCGTCAGCACTTCGTTGAATGCCGTCTGTTTGCGCAAGTCTTTGAGAAGGGGGTCGTCCAGCAGGGCCGTGTAGGCGCAGTAGTTCTGCTGCACCGCGGCCTTGAGCAAACGAAGCGCGGGTTCGGGTTGACCGCAATAGGCCATCAAGGCGCCGATGTGATACCAAAGTTCGGGATCGTTTTCCAGCATGACAGATGACTCGGAGTCGCGCACGATTTTCGCGAAATCTGGGGGACGCTGCGGGGCGGTGCAGGCTTCCATCAGGTCGCGGTGGTAGGAAGAAGTCTTGGCCATATTCATCGCAGCATTTCTCGCCTCGGCGACATTGCCTTCCGCGAGGTACACGTAAGGAGCGACCCAGGCAGCCCATTCCGTTCCGGCATCCATGTGAACGAAATCCATGGCGCGATCAGTTTTACCCATTTCCAGAAATGCCCAAGCGCAGGAACGGAGGTTGAAGTTACCCGGATCCAGCCGACGCGCCGTATCGCATTCCTCGGTCGACTTGTCGAGGAAGCCGGCATAGCGCAAGACATAGCTCAAAGCAAAATGAGCCTCAGCACTCTGTGGATGCCGCCGTACCAGGTTGGTTGCGGCATCATAAGCCGGACCCAATTCTCCTCTCTCCACGTGATTGACGATCAGCAGGCTGGAAGCAATGATGCGATCCGGGTCGAGTGAGAGCGCACGCTCGTAGGCTGCGTTCGACTTCTGGAACATGGCTTCGCCGCCGTTGCCGAATGTCGAGTCGAAGTAGTACCTCTGGCCCAAGGCTTCCCATGCTGGTGCATAGGTGGGGTCAATCGCTACCGCCCACTCCAGCAGCTTAATGGCTTCTTTATTGGGAATCGGGTCGTGGGGCTGGGCCACGCTGCGCAGGTAGAAATCGTAGGCTTCCTGATTCTTGGGACGCGAGGCGGCGTCTACCGTTCCTCCGCCGCCTCCCAATATTGGCAACAAACCATTTCTTAGCTGAGCATTAAGTTGTTCGTTCAGCCCGATGACATTCTCTGTTTTCTCAGTTATGGTAGTTTGCCAGAGCAGGCGGTCGGTAGGGACATCAATCGCTTCCAAGGTCACGAGCAACTGATCGCCCTGCCTTCGGAATGAGCCGGTAAGTAGGCGGCCAACCCGCAACTCCATTCCCACTTTCTTGGGATCGAGATCGAGGGACACATACTTCCGCGTGACTGAGGAGGGTCGGACTTCGAGTGTCCGCGCATACGTCAGCGTGCTGGTCAATTCATCGGCCAGCGCGAAGCGGAGGTAATCGATGCTGACGTCGCCATTCATGTTCTGCAGCGGCAGCACCGCGATCGCGTTACGCTGCTCCGCGCTGGCGACTTCCCGATGCTTGAACCACCAGGCGCCCACCGCCGCCAGGACCGTGACCAGCAGCGCCGCAGTTGCGATCAACAGATACATTTGCAGGCGGTTGTTCCTGCCGAACGTCCGCGAAGCCACTCGCAACCTGGCGGTTGCGCTCGGCGTCTTGACGGTCCCGGATTCAGCCTCTTTCTTGAGCAGCGCCAAGTCCGACCGCAACTCCGCCGCGCTCTGGTAGCGGTGGGCGCGGTCTTTCTCCATGGCCTTGCCGATAATTCCTTCCAACTCGATGGGCAGCTTGGGATTGAGGTCCCGCGGCGGAGTCGGTTTGGCATGCAGCACGGCATCGAGCGTGACCAGAGAATTCGCGCCGGTAAAGGGCTTTTTACCCGTGGCCATCTCATACAGCACGACGCCGAATGAGAACAGGTCGCTGCGCGCGTCCACTGTCTCGCTGCGGGCTTGTTCGGGGGACATGTATACCGCGGTGCCCGGAATCACCCCGACCGCGGTCAGAGAGAGGTCTGCAGCTTCGTCTTCGCCGCTAGTGTTATGCACCAGCTTGGCCAGACCGAAATCGAGTACCTTCACCTGCCCGGTCGGCGTGAGGAAAATGTTGGCAGGCTTTATGTCGCGGTGAACAATTCCCTTGAGGTGAGAGGCTACGAGTGCGTCTGCGACTTGCACTCCCACGTCCAGAACCTTGTCTACCGGCATGGGATTTCCGCCGATATGCTGCTTGAGGCTCTCGCCGTCGAGCTTCTCCATCACAATGAAAGGGTGGCCGTTGTTGTCCTCGATGCCATGGATGATGCAGATATTGGGGTGGTTGAGAAGGGATGCGGAGCGAGCCTCGCGGGTGAAGCGCTCCAGTGACTTGGGGTCGCCAGCCAGGTTTTCTGGAATAAACTTCAGGGCGACGTGCCGCCCAAGTTTCAGGTCCTCTGCCTCATAGACCACGCCCATACCCCCCCCGCCCAGCTTGCCAAGGATACGGTAATGGGATATCTGCTGGCCGATCATGAGATAGCGCGACCTAGTTTGGCGGTAATGTTAGGCCCCCTGTCGAATCCGGTCAACTGCGTTGTGCGGCCGTAGAGGGCCGGCAGAGCAGGTCGGGTTGCCGGATTCCACGTAGAATTTCTATTTTGAGACAGAGCCGACACCCATTCCCACAGCGGGCCGGCTACGTCCCCTTGTTAGGATGCCCCACATCGCGGCTATGGTTGAGATGAAGTAATCTGGAAAAGAGTTCCGAGGCGCGATGGGTCGCGCCGTTCCCGTAGGGGTTTGCCTTTATGAATACCAGTTCTTTGCCCGATGTCCATGCGCCCAGTCTGGCTGATCTTCAGCAGGCGATTCGGCGGCGCGCAGAGGAAATCTACATTCAAAGCGGCAGAATTCCTGGCCGCGATCTGGAAAATTGGGCCCAGGCGGAGCAGGAAATCATGCGCCAATTGGCGGTCCCTGCCCGGCGCACCGCCGTGGTCGTTCGCGTCAACGGCGTGCAGTATGTCGGCGAGTACGATCCGGAATCGACTGCGGGGTACAAGCCTGGTGAGTTTGGCTCGGGTGCGCCCGTCCGGGTTCGCTTTGAGGGTGACAAGATGTTTCTGATGCGCCAGAACGGCGCTGAACTGGAGACCACCATCGTCCGCAAGATCGGCTGAAATTGAGAAGTTGATATATTGCGTACATGTTGAGCCTGCTCGCTCCACGGCCCAGAACCCGGAGCAGTCCAACTCTGCTCACCTCGCTCCGCCACCTGGGTGCGGCTGGTTTGTTCTTTCTCGCCATTCTCGATAGCTCGCCAGTCCCCACCTTCGCCGGCCCCGACATTCTGACCGCGATCCTTGCCGCCACTCACAAGCCGTTATGGTATGAGTACGCTGCGTCAGCGACCGCCGGATCCGTGATTGGTGCCTACTTCACTTTTCGAGTCGCGCACAGAGCTGGTTCGGCCTACCTGGAGAGCAAGTTCAAGAAAAACAGGCTGTCGAAGTTCTTGATTTTGTTTAAACGGTGGGGCACGGGAACTCTGATCGCGTCGGCCGCCATTCCGCTGCCGTCGCCCACGAGTCTGTTCTTCGCAGCGGCGGGCGCCTCGCATTATCCGAAGAAGAAGTTTGTCGCAATCGTGGCCATGGCCCGAGCCGTTCGCTATTTTGGAGTGGCCTTCATCGCCGGTCATTATGGGCGACACTTCCTGCGCGTGTTGCGGCATCCTATGCAGCACTGGGGTTGGTTGTTATTGTTGGTGGCTCTTACGGCTGCTTTGATTGTTGGGGGTATTGCGGCCACGCGGCGATTAGAAGTTATGCAGGCACAACTTGGCCGTCAGGATTCATCGACGAACAACCCTGCTGAGGCGCCCACCCACTCCATGTTCTTGTTGTGATCGACGCCCATCATCAGTCCCCGGCCCATGCGAATGATGGTCAGCACCGGGATTAATTGGTCGAGCCAGATGTACATAACACGCACCTCCGCTTTGGTGCCGCCAAACGGAGTGTCGATCACGGGCTCAAAATTCAATCGCTCTTGCAGGATGTAATAAGGCCGCTTGTCAGCCGGGATTGCGGCGATGTCCTTTTTTTTCGGCGCGATTACCACCCCCAGTCCGGCAAACGAGTAGAGCGGTTTCAAAGCATAATTCTCCAGATCGGGGGGAATTTCCTTCAGTTGATCCAGGAACCACGTCTGCGGCACCGACCCATGCTTCAGGTAGGGAATGGAAAATTTGCTGATGCGAAAATACCAGTTGGGATGTCCTGCCCACTCCACATCAAGATCGTCGCGCCAGTCGAAGGCGAGTTTAACGTTCTTTCGTTCTAATTCGTCGACGATCGCCCGGTTATAAATGCGCCGGATGGGAATGCGCTTGCCCCCGCGCTCGTAATACAGGCGCGAGCCTTCTTTCTTGATTTCGACGATATCGACGGTGCGCACGCCCAGCATCTTTCCGGTCAGCAAAAAATCCGGCAGCGTCTTTTGCTGTTGCGGATGAATCTCCATCAAGATCACATTCTCGGGATCGTGCGCGCCCACGATCGCCTGGCGCAGCAGATCGTGATAAGAATTCTCATCGAGGCCGCTTAGAAAATACCTGAGCCGGGAGTTGGGTGCCGGAAGCCGAAAGCCGGAAGCCTGCAGCCGGTAAGTGTCCATGTAGGTTTGTGCGAGGTAGCACTGGTATGCATACAAAGAAGGGAAGGCTTGCAACTCCACCAACTTTGGATGCAATTCGGCGTCCGCCCCACGCACCAGTCCAAAATCTACCTGCACGAACATGGGATGCGGCGCTTCATTGGGGACCTTGAATGCAGGGGGTACGGCCTCGTCGGACTTGGCGCGATACTCAGGGTTATCCACCAGCTGCCGAATCAACTCCGCGCCATCGGACGCCATTCGATCCAGCAATGTCTTCGGGAAAAAGCAGGGTGTCTCCGACAACCGGAACTGCACATGGGTGCCGCAGGCCTCGTCAACCCGCCGCAGAAATGCCTGGTATTTTTCGGGGGTGAACGTGCGGCTGAATTGCTGGCGCAGGGCAGGAATCATGGCGGATTTTGTAATTGAGTAATTTTTTAATTTGGTAATGGAAGACGCCGGTCTGTCCTTAATTACTCAATTACAGAATTCCTCAATGCGACTATTCGTGAATTTCCATGCCTTGAATGAGGCCGCGATAGAGCGTATACACGTGCCGGACCATCCGGTCGACCAATACTTTTCCAGAAAGATCGCGGATGACCTGGTGAACCCCGACGATGATTCGCCCCGAGCCGTCTTCCTCGAAGCTGACCGGATCAACATGGGGATCAATCATGCCCCATTGCCGCGTCCAGTAGGCGCGAACGCCTTCATGGCCGTGGACGATGCCCCCTTCCATGCCGTTGGGCCATTCCACGTCGGCTCTCATGGTAGACAAGGCGCCGTCGATGTCGCGGGCGTTGAAGGCCACATAGGCCTGCTTCAGAAGATTTGTTTCAGAACTGGACACGATTCTTTAACCACGAAGGCCACGAAGTCTCACGAAGGAAGAAGAATCGCCGAATGTCTTCGTGCACCTTCGTGTCCTTCGTGGTTGACGACCTTTACGCTTCGATCAGAAACTTCCCGTCGCGCATGATCTGCTGGTCGTCGACCCAGATATTAAATTTCCGGCCCACCACGTCGATGTGCGTCGTCGAATCCCACTCCGCCCCGGTGTGCGCCCCGTAAGGATTTCCAAACGCAATATGCACGCCGGGATATTTCTCGTCCTGGAGAATTTGTCCAATCACATCTTTCAGGTCGATGTTGGTGCCGATGGCAAACTCGCCCACACGATCGCTATTGGCGTCCGTGTGCGTGTATTTCCAAAAATCGTTTTCCAGTTCACGATTTTCCGAGTGGGCCTCGGTCAAGCGATTGCCCTTCATCCGAACCGTCAGCGGATGGTCTTGCAGGCTTCCGAATTTGGCGCACAGATAGTCGCCCACTACCCCGTCAATGACGAACGTCCCGTTCACTTCTCCCGGAGTGGTGAAGATTTCGCCTCCCGGCAGATTGCCCCATTTCTCCGGACTGATGATGCCGCTGGTTTTCAGCCATTTGTAATTTGGATTCAAATCTGCAGTGAGATCGGTCCCGGCTGCAGTCGTGGCGCGGATCTTCGAGGCTTTGCGCACCATCTCGACCACTTTCTGGCTCAGGCGATCCACCCGTTGGAAATCTGCGCGCATTCCCTCAAGCATGATCTGGCGATTGATATTGACCATGTGCGCATGGCGGATGCGCCGCCGGTTCACCACATCGGTCATTTGGATCCGCGAGCGCAATTCGTGAGTCTGCGCCTGCACGGCAAAGATCGAAACCTGGGAGGTTTCTAAAGCGTTGAGAATTTCGCCCGGCAAGTCAGTCAGCGGACGCTCCGCGAGCTCTTCCAGAATCCAGGCGTGATAGGGCGCGCTCAGTTTTTCCAGTTCAGCCACCATGGCCGCCGCGATTTCCAGCGTGGCCTCGTCGGTGATGACGCACACCCGTTCCTCCGGTTGGACCCGCAGGCATACGTTCACCGCGTTGTGCGCGCCGGGCACAAATTCCGGGTCGAAGGCTATGCTGTTGAGTGGTTTGTGATTGGATCGTACAGAAATCGTCATGAACCTGTTTTTCTTACGGCCGCCGGCTCTTCCGCCTCTGCCAGCCCCGCTTCCGTCTCCTCGATAATGTAGTCGACTACTCTCTTCAGGTCCCCGGTTTCCTGGAAGACGCGCAATTGGCGGTCCGCGCCGCTGCCCTCCTCCACAATCTTGTGCAGGTAGTTCAGTTCCTCGCGCGAACCCAGTTCATCCACCACATCCTCAATGAACTCCAGGTACTCGTTCACCAGATCGCGGGCCGGAACCTCTTTCTGCTTGCCAAAATCGATCAGCTTGCCGTCAAGCCCGTAGCGCGCCGCCCGCCACTTGTTCTCCATGATCAAGGCGCGGCGGTACAAACGGAATCCCTGATTCGCAGTATAGAGTTTGTACAGCTTTGCCACCGTGGCCTGGATCAAGGCCGCCAGCGCGATGGTTTCGTCGGCGCGCATGGGAATGTCGCATACGCGGAATTCGATGGTGTTGAAGAAAGGATGAGGCCGGATGTCCCACCAGATCTTTTTGGCGTTATCAATGCAGTTGGTTTTGATCAGCAGCTTGATGAAATTTTCGTACTCGCCCCAGCTGGGAAAATAGTCGGGAATATTGGTCCGGGGAAATTTGTCGAACACCTTACAGCGGTACGACTTCAGCCCGGTATTCATGCCCAGCCAGAACGGGGAGTTGGTCGAGAGCGCGAGAATGTGCGGCAGGAAATAGCGCGCATGGTTCATCATGTGGATCGCGGTCTCACGGTCCTCGATCCCGATATGCACGTGCAGGCCAAAGATCAGGTTGGCCCGCGCGACCAGTTGCATATCCTCAATGATATTTTTATAGCGTTGGTCGGGATGAATCTCCTGCGTGCGCCAATCCGAAAACGGATGCGTCGCCGCCGAGGCCAGCCGCAGGCCGTTTTCTTTGGCCAGGCGGATCATATGGCAGCGCAGTTTCTTGACCTCGTCCCGCGCCTCCTTGATGTTCTGGCAAACCGACGTTCCGACTTCGACCACCGACTGATGCATCTCCGCCTTCACCCGTTCCTGGAGGATCATCTTGCCCTTCTCCAGGATTTCGGCGTGAATGTGCGAGCGCAGAGCCCGCGTTTCCGGATCTACGGTCTGATATTCCTCTTCAATTCCGATGGTGAAAGTCGGCAACATAAAGACTCAGGTAGCGACAGCCGTCACGGGCACCGCTGTACTGCGGACGCCGGCCCGCAAAGTCCTAACAGTATAACAACGCCGGAAAACGGCTTCGTCGCGTTAATCCCATTCTTTGTTTTCCTTCACACGCGCCTTCACGATCTTCTTCACCAGCGCGTCCGGCAAGGGCTGGTCGGGAGGGAAGCGGATCGTGCCTTTATCTGTGGAATATCCTTCGAGTTCTTTTGCAAATCTTTGAACGCCGGAGCCGGTGGGGAAAAGGCTGCAATGATTCTTAAACGCAGCGTAACCGACCAGCATCCCACGATACTTGAACATGGGCATGCCATAGCTGATCACCTCGATGGTTCCCGTCGGCACAACCGATCGGATGACCGAGCGGATATGTTGCAGGGTGCTCTGCGCCGGTTCCGGGATGCCGGCGAGATACTCGTCCACAGCCTTGGGGGCATTGGCTCCCATTCGGGCGCTAGGTTTGGCTTTCTTCATCATGGTTGGTGATTCTCCACGATGTCATTCCGAGCGAAGCGAGGAATCTCTACCCGCTTCCGCCTTCTTTTTCTTGCGTGCCGGTTTGACGTCGGCTTTACTCGCCCCTGCCAGCAGTGGTGCCCAGCGCAGCTCTTTCATGCCGTTCTCTCCACTCTGCGCCATCTTCACCGCCATTTCTGCCACCGTGTTCACGATCCAGTCAAAATTCTCTTGTCCAACCGAGGTAATCTCAGCGTCCGGAGCCGGATTCAGAAAATCAATGGCATAGGGCACTCCCCGCTCCACGGCAAATTCCACGGTATTCAAGTCGTATCCCAGGGCTCGGCAGAGGCTAAGCGCATCTTTCTCGATGCGATCCCGCAATTCGGGCGACGAGGGCGGCGGATTCCCCTTCACATACCGCTCATGATGCGGCGCCTTGGGATCGTACTTCATGATGTGGACCTTCTCCTGCGCGACGACGTAGCAGCGGTAATATTCGTCAAACTCTACCCCACGCTGCAGGGTCATGCACAAATCGCCGGTCTGGTTGTAGTGCTGGAAGAATTCTTCCGGCGAATGCACTTTATAGACGTGCTTCCATCCGCCCCCGGAGTAAGGCTTCAAGAACGCAGGAAAGCCGACATAATCGAAAACTTCCTGCCAGTTGAGCGGATAAATTAAGTTCCGCATGGAACGGTCGGTCGTCCCCTCCGGGTGCTTGTTGTGCGGCAGGATCACCGTTGGAGGAATCGCGACTCCCATCTTGTGCGCCAGGGCGTAATTGAAAAACTTGTCGTCCGCGGTCCACCAGAACGGATTGTTGACGACGATCGTCCCGTGCAGCGCCGCATTTTTCAGATACGCGCGGTAGAACTGGATGTCCTGCGAAATCCGGTCGATGATGACGTCGTATTTTTTCGGCTCATCCATGCGGATGCCGCCGATCTTCACAAATTCGGCAGTGACGCCGGCAATGCCCATCGAGTTGATCTTCTCGACCACGGCGGGCGGAAAGGTATTCTCCATGCCAAACAAAATGCCGATCTTCTTCACAACGCGTTCTCCATTCGCAAGAGTCAGAAATATTTACCCGCCATTCTCAACCATAGCGGCCAGTCGTGCTTCGAATTATCATTCCACACGTCGAGCCAGTGGGGAATCGCCTTTCCATTCAGGATGGCCGAAAACTTGACGTTCTGATCGAGGCACATGTCCCAGTCCGCGGAGCCGAGCACAATCTTCATCTGCCGGTAGCGGCTCAGAAACCACTCGTCGGACAAGTTCGGAACGAAGTCTGGAGGATTATTGAAGTAGCAATCGTTGTCGTAATAGCCGTCCAGAAACTGGTGGATGTCGAAGGCCCCGCTCATGCTCACACAATGCGTGACCACGTCAGGATGCTTCAAAGCAAAATTGATGGTGTGATAGCCACCGAAGCTGCAGCCGGTCACCGCCAGTTGCGGATTCTGATTCTTCCAGCGAACAAAAGGCAAGAACTCATGCAAGAGGTAGCGCTCGTACTGCAAATGCCGCAGCACCCGCACGCGCGGATGCACGCCTTTGTTGTACCAACTCTCGGTATCGACCGCATCCGGGCAGAATACCTGCAGTTCGCCGCGGTCGATCTTCGGCGCCAGCACCCCAATCATTCCCCGGTCTTCATATTCGAAAAATCTTCCCATTGAGGTAGGGAAGACCAGCAGGGGCATACCCGCATGACCAAAGACCAGAGCCTCCATGTCGCGGTGCAGTGCCTGGCTGTAGGCTTTGTGATATTCGCGATTCATCGCATAGAAATGTTAAGAGACTTGTCGCGCCGCTTTGTGCAGCCGAAGTATCTTACCCGATGGAAGCTCAGAAACCCTAGGCAGCACAGTACAGCGCAACGCGCGAAAGCGATCGACGAGTGGTAACGCTTAGATTGGGGCGACAAAAAGCCACGAGGAGCAAGTTCCAAATTTAGAGGGAAACAGTCGGCGCGACAAAAGGAAAAAGCCGCCGCCCGCCTAATGCAGGCCGCGTAGCCGGAACTTTCATGACCGGGAGGGACTACCGTTTGTATAAGAAGATCGCTAGAGCAACCAAAGCTACCGTTATGATCCAGAGAACGATGTCTTTGCTGCCCTTTTTTTCATCTGCCATAAGGGAAGTACAGCATACATGAAAGCGGGGTTCAAGTGCTGTCGTGATTTCGCGGCAAAATCGGGATTTACGGTTTTGATGCGGCACGGCTCACCCCGGCCGGCTTGTAGTCCTTGAATTTCACGATTTCGCGCACGTGCACCGATTCCGCCCGGAAGTGGAGAGTGTCGTCCACCCGCGTGTAAACCGGGAACCAGTTGCCGTCCACGATCTGGCGATAACTGACAAACATGGGCCGGATATCCAAGGGTTGATTCTTCTTCTGCGGCAGGTCAGGGACGCTCTTTCCGCACAATTTCACCACCTGCAGATCGCGGCTGTCGACCCACACCCGGCCTTGAAAGTAGCGCCTCTTTTTCTCTTCCTTCTTGGGGACAACGTGAAACACATAGGTGTCCAGGTCATCTACGTGCTGTTGCCCGGCGTAGGTCAGGTTGTATTGCGTTGCCTGCTCCGAGGTCAGAATCCATGGCATAAACACGCGGATGTCGTCCCAGTCATCCGCCGAGAGTGAGATGTCGCGCAGGGTGGATTGTTCCGCGAACGCCACATTCTCCAGCCGCTTTCCGTGGTCGTCATAGGAGACATTGGTGATCTGGTGAAACTGACCCGTCACGGCTGTTCCATCGAGAGTTTTGACCAGCACATCTTCGGTAAATTGATAGTGCGATCGCGCAGCCTGGACTTTGTCTTCTCCCGCCAGAAACTTCTGCACCAGTTCCTGCACCGCCATATTTTTTGGCGGGGTCATGTCCAGGGTGCCATTTCCGTCGGCGCAGTCCGTCTGTGCTTGCGCAAACGAGACCCATGCAACGAGTGCCGCGAGGAGGATCGCATGCCTTCCCCAACGCGCCCTGCTTCTGCTGGTTGGATTCATGTTGTTCATTTTTGTGCGGCTTTCACCTGCCGAAACATACACCCGGGATTCGCGCTGACGCAAATGCCTGAATCGCCTCTGGCGCAGCCTTCCCTAAATGTGAAAAATCTTGCGTGGTCCATTATGAAATGCTTGGAAGTAACAGAAAAAGAATGCCTTACATTTGGTCATGACCTTGCACTTATAAGCTGTGAATTCCACAGGACACCATGAAAACCACATTGCTCGTAATGACAATTTTGTGTAGCGCAGCTGCCTTCGGGCAGGCTGCCGGCGCGGTCTCCAACGAAGCTCATCCCATTCAAATTATGGGCCATCCGCAGCATGCCAGCCAGGGAACCATGGGCACTGAGCGTTCTCTAGTCGGGGGCGGCCCCAGCACATATACGTATGCGCAGGGCGAGCGCCCGCTTTGGGAGTTTGGCGAGGTTACGCAGGAAACTCCTCTGGGCGACGTGGCTCGCAGCGTCCGCAAAGAGAAGCTGACCGCCAAGAAAGCCGAGATCATCTTCGAAAAACAGGGCTCGTAATCGAATGCGGGACGGTGCAAGGCCGTCCCGCTTATTTCCTCCATTGCGAAGAGCGACGATCTCTTTCTGCGACACAAAACAGGACTGCCGCTGGCACGGCACCCGCAAAACGGTTACCCTATCCTCTGCATCACACACACATCAGGTTCCAGGAACCGCAACTGTGCCGCCGGCTGCAACGGCGGAAAAGGTGATTTTTTCCCATAAGGGGGGAACAAGCAGGGATGAAGCGCTGCAAAGTGCATGTGCTCCGAGTGTGGTTACTTGTTTTGGCTGCGGTCCCGGCCTACGGTCAACGGGTGACGGTGGGAATTGATGCCGGCCAGACGTCCGATAAATTCGGCACGCAGCCTTCGACCAACAGCTTCGAATACGGCATTGATGGCCAGGTCACCGTTCTCAAGCCCAATGAGAAGAAAGGCGGGCCGAGCATCGTGGCGGGCGGCGAGATTCTGGTCCCCGCAGATTCCACCAATCATGCCAAGGAATACGCGGTGTATGGCGGTCCCATGTTCCAGACTCACAATCTGACCATCGGAGTGAACGCCCAGATCCGCAAGATATTTCTTCCGGTGGCCCAGTTCGATAACCAGGTGTTCAATCGCCAGAATATGGAACTTCTGGAGCTTCCGCTCACGATCCGGTACAACTTTGGGGCGGCCAGACACGCATTCGTGCAAGTGCAGGGCGCTCCGGAATTCTCTCCGCGTTTTCGCACTTCCGTTCCCAATCTGTTCTCTTTACCGAGTCCCACGCTGGATCATGGCTATTTTCTGCGGGGAAGCGCCGGCTACATCTTCGGTAAGTTTTATGCCAAGGTGACCTATCAGACCCGGTACTTTAAGTTCGACACCAACGCCGGGAATCCAACCGGAATCTACAACTGGCGGACGGATATGGTCATGGGCGGCGTCGGATTCGCCTTCTAAACTACCGAAAGCTCATTGCGAAGCGCTGAAAATCGAGTACTGGTGCGTGCCGGCGATTTTCTTGAAGTCGCCCGTCTCCGTGACGACATGCTCAAGTTGCGGGTTGTGATAAAGCACGTAGACGGGCCGGGGATACTCGAGCAGAGAATCCCGGAGATTTCCAAGCGCACGGCGCAGTCCCGCTTCTGGAAAAGGATTGAAAAGGTAAATCACCAGCGGATCCTGCGGCAGGGGAAACGCCGTTGCATCCGCGCAAAAGCACTGGATCGCGAAACACTTTTGCGAATCGCTTTTGTAACCGCGAAGGTTCTCCCGGCAGATCTGATCGAGAGAGGGAAGAAGTTCTACTCCGACGATGCGCCGGAACGGGTAATCTGACGCCATCAGCAAAGTGCGTCCCTTGCCCGAGCCCAGATCCAGAAATACACAGTCAGCGAAGTTCGCGCCCCCGTATTGCCGGAGGGCTTCCAGCATTTCACGAAACAACTGAGGCTCGGTGGGCTGATACGGCGAATGAAAGATGCCCAGCAGGCGGTCGCGCCAGTTCACGGCTGCGCTGGTCGTGTTTACGCGGTAGTCCCAGTCGTAATCGACGTCTCCGTAGCGTTGCCGCAGTCGGGCCGGCGTGGAATTGCGCACGAACTCAAACAAGGCCCCGAGCAAGCCGCGAGTGGCCGAAAATGCCCCTCGTCGCGAAGCGATGTCCTTCCAGTATCTGCGGGCAGCCGGAAGGATGCGCGGTGCCGCCTGGCGGGAAGGATTCACCGACCTATTTTCACAGATGCCAAGCAGTTCCGCAGAAAATCGGAGCGCGATCAAGAGGCAGACTAAGACTGGCTGCGAGGTTGGGGTGGTGCGGGCTTGTAGTCCGGGGGAGTTCCCTTGGTGATGAACGGGAAATCATCGGGCTTGGCTACCAGTACCTGGCCGTCGAGGCTCAGCTCGTAGGGATTTCCGTCGGGGTCCAACGGAACTCCGCGCAAATGTTCCGCAGCCGCAACTTCCCACAGGCTCGCGGGCAGGCGCCCGTTGTTCTGGCGAAAACGCTCCACTGCTGCCTGCAACATGGTCACGTCCTGGTCGACCCGGATCGCGCGCAAGTGCTCCCGAGCGTTCTCCCGGATGTTTGCTTCGTGACTCGATTCATAGGTGGCGGTCCACAGCATCCGCGCCGTCTCGTAGTCCGCGCCGTGTTCGGCCATCTGCGCCGCCAGGATCTTCAGGAAGGGATGCGCGTTCGGAACCTTTGATCCCTGCTCGAATACCTCTCCCGCCCTCTTGTAGTCTTTCAATTCCGTGTAGTAAACGAAGCCGAGGTCGTAATAGAGGCGCCAATTATCCGGGTTGTGCTCGATCCCGTACTTCATCAGGTCAATCGCGCGCACCGGTTCGCCTGCGCCATTCGGGGGCCGCGGGGCCAGGAAGCTCGCTCCGAATTGATAGGCGGGAATCATATGAGGATCGAGGGCCGTCGTAATCTCCAGCAGCGGTGCAAGTTCGTTGTAACTGCTTTCCCGCAGGAAATGACGGTGCCCGAAGTACTGCACGGTGCGCGTCCAATAAATGCACGCCATCAAACCGTCGAATCCAAGGCTGGCGCGCTTGATCACTTTTGGCGAGGTGATGTAAAGGGCGTCCGCGATGGTGGCCCGCGGACGAATTTCGTCAATGTGACGCAGCAGAAGCGTGCTTGCCGCCATGGAAACTACCAGCCCCACCGCCGCAATTGTGGTGGTGCGTTTGCGGGCAGTCATTTCAGGTTCCTGCGTTCGAAAATCAAAACTGCTCCGCAGAGCGCCATGGCCGTGTAGAACAATGCGTAAAGCGTATTTTGCAAAATGAGCTGCGCGCCCACATGTTGTTCATGAGCCACGGCGCTGATCACGTTCAGCGCTGAAAAGTTCGGCACCAGGTACGCTGCCGCCGTGGCAATCCAGCGCGTGAAGCCGTGGGTCATGCCGGCAAATCCCCGCAGGTCTTCCGCGAAACTGCCAATCACGAACAGGGAGAACGCGAACACTGCTGAGAGCAGCGGAGACGAGAATGACGAAAATAGCAGGGCCACGGCGCAAACGATAAGGAATTCAAGAATGATGAAATAAAGTGCGACCAGAATAGAAGCATCCGCAACCGAGAACTTATGCGCCACGTAGAGCAAAGCGGCGAACACGCCAATGGCCATGAAGAATGTGTTCACGACCAGCGTTCCGGCGAGGCCAAAAAACTTTCCGACGATGAACTCCCAGCGCCGCACCGGCCGCGAGAGAACCGTATACAACGTGCGCTTCTCGATTTCCTTGGAAACCAGCCCAATCCCGATGAAGATGGCAATGACGATGCCGAACAGGGAAACTGCCGTCAGCCCCAGATCGACGACGACCAGACGCTCAATATCGATCGAAATTTGTCCGACCAGGATGGCGGCGCCTGACAGCAACAGGGCAAAAGCGATCAGGTTGTAAAGTACCCGGTCGCGAACCGCTTCGCGGAACGTATTGGTGGCGATGTGAACAATGCGAGCGCTCATCGCGAACTCCCCGCCATAGTTTGGGAGCTTTGCAATTTCTCCACGAAATAGGCTTCGAGCGAGGTGCGCAACGGAGTAATCGCGATCAGGCGGATGCGTTCACGGCGCAGGGCATCGATGGCGGCGTCCTGCTGGTTTTCCGAAATCACCGCTCGCACCGTGTCCCCGGTGATGTGGCAATCCGGGCTAAGCGCCTTCAGCGACGCGGGAATCTGCGTGCCTTGCCAGATCACCTCCACTTTCCCCTGCACGCTCGAGGTCAAGTCCTCTACGGCTCCGACCCCGCGCAATTCGCCTTTGTGAATGATGGCGACCCGGTCGCAGAGCGCTTCCGCATCCGACAGGATGTGGGTGGAGAAAAATACCGTCTTGCCCTGCTGCTTTAATTGCTCCATCAGATCGCGCACTTCACGGCGGCCGACGGGATCCAGGCCTGACATGGGCTCATCGAAGAACACCAGCCTGGGATTGTGCAAGATGGCCTGCGCGATTCCCGCCCGCTGCAGCATTCCTTTGGAAAACTTGCGCAGTTGCACCGCTTTGATGTCGGTCAGGCCGACCAGCGCGAGGACTTCTTCAATGCGCCGTTTTCTATCTTTCGCAGGGACACCCGAAAGTTGTCCGTAGTAATCGAGCAGTTCATGGGCAGTGAGATAGTCGTAGAAATACGGCTGCTCGGGGAGGAATCCAATTTGTGCTTTGACTTCGGGGTCGGTCCACTCGTGGCCCAGGATGCGAGCCGTTCCGGCGGTGGGAAATACCAATCCCATCAGCATCTTCAAAGTTGTAGTCTTGCCGGCTCCATTAGGCCCAAGGAAGCCGAAGATTTCTCCATCTTCCACGGTGAGGTGGAGCGGCTGCAGGGCGCGTTTTGGCCGCTTGCGCCAGAAGCCCACCATGTAAGTTTTTTCCAAGCCTAGAATTTCGATTGCGGCCATTGTCGGTGGCGGTAGAGAAGACGTTCTCGAAAATAATTATAAGCAAGGCGGGGCAGGAATGGTTCTCCGCAGGGGTTACGACGGTTACTGAAACTCGCTTCCCGAACGCCAGAAAGACATCGGCAAGCGAGACAAACCGCCGCCATCTCAAACTGATATGAGACGCCTATGTCTATTGCGCCACGGGGAACGCGAGACAGGATGCCAAATCGCTGACCGGCAGGTCTCCAACGGTGGCGAGTTTGGAGCGCAGCACGCCGTCATTGGTCACGCAATAGTCGTGGTTCCCCGTCGAATGCACGCTTAAGGGCGATGCCGCAGCTACAAATGCTGTGTTGATCGCGGCTCCGGAGGTCGTAATGCCGGTCGCCAGGTAGACAAAGCCGCTCTTGCCTGAGCTGCCGGGGGTAGACGATGAGAGCAAGCTGTCCACTATGCAGGCGCTGGTAGACGAGGGCATGCAAGGAGCAGCGCCACCCAGCGATCCGATATCGGGAGCATAGCCGATAGTCGGGTAAGCGGTGTAATAAGTGACCTCAGCGCTCTTGACGGCGTTCAGGGAGCCTGCTGCCGAGGCTTCATTGGCAGCTATCTTGGCCTGCAGCAGACTTGGAATTGCTATCGCGGCGATAACCAGAATAATCGCCACCACGATCAGCAACTCGATTAATGAGAACCCTCTCGTAGAACGCATATGGATCAGCCTCAATCGTGATGTCCTCACATGTATCTTTGCAGTTTCAGCGCCAACCTTGTTCCCCGACCGGGCACGGAGGTAACTGGCTGCTCCCTTTAAGAATCAGAAGGTTAGGGCCTGGATGACTCGCGGGTTCGTAAGCGAGCCAGGCAGCCCCTGACACTAGGAGGCAGGCTCTGACAAAAAATGTCGCGATTGCCAGCCCATGCGGCCACCATCTGCGGGTGCATGGGCGGGGCAAGGCAGCGGCCCCACTCTGAGCCTCAACCAGGCCGGGTGAATTTTTAGTGCCAGCTCATAAAAAGCGAGCGCTTGACCTTTGTGGCCGTTCTCGGCGAGGGTGCCGTCCCAGTCCCAGGTACCCTTGGGCGCCTGGCTATGTGGAACAAGTGTTGGTTCGGCTCTTTGAATCCTGAGGGCAAGTCTGGCCACAAATACAAAAGAGCAGCGAATTGCTTCGCTGCTCTCCGGGCAGGTACCCTCCCCAGGTACGTTGCCGATCAAATTACTGGTTGAGCGGGTTGAATGCGACGATGCCCGTTGAGGTGGTGGCGCAAACTCCAGCGGGATCGACGCGGACAACCGCATCTTCCATCGCGCAGAACGCGCGGATGCCCGTCTGGTTGATGGTCAACGGAACCGCCGCAGTGCCGTAGCCAGTGTTGACGCCCGAAATCGGGTTGTCTCCGGCAGCCGTGAACGCGTATCCGCTCTTGCCGCTGCCGGCCGGGTTGCCGTTATTGGCCAACACAGAGTCAATCAAGCAGGCCGAAGTCGAAGCAATCGTGCAAGCGCCGGCGGGCCCGCCCAGCGAAACCAGGTCCTTGGCATATCCAACGGTCGGATACGCAGTCTGGTACGTTACTTCGGCAGTGGTGATAGTACGAATGGACGCGACAGCAGACGACTCATTGGCCGCCATGCGGGCGCGCAGCAAGTTCGGAATGGCGATAGCTGCGATGATCAGGATGATCGCCACCACGATCAGCAACTCGATAAGTGAGAAACCTTTTTGCTTCCGCATC
Source organism: Candidatus Sulfotelmatobacter sp. (assembly GCA_035949755.1). Taxonomy (GTDB): domain Bacteria; phylum Acidobacteriota; class Terriglobia; order Terriglobales; family Acidobacteriaceae; genus Sulfotelmatobacter. Next base: position 46,848 of record DASYYT010000191.1, read on the forward strand.
TCTTTTTTCCCCTCGTGTTTGTCGTTTGTAACTATTCTGGTCATGTATGACCCAGTCGGACTCAATATTGCAGTTGGCTCGCCAAAATCGCCAGTTACCTTGGTTCCGGGGTCTAATTCGGGAACAGCTTTGTTTTCAATACTAGCCTGGCTGTCTCGCTGGTTCCGGTATGGTCCAAAGCCGTCCCGGTAACAAAATACGGCGAGAGGCCTGACAATTCCTGTCAATCCAGAAATGAAGGCGACCTATTGCTGGTAGAACGCGCCATCCGGGCTGCATTGCATCCAAACTTGTTTGGGACGTGCAAATTCTGGCGCCTGACGAGAAACCCGAGCTGTCAAGATCTGACCGCCTCGAAACCAGCCTTTTTCAGGTACCTCTGTCACTTGTGAGTGCCGGATGTTCTCCCTACATTGAAGGTTATCATTAAATCAGTCCACGATCACAGCACATGGTGAGTCTTTCGCTGCCCGAAATCGAGCTCGCAGAGCATGTCGTTAACGCCGGGCATGCGCCGGAAAATCCCTGGCGGCGTGGCGCGCGCGCAGGCTTGGTGCTGATGACCAGGCTCGCGATCGGGTGCTTCCTGCTCTTGACTTCTATTTACTTCGTTCTGGTTTGGGTGCCGTTCTCCTACTTTGGATTCATTCGCGACCCTTTGGTGAGCTGGTTGCCCCTGTTTGTGCACTGGCATGGGCCGATCTACGCCGCTCTGGTCCTCGGCGTCGCAGCGACTCTTGTTCCCGATTTGCGCCGCAGCGAATCACGGGAGGCAACCATCGGTTTTTTGGCCCTGAACGGCGGCGCCGCAATTTACTTTTCTATCGTTGGTGCGCTGGCGAAAATCGAGCCCGACCTCAGGGTTTACATCTGGAGCATGCTTGGTTTGTTCCCATTGGCATGGCTGGCGGCTCTGGATCTTTCTCTCACAGGCCACAGCTGGTGCAAAGGATATCGAAGACTTAACCTGGCGCAAACCACGATCGCAGCTGTCTTGGTTTCATGCGCGTTCGCCGTCTGCTCTGCATTTCATGGCGCGGGCAAGACCATCGCCTTTACTTTGCGAGCCTTCACCGCAAGCCTCTGTTTTCACCTGATCATTTTCACTGCAATTGGGCTGATCCTGGCCGCCCTCAGCTGGCTGACGAACAAAACTTCACGCCCCGTGCTCTGGTACCGGCTCTCCGCGTACACCTTTGGGTGGTTCGTGCTGGTTCTGGTCCTGCGCACGATGATCTTCCCTACAATCTCGTTCGAGGGCGCATTGGCCAACATCTTCGCAGTCGTCGTGTCCGGTGTAATCGTGCTCTTCTATGCCGCTTCCATTCAGCGAGTGCGAGCCACGAGTCACTATGAAATGTTGCCGGTGCAGCGCTCGTGGTGGATATGGGGCATCGCCATCATAGCGCTGCTGGTTGCCGTCTACGGCATTCCGGCGCTGCTGGCCCGGACCGACTGGGACTTCGTCCTGCAACGATCGGCAGTCCTGCTGGTTTGGCTGCTCGTACTGCAAGCGGTGCGGTGGACGAAGCTTGGCTTCAGGCAAGGGAAATTGTCCGCCGTGCTTCTCGTTGTTGTGGCCGGCGCCTTCCTCGCCTTCGCGAGGTATGCAAAATTAGCGCTCTACAATCCCAGTCCCGCGCCCGAGTGGCAGGGCGTGTTCGACGAGTTCGCCGGGGCCGACATTTCCTTCAAGACCGCTTACGACCTGCTCTCGCGGCCGGTCGACAACCAGGAATATCGCCAGTTTTATGAATTCTTGAAGCAGAACACAAATATCGCTCGCAGCGAAAACCCGGCGCCTGCCGACTTGCGGCTGGTTGCAAATTTGCAGGCCACGCCCGGCGCGAAGCCGAACGTCTTCATCTTCGTGATCGACAGCTGGCGGCAGGACATGGCCTCCGCCTACAATCCGGCGGTCGATTACACGCCCGAGATCGCCCGCTTCGCCCGCGAGAGCTTTGTGTTCAAAAACGCATTTACGCGTTACGGGGGCACCGCGCTTTCCGAGCCCGCCATCTGGACGGGAACGATGCAACTGCACAAGCAGTACATCGAACCGTTTTATCCGATGAACAATTTACAGAAGCTGCTCGAGACCGGCAGCTATCACAGTTACATCAGTGTCGACCCGATCATCCGGAACATGCTGGGGCCCTCATCTTCGATTACCGAACTCGAGACCGGCAGCGGATCGTGGTCCGACCTGGATTTTGTTCCCACGCTGAAAGAACTGGAAGCGAAAATTGATGCCCGCAGCGATTCCGGTAAACCCATCTTCGCCTACACGCAACCGCAGAACGTTCACACCATCACACTCGCGCGCTCGAAAATCAAAGGCGGACGCAAGGCTGCCAGCATATTCGAACTGCGCCGGATGGATGCCGCATTCGGAGAGTTCGTCGAATTCCTCCGCCGCCACCACCTCTACGACAACAGCATTATCATCCTCACGGCTGACCATGGCGATGCATACGGTGAGTATGGGCGGTGGGGCCACTCGGATTTTCTTTTTCCCGAAGTAATCCGCATCCCGCTGATTGTTCATTTACCGCCGCGCATGCAGCAGGAGTTTGTGTCGGATCAGAATCAGCTGGCCTTTACCACCGATATCACTCCGAGCCTCTACTACCTGCTCGGGCACCGGCCGATTCTTAACAACCAACTGCTGGGCCGCCCGCTTTTCACGCAGTCTCCTGGAGAACAGGTAGCCTATCGGCGCCCGCAGTATCTAATCGTTTCGAGTTACGCACCCGTGTATGCGGAGTTGAGCGGCGATGGCCGATCATTGTTCATCGCTGATGCCGTGCATTCCAGAAGCTATTTCTACAATCTCAAGGACGACCCCGCCGGAGCACACAACCACGTCACCATCTCTCTGGAGAATGAGTATGCGGCGCTAATTCGGCACGATGTACGCACCATCGACCAAGCTTACGGTTGGCATCCTGCCGAAACCCAATAATCGGTAGGGGTACTAAGGTAGACGAACAACGTTGTAGTTTTCCTTCGAGCGAGCTCGTGTCCTTTGTGATCTACGAAGTTAGCCGCGTAGAATGTTCCGTCGAAGATCACCACCAACCCATGGAAATCTCGAAAGACCGGTTTCGTATTGAACCCGACATCGCCCGCGCGTGGACGCTTCCCGCAACGCTCTACACCGATCCTGAAATCTTCGCCTCCGAAAAAGAAAAAATCTTCTCCCGCACCTGGCAGGTGGTAGGGCACGCCAGCCAAGTTAGTCATCCGGGCGATTACTTTACGACGGAATTGATGGGCGAACCATTGCTGCTCGTGCGCGGCGGCGATAGCGTCCTGCGCGGCTTTTACAATGTCTGCCGGCATCGCGCAGGGCCTCCCGCTGTGGGCTGCGGTTCACGCAAACTGTTCCGCTGCGCTTATCACGGATGGACCTACGGTCTCGACGGAAATCTGATCAGCGCCACCGAAATCGAAGGCGTCGAAGGATTTCGTCCCCAGGATTTTGGTCTCGCTCCTGTCCGCACCGAGGAGTGGTTCAACCTGGTATTTGTCAATTTGGATTCGCAAGCTGCGCCGCTGCGCGAATGTCTGGGACAACTGCCCGCTCAGGCGGAAAGGTTTCCTTTCCACGAAATGAAATTGTTCGAGCGGCGCACTTACGATATGAAGTGCAACTGGAAGACGTATGTCGACAATTATCTGGAGGGATACCATCTGCCCACCGTGCATCCAGGGTTGAACCGGGAACTCGACTTTAATGCCTATGTGGTCGAGCCTTACGAGCATCACGTGCGCCAGTTCAGCCCTATCCGCGGTGCCCGGCCCGGCGATGACACGCCTCGGCGATACCAGCAAGCCGAACCCGGGCTGACGACCGATTATTTCTGGATCTTTCCCAACTGGATGCTCAACTGCTATCCCGATAATGTCTCCCTCAATATCGTGTTCCCAGTTGAGCCGGATCGATCTCGGGCGGTCTTCGAGTGGTATCTTCCGGAGACCGACCACGCCGGCCCGGCGGCAAAAGCCTCGGTTGAATTCAGCCATCAGATTCAGATCGAAGATGTCGCGATCTGCGAGGCAGTACAGAAAAATCTGCATTCCCGCAGCTACTCCCGCGGCCGCTTCAGCGTGACGCAGGAAAAAGGGGTTCACGCCTTTCACCGCATGTACGCCCAAATGATGAGTCGAAGCTGATTCTCGCCCGCCGGTGGCCGAAAACCACCAGGGTTGGCCGAGCCCGGCCAATTCCAACCTTT
>DASYYT010000192.1:0-6984 GCA_035949755.1 Candidatus Sulfotelmatobacter sp.
TTACCGAGGGTATATGGAAGGAGCGGAGCAGACTGTGACTGTAATCACAGTTGGGGGTGACGCAGAATAAAGATTGCGGGGAATGCAGAAGTTAGACGTCAGAATGCAGAAGTAACGAGCTACATGGAAGAGTAAAGCCGGCACAAAAGCTCGCACTGTTTTACTTCTGCATTCTCACTTCTAACTTCTGACTTCACTTCTGCATTTCACTCGAACCTCCAACGGGTGGATTTCGATTGGAAGTGTTTTTCCCAGAGCCCGAAGACTACCCGGGGACGCACGGAGAATACCGGCTCTTTCATCGAGAGGATGTCACCTTTCATCGCGGACATATCGAACTTGTACTTGCGCTCGTAGGTCGGAAGAAATTTGCGGCGAGCGGCGACCTCGGCGATCTCGGCTACGCCCTCGACGATGATTGCCTCGGCGGCGTCTTCGCTGCACACAATGCAGTTTGGATTTCGCGCCAGGTTGACCGCTTTCCGCGATTTGCTGCCGGTGCTGAATAGATATCGGCCGTCCTGCCACAGGCCCCAGACAACCATGGTGTGAGGCGACCCGTCGGGCTTGACCGTCGTGATCCAGTAGTTGTGCGACTTCTTCAGACGCTGCTCGGCCCAGGACCAGGGGAGCAAGCCTTTGCTCGATTCCGGAAAGCCGTACCCGGCGGCGTGGATGCGGCTGGGCTTAGGGGCGATGGTCTCATTTATGGGCATGGGAGCGCCTGGAAAAATCTTAAATCACAGAGGTTGCGAAGGTTCACGAAGGAAACTCTGTGGGACTCTGTGGCCTCTGTGTAGTGCATTCAGAATTCTTATCGGCGTAGACTACAGGTTCTTCTTGGTCCACTGGTCGATGCGGTCTAGGGCCTGCTGCAGATTTTCCAGGGAATTGGCCACGCTGAAGCGCAGATACCCTTCCCCGAATTCTCCGAAGGCCGTGCCGGACAGCGCTGCAACGCCAGCCTGCTCCAGAAGCGCGTCGGCCAGTGGCTTCGACTTCCATCCCGTTTGCTTGATGCTGGGAAAAACGTAGAACGCGCCTTTGGGCATGCGGCAGGAGAAGCCCTTAATCTTGTTCAGTCCGGCGACGAAAACATCGCGGCGGCGCTGGAATTCGTCCCGCATCTGATCGACCGAACTCTGGTCTCCGCGGATCGCCTCGATGCCTGCGACTTGGGTGAAGCTCGCCGTGCATGAGTTCGAATTGGTCATCAGTCGGGTCATGTGCGCTGTCAGATCTTGGCGCATCACGCCGTAGCCCATACGCCATCCGGTCATGGCGTAGGTCTTCGAGAAGCCGTCGAGCAGAATGGTACGCTCCTGCATCCCGGGCACCGACATGATGGAGAAATGTTGTCCGCCGTCGAACAGCAGGCGGCTATAGATTTCGTCAGACAGGATCATGATGTTGCGGTCGCCGATGGCGTGGGCGATCTGCTCGACATCGCGGCGGGCGAGTACGCCTCCGGTCGGATTCTGCGGCGAATTCAGAATGATCAACTTGGTGCGATCGGTGATAAGCGAACTCAGTTCGTCGACGTCGAGGGAGAAGTCGCGGTCTTCGCGAAGCTGGATTGGAACCGCGCGGCCGCCGACGTAGTGGATCATGGATTCGTATATGGGGAATCCGGGATTGGGATAGATAACTTCATCCCCCTCATCAATCAAAGACAGTATCGTAAAGAAAATAATAGGTTTGCCGCCAGGAACGACCACCACTTCTTCAGGTGTTACTTTCACATTGCGGGTGCGGCTGACGTATTCCGCCAGCGCTTGACGAAGGTCGGGAAGACCGGCGGAGGGGCCGTAATGGGTCCATCCCTGGCGCAGAGCATTGACGCCCGCTTCGACCACGTTCGAGGGGGTATCGAAGTCGGGCTCGCCAATTTCGAGGTGGATGATGCTCTTCCCCTGTCGCTCAAGCGCACGAGCCTTGTTCAGAACTTCAAAGGCGGTTTCCGTTCCCAGGCGCGACATGCGGCGGGCGAGTTGTAGTTCGTGGGCGATGGCTTTCTCCATGGTCAGGACTCCGGGCAGGAAAACCTCTGAAACACAAACCGCTCATTATACGCCCGAAGCGCGCGGGCCTTCAGTGCGCTTGAAGGATGGCGGAAGCCTCGAGTAGGATGTCCTGCCCTGTCATTTCCTTCATTTCGCAAGGTGCAAACATGTGGAGAAACTGGTCTTCCCTTCCGTCTATTCTTGCCTTGAGTCTACCGCTGCTGGCCATCCAGGCCGCACGCGCACAGCAATCTTCGGGACCGGCGCTGCCTTATAGCCCCAGTCTTGACGTCTCGTCGATGGACCGGACCGTGGATCCCTGTATGGATTTGTACCGGTATTCCTGCGGAGGATGGCAGGCAAAGAATCCCATTCCGCCAGACCAGACAGGCTGGTCCGTGTACGCCAAGCTTTATGAGGACAACCTGACCTTTCTGCGCGCAATGCTGGAAGAGGCGGCCAAGCCGGACCCGCAGCGCAATGCGGTAACGCAGAAGATTGGCGACTTCTACGCTGCTTGCATGGACGAAGCAACGGTCGAAAAGCGCGGCGTTGCAGGCATTCAGCCGGAATTGGATGCCATCGCCGGGATTCGATCGACCAAAGAACTCACCCCTGTGCTGGCGCGGCTGCAGCTGACGTACGCGGGCTATTCCTACACCAGTTCCCTGCTATTTTCGGCGAGATCGAGCCAGGATCCCGACAACTCTGAGCAGGTCATTGCCGACGTGGATCAAGGCGGGCTGGGCATGCCCGACCGCGACTACTATCTGAAAAACGACGCCAAGTCGAAAGAAACACGCGCCCACTATCTCGAGCATGTGCAGAAGGTTTTTCAGCTGATTGGCGAAAGCCCGGCGGCGGCCAGGCAAGACGCTGAGACCGTGATGCGCCTGGAAACGGCGATGGCCGAGGCCTCGATGTCACGCGTGGACCGGCGCGATCCGCACAAGCTGGTTCACAAGATGAACGTTGCCGCCCTCAGCCAGCTGGCCCCCAACTTTGACTGGGCCGCTTATTACCGCGAGATGAAGTATCCGGAGTTTGCCATCCTCAACGTGGATTCTCCCAACTTCATGAAGGAATTGAACTCGCTGCTGGGCAGCGAACCGGTCGGGAGCTGGAAGACATATCTGCGCTTCCACGTCGTGGACACTTCTTCTCCGTATCTTTCTTCGCCTTTTGTCCAGGAAAACTTCGAGTTCTATCGCAAGTATCTGCGCGGTGCGAAAGAGATGCAGCCGCGGTGGAAGCGCTGCGTACAGTACGGGGACTACGACCTGGGCGAGGCGCTAGGACAAGTGTATGTAGCAAAAGTCTTTTCTCCGCAGCTCAAGCAGAGCACGCTTGAAATGGTGCAGGGCATCGAGGATGCCATGGGGCAGCGCATCCGCGCGCTCGACTGGATGAGCCCGGAAACTAAGCAGCAGGCGTTGACCAAGCTGGCGGGGATCCGCAACAAGATTGGATATCCCGATAAATGGCGGGATTACAGCTCGGTAAATATCGTGCGCGACGACTTTGCCGGGAACGTGGAGCGCGCGCACCAGTTCGAGAGCCGCCGCGACATCAACAAGATCGGCAAGCCGGTGGATCACGGCGAGTGGGACATCTCCGCGCCCACGGTGGACGCCTACTACAATCCCCAGATGAACGACATTAACTTTCCGGCGGGCGTCCTGCAGCCTCCAGTCTACGACCCGAAGATGGACGCCGCGCCGAATTACGGCGACACCGGCGGCACCATCGGTCACGAACTCACCCACGGCTTCGACGATGAAGGCAGCCAGTTCGATGCCAAGGGCAATCTGAAAGATTGGTGGACCAAGGAAGATCGCGAGAAATTCGACGCCCGCACCAAGTGCGTGGAAGACCAGTATTCCGGATATATCGCCACCGACGATGTGCACGTCAACGGCAAGCTGACGCTGGGTGAGAACGTGGCCGACCTGGGTGGCGAAATTCTGGCCTACATGGCGTGGAAGGATGCCACGAAAGACAAACATCTGGAACCGATCGACGGGCTCACTCCGGAGCAGCGCTTCTTCGTTGGCTTCGCGCAATGGGATTGCGCCAATGAGCGGCCGGAAGACCTGCGGGTGCGTGCCCTGACGGATCCGCATTCACCCCCGATTGACCGCATCAACGGCGTGGTCGTGAATATGCCTCAGTTCCAGGAAGCATTCTCGTGTAAGGCAGGGCAGCCGATGGTGAAACCGGCGACGGACATGTGCCGCATCTGGTGAGCCGCCGAGCTTCGCTGGGCCGGACAGCCGAGGGCGGCTGTCCCCACAGAAGTCACTCCGACACGCTGTGCTCTTCGTTCTGCGAACGAAGCACGCGGTCGACGGAGTACGGGGCGCGGCGGCTGGGCTCGTGGTAGTGGCGCACTTGCATCTCGCCGAGCAGGCCGATCGCCAGCAGGTTCAACCCGCCGAGCAGCAAGCCCATCGCGGTCATCATGAGCGGACCGTGTTCCGACATGACCGGCACGTGGCGCACGAACTTTTCCATACCCAGCCAGAGGACGATTCCGGTGCCGCCGAAGATACTCATCATGCCGAAGCCGCCGAAAAAGTGCAGCGGGCGCGAGAGGTAGCGCAGCAGAAAACGGATCGTGAGCAGGTCGAAGAAGACGCGGAACGTGCGTCCGATGCCATAGTGCGAAACGCCACGCTCGCGGTTCACATTGCGGATGGGGACTTCGCAGATCGTCGCGCCATGCCACGAGGCCAGCGCGGGAATGAAGCGGTGCAGTTCGCCGTAGAGCGGCACCTGTTCCAGAATGTCGCGGCGATAGGCCTTGAACGTCGTGCCGAAGTCGTGGATATCGACGCCACTGATCTTGGCCATCATCCAGTTGGCGATGCGGGAGGGGATGCGGCGCATCCAGAAATTGTCGACGCGATTCTTGCGCCAGCCGCTGACGATGTCGTATCCGGCCGCGATCTTTTCCAGAAACAGCGGGATGTCGTTGGGATCGTGTTGCAAATCGCCGTCCATGGCGATGATGTACTCGCCGCGCGCATGATCAAATCCAGCGGCGAGGCCTGCGGTCTGCCCGAAGTTGCGGCGCAGCTTGACCACCGTCACGCGGCTGTCTACCGCGGCAATTTCGCGCAGCATGGCGAAGGTGTGGTCGCTCGAGCCGTCGTCCACTAAAACGATTTCGAAGCTCTCGCCATGGGTTTCCATGACCGCCTTGAGGCGGTCGTACAGGTCGGTGACGTTTTCCTGCTCGTTGTGGAGCGGGACCACGATGGAATATTTCGGCACGGTCTTTCGATTATAGCGGAAAAGCAGGGATCAGTTGCCAGGGATCAGTTGCCAGTTGGGTACGTTGGGGCAATGTCTCGTGAGGATGGGTTTTCTCTGCGCTCTTCGCGGCAGTTCTCCGCGAACCCAGCGGTGAAAAACAAGCTTAACCGTAGAGGCCGCCGAGGATTCGCGGGGAACGCCGACAAACGTCACGCCCTCTTTGGTTTCCAGCCAAACCAGTTGAGCATCCAGCGCCAGGTGCCGTCGTGCGTGCGTCTGCTTGGGGGCGGGGGCAGGGATCGCGTGGGGAATTTTACTGCTTTGCCGCGGTACGCTTCGGCCAATTGCTTGAAGACTCTTCCCTGCTCTTTGACGCGGCCATCGTTGGTCATCAGGCCGAGGCTGTATTCGAGCGAAGTAAAGGCAAACTTCCGGTCCACGTCGTAGCTGTCCCAGTAACTGAACCAGCTCACGCCTTCATCGATGGCGGCGAGCACGGCTTTCTCCAGCCACTCGGCCTGCCTTTTTTCGGGTAACTCCTCGATGCAGGTATTGAATTCTCCGGCCCAGATGGGCTTCCGCTGCGTGCCGGCATAAGAGCGAATCAGCGCGGCCATGGCGGCGAGGATCTTGACGCTGGGCGGGTCCATCGGGGCGCCGTATTTCAGCGCGCCCGACCAGTAGGGATAGCAATGCATCACGGGCATGGGCTGCGCCGCGATCAGAGCTTCCTGGGAAAACGTCGTGCGGCCGAACCATGGATCTTCGTCGACGCCATTGACGTTGAGGTGGCCGGGCAAGACGGAGTCGAGCAGGGCAAACATCTTGCGCATCCATGCGTCGCCGTGTGCGGGCGGACAGCTCCAGCAGGTGTTGACCTCGTTGCCCAGATCGAAGCCGATGAGGTTGGAATGCGATTGCGTCACGCGGGCGAGTTCGCGGATGAACAATTCCTGGGCGGCCCAGATTTCGGGGTCGGTGTAGAAGCCATCGTTCGGCTTGTTAAAGGGCGGCAGGAAATACCACCCGCTGAGCTGGCCGGTGAAGACGGTGACCAGCGCGTCGAGATGACGCTCGCCCATCAGCGTGAGCAGTTGGTCGAGGCGCTCGAGATGCACTGGGCTCACGTATTTCGGATTGGGCTGGAAGTAAGGCCAGATCAGGAGCACGCGCAGATGATCGGCGGAGAGCGCGGCAATCGCATCGAGGTCGCGGCGGATGGGGTCGGGATCCCAATCGTTCCAGCAGAACCACCAGTTGTGCGAGGGCGTGTAGTTGACGCCGAAGCGGTGGCGGAGGAGGTTCTGGCTCGTGGTGGAAGGTGCGTCCCGCGGCGCGAACATGCGTGGGAACGGCTTCAAAGCTAGTGAGGCTGAGAGGAAGGCGCTGCTGGCTAAGAATTCGCGTCGGTCCATGATTCAGTTTAGCGGCACGCGCGAAATATTTTCACCATGCTTCTCCCGACAAGATCGATTTATCGGCGAGTGTTGCCTGAAGCTATACTTTTCCGCGTGACTAGAGATCGTTTCCCTCGCCTATTTTAGTGCAGGCGGACCGGCCATGAAGTGGGGCTGGCTAAAACACTGGCTAAAACGAGGAGGCGGTTCGCGGGCGCTGCCTTAGCCTTGCTCTTTGAGTTTCAGCCGGGATTTATTTTCTTCCATGAACTGCTTGATGTCGTTGGCGGCGTTGAGCAGGCGATTCCATTGCTCGTAGTAGAGAG
>DASYYT010000193.1:0-9068 GCA_035949755.1 Candidatus Sulfotelmatobacter sp.
CCTGTGATCTATCACGAGGTTGTACCCAATGGAACCCGGCTGATGGGCGGAGCGTAACCGAGGCTACCATGCGGCCGGTGGAAGTTATAGTGCTCGAGCCAGGGCGAGAGTTGCAGATCTCGTTCCTCCGAGTCGGTGTAATGGCGAACATAAGCCCACTCGCGCAGGGCGGTTTGGATGAAGCGCTCGGCCTTACCGTTGGTGCGCGGAGTGTAAGGACGGGTGAAGCGGTGCTGGATGCCGAGTTGGAGGCAGGCGGCGCGGAAGAGACGAGAGCGATAGCAGGAGCCGTTGTCGGTGAGCAGGCGTCGGATGGCGATGCCGTGCTGGGCGTAGAAAGCGACGGCAGCACGTAGGAACGCAATGGCGGTTTCGCTTTGCTGGTTGGGCAGCATGCGGGAGAAGGCGAGGCGGGAGTGATCGTCAATGGCGACATGTAACGCCTGCCAGCCGGCGAACTGCGGACGGCCGCGACGCCGGCCGTCGCCACGAATGGAGACCTGCTGATAGCGGGTCATGCCCTTGATGTCGAGGTGGAGGAGATCGCCGGGAGCGGGATGCTCGTAACGCACCACCGGAGGAGCCGGGTGCAGGTGGCGCCAGCGATTGAGCTGAGCACGCCGAAGGATGCGGCTGATGGTGGCGGGGCTGAGGCGGGTGGCTTGCGCGATCTGATAGGCGGGACGAAGCTGACGACGTAAGGCGATCACCTGAGCGATCAGCGAGGTCGAGGTTCTGCGTGGGCTATGGAGCGGACGGGAGGAACGATCCCGCAAGCCGGGCAAACCTAGGGCGCGGTAGCGGCCCAGCCACTTGGCGGCAGTTTTTCGGTTGACGTTGAACGCGGCTGCAGCCGCGTTCAACGTCAACCTCTCGAGCATGATTTTCTTGGCTAAAGCCTCTCGACTACGAAAGGTAAGTCGGGCATTCTGGTGAAGGTCCATTCGATCAACTCCTGGGAAGCGGATTGGTCAGCACCATCAGCTTCTCCGGTTCGGAGCGAATGGACTATTCACTTCTTGGGAACAACGTGTTGAAAGATCACAGGCACCCTGTTCGGTTATGGCTGAGGAAGGGGCAACATAAAGAAACCTCGACGGCGGCTGTAGCATCTTTAGAGTCTCTCTTTTTCTTTTCGGGAGCTGATTCCCCAGGAACGAATGACTGCGGCGCAAGACAGATCGGCTACTGGTGGAATCAATCCGTGGCTGATCGCGGCCGCGGTCATGCTCGCGACCTTCATGGAAGTGCTCGACACTTCCATCGCCGCGGTCGCCTTGCCCTACATCGCCGGAAGCCTCTCAGCGACCAACGACGAGGCGACGTGGGTGCTGACCAGTTATCTGGTCGCGAATGCGATCATCCTGCCCGCGAGCACGTGGTTCTCGCTGCGCTTCGGAAGAAAAAGATTCCTCATCGCCTGCATCGTGATCTTCACGGTTTCGTCGTTCATGTGCGGCGCGGCGACCAGCCTGGGCATGATCCTGATTGCGCGCGCCGTGCAGGGCGCCGGCGGCGGAGCCTTGCAGCCGCTTTCACAGGCGATTCTGCTCGAGAGTTTTCCTCCGGAAAAACGCGGCAGCGCGATGGCGGTGTTCGCGCTAGGAGTTGTCGTTGCGCCCGTCCTCGGCCCGACTCTTGGCGGATGGCTCACCGATTCCTATTCATGGCGTTGGGCGTTTTACATCAACATTCCGGTCGGGATTTTCGCCGTATTCATGATTTCCCGCTACGTCAAGGATCCCTCGTATATCAGGGAGGCTCATCCGGGAAAATTGGACGGCATTGGACTCGGCTTGCTTGCTGTTTGGCTGGGTTGTCTGCAGATCATTCTCGACAAGGGACAGGAAGATGACTGGTTCGGCGCACCCTGGATCCGCTGGGCGTTCGGAATTCTGGTCATCTGCTTCGTACTGTTCTTAGTCCGGCAATTTCTGCACAAGCATCCGCTGGTTGACCTGCGGGTATTCAAGCACCGCAACTTCACGCTGGGATGCCTGCTCATCGCGCTGTTCGGCGCGGCGATCTACGGATTAGTGACGCTGCTGCCGCTGTTCTATCAGGAACTGCTCGGCTATACCGCGCTTGCGGCCGGTTGGGCGGTGAGTCCGCGCGGTGTGGGCGCGATCATTGCCATGCCCCTGATTGGTTATCTCACGGCGCGGATCGACAATCGGTGGCTGATCGTCTTTGGATTTTTTCTGTTCGCAATCGCGAGCCTTTGGTTCGGAGAGGTGAATCTGTCGATCGGCCAATGGACGTTTCTGTGGGCGATTATCATCAGCGGCTTCGGCTCGGGATGTGTCTTCGTGCCGCTGTCGACCACGACGATGGCGTTCCTGAAGAATGAGGAGATCGGGAATGCCAGCGGTCTCTACAACCTGCTTCGTAATATCGGAGGCAGCATCGGTATTTCGGTCGTGAATACGATTGTTGCGCGGCACCAGCAACTGCATCGGAATGAACTCGCCGGTTCGATCAATGCCGGAAGGGTGACGGTCGAGGGAGCCGTTCACGGAATGCAAGGATTGTTGACGTCGCAAGGAACGGCACCAGCGGACGCGACGCAGCAGGCCTACGCGCTCATCGGGCGCGGTCTCGATGCACAGGCGAGGCTGTGGTCGTATGTCGACGACTTCCGTTATATGGCGTTGATGTGCTTCGCGTGCATCCCGATCGTTTTCGCGCTGAAGAAATCTGTGGGGAAAAAAGGTGTACTCCGCGCGGGACACTAGAAACAGCTCTCAGCCTTCAGCCCCAGCTCTCAGCTACGCCTCTCTGAATCTCTCTCGTAAACACTCCGTCTATACCTTGTACGAAAAATCCGAAGGCCGCGACTGAGACTCGAAGCGGGCTCGTTCGACTGACAGCTGAAAGCTAACGGCTGAGAGCTGCAGATTGCCGCTGCTTGACATATTCCTATATAGGAATATATATTTGAGGCATGGCAAGGGCGGCGACCACCTCCGATGCATTCAACGCAGTGGCCGAGCCGCGGCGGCGCGAGATTCTCGACTATCTGGCCCAGGGCGAGCGGCCAGTCGGTGATCTGGTCGAGAAGCTTGGAATGGAGCAGCCTTCGGTCTCGAAGCATCTGAAAGTGCTCCGCCAGGTGGGGCTGGTCCGGGTGCGGCGGCATGGCAGGCAGATGCTGTATCAGGCCAATGCGGAGGGGATCCGGCCGCTGCATGAGTGGACGAAAACGTTTGAACGGCTGTGGACGCATCAGCTGCTGCGACTCAAGGAGCGCGCGGAGCAGAAGGAACGGCAGGCCGCAGAGAAGTAGCGAGCAAGAAGCAATGAGCGACCAGCAATGAGCAACCAAAACCATAACGCAACCGGAGGAATCATGAGCATCAGTTCAACGATCCCTGGCATTGAAAGTTTGAGCGTGGTGATCACGCGCGAAATGCGCATTAAGGCCAGCCTCGAAACGACCTTCGAGTCGCTGCTCGAGCAACTCGGTCCCGAGAACGAGACGCCTGAGCACAAGATGCCGATGAAGCTCGAGGCGTGGCCGGGCGGCCGGTGGTATCGCGACCTGGGAGATAACAACGGGCATCTTTGGGGACACGTGCAGGCGATCAAGCGTCCAACTCTGCTCGAAATTACCGGGCCCCTTTTCATGTCGTACGCCGTTGCCAACAATTTGCAGTACCGCCTGACCGAAGAGCGCGGAGGCACGCTGCTCGCGTTCCATCACAAGGCATTCGGCATTATTCCCGACGAACATCGGCGTGGGATGAATGAGGGCTGGAGTCAAATATTGAGCCGCATCGTCTCCCGCGCGGAAGGGCGCAAGAAATAGCTCGGCGCACTAGCGAAATCAATGAAGGAGGTAATTATGTGTCCAGCTTGCCTGGCGGCAGCCGGAATTGTCGTGGGCGGCGTGATTTCAACCGGAGGGTTGACCGCGCTTGCTGTAAGAGTTCTTCGCAAGAAGAAGGGTGAGAAAAGCGAATCGCAAGATAAAGAAAAGGAGTAGATCATGTCGACTGCAACAATCGAGAGGACGGAAGCGAGAGTGGTATCCCCGGCGGAATGGCTTGCGGCGCGCAAGGCATTCCTGGCGAAAGAAAAAGAATTCACGCACATGCGCGATGAGCTGAGCCGGCAGCGCCGGGAACTGCCGTGGGAAAAAGTCGAGAAGCACTACGTGTTCCAGGGAGCGAAAGGCAAGGAGTCGCTGGCCGATCTGTTCGGCGGCCGTAGCCAGTTGATCGTTTACCACTTCATGTTCGGTCCGGGATGGAAAGAAGGATGCCCGAGTTGCTCCTACATCGCCGATCAGTTTGATTCGATCGCGCTGCATATGGCCCAGCGAGACACGACGCTGGCCGCCATCTCAAGAGCGACGTGGCCGGAGATTGAAGCGTTCCAGAAGCGCATGGGATGGAAATTCAAATGGGTCTCCTCGAACGGAACGGATTTCAATTATGACTATCATGTTTCGTTTTCGAAGCAAGACGTCGCCGACAAGAAGGCCGTGTACAACTACGAGACTTCTGAATTTCCTTCTGAAGAAGGACCGGGGGCGAGCGTTTTCTTCAAGCATGATGGCGAGATCTTCCACACGTATTCGACGTATGGGCGCGGGCTCGACATGATGCTGAACGCATACAACTTTCTCGATCTCACGCCCAAAGGCCGCGACGAAGATAATCTGCCATGGCCGATGGCGTGGGTGCGGCACCACGACAAATATGGTGACCCGACCGCGCTGGATGCGCTGACACTGCTGGCTCAGCCGGCGAAGTAACGGGCGGGTTTGAGAGTTTCAGAAGATCGCAGGCCTCAAGAGAATCCCTTCTCGAAATCTTGCGACTTCTGAAACTTGAACCCGGGCCGTGTGCAAATTCCTTCATGCATGACGAAATCTGCACGATTTGTGTGGTGGCGCTGCAGGGAAAGTGAAAGCTTGTGCAGTTCGCCCGCCACTCCGCGTTGATTCTTCTTGCCTCCACAAAATCAGCCGGTCATACTTTGGATGTCTCGTCCGGACGGTGTTCGGCCTTCCTCCAGCCCTCCCCGAAGTTTTTCTGCCTCTCTAACGCTGCGCTATTGAAAAATCCATAGCGACGAACTGCCCCGGCTCGAGCCGCAAGGGAGCAGTCGGCATTATCGGCCGGGCTTCGTGCTCGCCGGCCAGCGTCACCATGAGCATCACATCCTTCCCGGGCGGCAGCAAGATCCGGTATGTGCCGTTGACGAGAACGGAATATCCATGTCCCTCAGAGTCGAGCATTTCGAGATACGCCTTAACGGCCGCACCAGTGTCGGCGTCCAGGATTCGTCCTGTGACTATGGCCGCCCGCGGCGCTGTTTGAACCGTGACTCTGGCCGATGGATGACTGCTCGTGAGCAGAATCTTTGGCGTCTGGACCGTCGCGTCGGCAAAGAAGCTGTCGAAGGGATCGGGAGAATCTGACATCCGCGAGTAAAGCTTGTAGCAGCCGAGAGCGAGCTTTCCGCGGAAATCGAACGCTCCGTTGCGATCCGCTTGAACGAAGACCGGAGGGAGATCGTCGAATCTCAGGTCCTGGGAAACCGCATAAACCGTGGCATTCGGGACCGGGGCTCCGTCCCGGGAGGTGACGGTTCCCTGAATCTCAGCAAAGCGTGTCTTGATTTGCGACTGGGCGAGCAGACTTCCCGAGAGCGCGATCAGGACGACGAGGGACTTCATCAGTGGCCTCCCGATAAGGATCGCTGCTGTTTGGGATGCGCGGCAAAAGAGGAATGGTTTCACCGTTGCCAGTGATATTTCGGAGCGGAGCTTCGCCCCTCCCGACAAGCGGCGGGGGCTGTCTCTGCAGCCGAGACGGCCGCCTCTGCACGAGACTAATTCATATCGCCGAGCGAGCAGGCGCCAGGCCCGCGAGGATCGCCGCAAGATCCGCAAGGACCGGCTGCGCGAGATGGGCTCGACGAGCCTTTGGCCGACACGGCAAATACCGACAGCTGAGGCTCGAGCTTCTTCGTGTGGCATTTCGGGCATTCGGCCTTTTCTTTGCCATAGACCAAAGCTTCAAATCGGTGATTGCATTCCTTGCAGATGTATTCGTAGATAGGCATGGGCGGCTCCGCTACCTATTAGAATGAATTTGTGGGGAGTTCGCAAATCTCAGAACCAGGTCGTGATCCCGATCCGATCAGGGAACAGCCTTGGCAACCACGCGAGCCGTTCCAGGCACGTCGATGGCTCGGGGGTGGCCACGTACAGACGCTCGCCAGTTTTCTCGCCCCGCGCAGGATTGATCTTCCTGCCGCCGAAGAGCGGCTGGTGGAAGTCGCGCCCGGCATTAAGGTCCGATGCTGGTGCCGTTGGCAGTCCGCAGATCATGCGACGCCGCTGACGCTGATCGTGGTTCATGGCCTGGAAGGCTCGTCCGAGTCTCAGTACATGCTGGGCGTCGCCCGTAACGGTCTCGCGGCTGGGATGAATGTCGTCCTGATGAACCAGCGCAATTGCGGCGGCATGAACCACTTCGCGCCCACGCTCTACAACTCAAGCCTCTCATCCGATGTGGCAGCTGTCGCGCGGCACATGATCGCGCACGAGGGGGTTTCTCATTTCGCTCTCGCCGGATTCTCCATGGGCGGCAATCTTGTGCTGAAGCTCGCGGGCGAATGGGGTGAGAACGGCCCGTCGCAATTTCAAGCAGTCGCTGCGGTGTGTCCGGCAATGGATCTGGCCGCTTCGGCCGACGCCCTCCACGAGCCCGCCAACCGCCTCTACGAGTGGTATTTCCTGGTGCAGCTTTTTCGCCGCATGCGCGAGAAAGCGAAATTTTTCCCCAAAGATTTCGACGTCTCGCGGCTGCGCGGAATCTCGAGCCTTCGCCTGTTCGACGATCGCGTCACCGCGCACTATTGCGGATTCACCGGCGCCGACGACTACTATTACAGGGCCGCCGCGGCGAATGTTGTGGACCACATCGCTGTACCGGCGCTGGTTATTCACGCGAAGAACGATCCCTTTATCCGCGTCCAGCCCGCGACCCGCAAGCGAATTCTCGCCAACCCGAACATCACGTATATCGAAACGGACGACGGCGGTCACTGTGCGTTTATGGGAACGCCCGACGGGAATGGCTATGACGGGCGATGGGCCGAGCGGGAACTGGTGGAATTTCTTCGGCGGTTTGCCTGAAAGAGCAGCGGAGGCGCGCGGCTGTCCCTTGATGCTTTAGCTCGCCCGGGCCGGTCGCAGCCAGCCTCGCAGTTCCGCCGCGCGCCCTTTCATCCAGCCCTTTGTATGCGTGCGGATGTAGGCCAGCGCCACCATCGCGACGCAGATAATTGCCAATCCCACCGATGCCCCGGCGATGCTCTGTGCACGTTTCGTGAGGATCGACACGCGCCCGTAGACGAACTCAATATGCACCCAGTACACCAGCAGCGATGCCTGCCCAAGCTGGATTAACGGGCTGAATCCCAACTGTGCTGCGCCCCAACGGCACCAGACGTAACATCCGCAGAGAATCACCAGCAGCATGCCGACCCGGATCAGGAAGAAATCCGGGCTCGTGTGCCAGTAGTCATACACGCGATAGAAATGCCACGGCAGCGCATCGAGCCAGCGCGAGAGTTCAATCAGCGCCAGCCCGACGATTCCGGCGCCGAAAAAGATTTTCGCTTCGCGGGCGCGCGCCCATTCACTTTGCAGGATGAATCCCAGGCCCAGCCCGGCGAATGCGAACGCCGCCCAGGGGAATATCGGGAACAGCCATGCCTGCGGCGTGCCGAGATTGTGCACTCCATTGATGTAAGACTCGATCGGCCACGGCAGCCAGTCCGGACGCCAGGTCGTCCAGAGTGGCGGCGAAAGCAACGAAATTGCCAGCGCAGTCCCCGTCGCGGCCAGCACAAGAAAAATCCGGGAACGCCCAGACGAATCCCCTGGTCGGTTCTTCCCAAGAGCCTCCAGTACGATCCAGCACAGCACCCCCATGAGCATCATCGACATCCCGATCGTATTCAGAATGTCCACCCGCAGCAGATCGCTCTTGGGCGCCCATCCCCAGGCAATGACGTACTCCTGCAGGCGGAATAGCAGGCCGAAACCGAAGATTTCCGCCCCGCGCCGGATCGTGCTCCGCGCGATCTGTCCCGCCCTCAAGCCCTTCAGCCGCAGTTTTTCCGTCACCAGCGCGAAGGAGATCCCGGCCAGAAAAAGGAACAGAGGAGCCGGGAATGTCCCCCCCAGTTGCGAATACATAAAAAACTTGCTTTGCCGGGCCGGTCCACCGAGCCATGAGTCGTAACAGTGGGTTTGAAACATCAGCACGCAGGCGAGCCCGCGCATCCAGTCGATGTAGGCAAGGCGGGGCTTTGAGGCGGTTGGCGCAGGCATGCAGGGGTTTACGGGGCAGTATACGGCAGTTGAGTAAACCCGTGTTGTTCCGGTTTTTATGCCGATCGCTTAGGATTAGTACCTTGGCAAGATATTAGTTTTCATGCTTTTACAAGCAGATCCGGTGGAACGCCCGGCTCCCGCCGTTGTCTTGACTTAAAGTATTTGTTAAGTGTATGTCAGCCGTACAACCTTCGAGACAAGACGCTTGATCGAAGGTAAGATAAGTTCGAAACACCCAAAATCTGCAGCCTGATATGGGAACTCTGGGAGCGTGTATGAAGAGCAGGGGTATCGTGTGTCTGTTGTCGATGGCGTTTGGGCTTTCGAGCCTTTCTTATGGCGCGACACCTGGCGCCACATCGGATCGGATTCAGGGCGCATTGGCGGGGCCGACGGTTCCGCTGGCTGGAAATGTCCATCGCCTCGCGCTGCCGCAGTTCGATCAGGGTGGCGTGGACCCCGCCATGCAGCTGGGAACCATCACCCTGATGACCGCGCCCACGATCGCCCAACAGCAGGCGCTCAAGCAGCTCCTGGCCCAGCAGCAGGATCCCAATTCTTCCAACTATCACAAGTGGCTGACTCCCGAACAGTTCGCCGACCGCTTCGGCCTGAGCCAGAACGACATTCAGGCGATCGCCGCCTGGCTTGAGTCGCAGGGATTCACCAACGTCCACCCCGCCCGCGGACGCAACTGGGTTTCGTTTAC
>DASYYT010000194.1:0-14661 GCA_035949755.1 Candidatus Sulfotelmatobacter sp.
GATGCGGGCGGCGTGTTCAAGCAGGGAACTGCGGACGAGATCGCGACGCAGGAAGACATCAACACGCGCAAGGGCGTGGAGCGCATCATCCGCTACGCGTTCGAGTATTGCAAGAAGGAGCGCAAGCTCGACGGCTCGCCACGCAGCAAAGTGCTGATGTGCGACAAGTCCAACGCCATGACCCATGCGGGAGGCCTGTGGCAGCGCGTATTCAAAGAGGTCAGCGCCGAGTATCCAAAGATCATGGCGCAGCACATGTACGTGGACGCGCTGTGCATGCAGATGGTGCGGGAGCCGCGGCAGTTCGACGTGATTGTGACTAACAATATGTTCGGCGACATCATCACCGATCTGGCCGCGGGCCTGCAGGGAGGGCTGGGGATGGCCGCCAGCGGCAATATTCATCCCGGGCACACGTCGATGTTCGAACCGGTGCACGGCTCGGCCCCGCCCATTGCCGGCAAGAACATGGCGAACCCTTTCGGCGCGATTCTAACGGCAGCGATGATGTTGCGGTATTTAGGATCAGCCCCAGAGGCGGATAAGATCGAAGCGGCGGTGCTGGAGGCGGTGCGGCAGAAGAAGACTACACAGGATATCGGGGGCACGCTGGGCACGAAGGAAGCGGGTGAGTGGGTCGCGCGGGCCGTGTCTGCGTGAGGGATGTTGCTTAAGGGCGCACTCCGACCAGAAGCGCCAACTCCCGCCACTTCCACTGGCAATCCACGTCGACAAATCCGATCTCGCGCAGCCAGCGCAGCTGGGTCTCGAAATCCAACAGCTTGTTGGAAGGATCTTCGGTCTCGACGGTGAATCCGATTCGCCGCAAGAACTCCTCATGCAGCCGCTGGGAGGGCGACGATACGTGCTCCAGGTTGCAAAATACGCCTCCGGGGGAAAGCATCGTGTGAATCTCGGCATACAACTCCCGCTTGCGCTCATGAAGCAGATGATGAATCGCAAAACTCGAGATCACCGCATCAAACTGGCCCAGGCTGGGCAGGGGAGAATCGAGATTGTGCGCCACAATCTTCACCCGGGGATCTGCCGCGAGCCGCGCCCGCACCGCTTCCAGCATGGCGGCAGAAAAATCGACTGCCACGCCGCCGGTTTCCGGGTATCCGCGGCGCGCGAGATCCTCCCGCACCAGGGCCAGCAGGCGCCCGTCACCGCTTCCAAGGTCGAGAATGCGGCGCGTGGTGGTTGGAATGAACTCCAGTAGCGCCGCCTCTCCTTCGGTGCGGTGGGAAATCTGATCGGCGCGTCCCAGATAATCGCGGACGTGGTCCGGAGAAGTCCAGAGATTTACGTTGGCAGGGGTCATAGAGAGAAAGTATAGAGAACGTATAAACTACAGGCTTAATGAATCGCGCTGAAAAGCCTTTCGCGCTACCCCTGCGGTTGATTTTGACGGTCGTGCTGTTGGCGACGCTGTGGCCTTTAGTGGCCGTCGCACAGGATCCGCAGAGCTCCAAGCAATCTGAGGCGCCCGCACAAGCTCAGCCGGAGCCGACCAAGCCTATTCCTCCGCCCGAACAACCACCGCAAGGCGAGGTCAAGATCACGCCGCGGCAGGCCGAAGAACTGTTCCACTCGGTTGACGAAATCCTGGAATTCGACGGCAAGCAAACCGGCCTGCCCATCAAGAAAGAAGTGAAGCGCAGGCTCACCAGCCGGAACCAAGTCGAATCGTACTTGACGGGGCATCTCAATGATGAAGATACGAAGCGCCTGCGCCGGTCTGAACTGGTTCTGGAAAAATTCGGCCTGCTGCCGCCCGGCTTCGATCTGGAAACGTTTTTAGTCGCACTGCTCAAGGAAGAAGTGGCGGGCTATTACGATCCCAAGACGAAAACGGTGAACCTGCTCGACTGGGTGCCGATGGAAGAGCAAGAGCCGGTCATGGCACACGAACTCACGCACGCGCTGCAGGACCAGGATGTCGGGCTGCAGAAGTGGATGAAGAAGGGTGACAAGGACCTGGGCGAAATCAAACACAATCCCACCCCGCAGGAGATTCAGGACGACGAGATCGACAACGCGCGCGAGGCCGTCATTGAAGGCCAGGCGCAGGCCATGATGTTCCAGTATGCGATCGCTCCGACGGGACATACGATCACGAATTCTCCCGCGCTGGTGGGGGCGATGGAAGACGAGACCTTGACCGGCACCGCGGGCACAAAAGTGTTCAACAGCGCGCCCATCTTCATGAAAGAGTCACTCACGTTTCCATACAGCTACGGCATGGATTTCGTGATCAAGGTGATGGAGGCCGGCGGCAAGGATAGGGCTTTTGATGGGGTGCTGCGCAATCCTCCGCACACCACGCGGCAGATCATGCAGCCGGAGATGTATCTGTCGGGTGAAAAGATTGAGCCGATGCGAGTGCCGGATTTCAAGCAGGATTTTAAGAGCTACCAGAAGTTCGATATTGGAGCGATGGGAGAATTCGACGTCGCGGTTTTGATGGATCAATATGTCGGCAGGCCGCTTTCCAAGCGGATGTACCCGGAGTGGCGGGGAGGGTACTACTATGCGGCCAAGCCGAAAGCTATCGCCAAGGAAGGACCGACGCCCGGTGCGACCCTGGGGCTGCTTTATGTGTCGCGCTGGTCGGGGCCGCCGGCCGCCGAAGAGTTCGCGGGAATCTACGCGCAGTCTTTGAAGCAGCGCTATAAGCAAGTCAGCGAAGTTGGGGATGCCCCCGCAATTCCACCGGCCGCGCAAGAAGCGGAAGCGGAAAAGGACCAATCTCCGCCATGGCTGAAAGGGCGGCATTCGTGGAAGACCGAAGATGGGGCAGTCGTGATCGAACAGCATGGGGACACGGTGTTGGTGAGCGAAAGCCTGGATGCCGAAACCACTGCCATACTGGAGAAAGAAGTTTTCGGCGCGCTGGCTGAGACTCAGTAAACCTCGGAAGAATGTCACCGTGAAGAGTCCTTGCTATTTTCGTTTCTTTTGATCGCCGGGAGTTTCCGGCAGGAATTGCTGCACGGTTGCGGGCACGGTGAATTGTTTTCCCGCGCGCTCGATGGTCAGCCTGCGCTGCTGTCCGGGATTGCCGCGAAGCATCGACCAAATCTGGCCCATGGTCGCTCCCTGCACTGGAATGCCGTTGACGGCCTCGAGGTGGTCACCCGGTTGAACGCCGTCCGGACCTGTGGGGAGCGAAGGTTTGCCGTCAATATCGGCCACGCCGAGGATAGTGTAGCGTCCATCGACTTCGGGCCGCAGCACTAGCCCAACTACGGCGAACTCCGGAGCCTCAAAGGTTCTTCCAATATCGAAGTAAACGAGCGAATGCGCATAATCCAACCCCACTCGGTAATTTAGCAGGACATCGGAGCCAATCAGCCCGGCGGTGGGCATGGCGGCGCGCTGGGAAAAAAAATCCAGTACCGATTTCGGCAGGTCGACTGCGGGCACGTCGGTCAGAAACAGCGGGCCAAATTGCACGCGAGCGAGGCGCATGATTCTCCATTTCGCCTCGGCGTCGGCTCCCCACATATTGGCAGAGCCCACCGCGCCGGTCATGTGAGGCCAATCCGGATGCGCCGCTGTTAGAGCATCAAAGGCGTCCTCGCCGAGAAAGCTGATGCAGGAGCCGAGATCGAGCGCCAGATTATATTTCTTATTTTCAATCTTGCTGGGGACCTGGATCAGACCGTTCTCCGGATTCACTGTCACCTTCCCCGAGGATCCGTAAAAGCGAAGCGTTCCGGGCAGGCCAATCGAAAACTTGTGGTCCGGAAAATCAACCAGCACGTCATAATGGCGCAGCAGACTGGCGGGAAGGTTGATCTCCACGTTCATGCCAGGGGCCAGCACTGTTGCAGAGTTCACCGGCCGGAGAGGGATCTTCGCCTGGTTGATCCCGGTGAGGGGGATAAGCATTCCGCCCACCGCGATCTGGCGCGGCGGCGGGGCTGAACACTCCTGGTCGCCACAGGTGACCGCTAGCCCGAGCAACGTCGCTACCCGGCGCGACAGATAAAGATCGGGATTGCCATTGTCCACCCAGGCGTGAATAGTCTGCCACGAATTGTTGGGCAAAAGAATGTCCGCATCGATGACGACGCGGTTGTGATCGATCGCCGCCGGGACGGTGACCGACTTCGGCGGCGGAGGAGGCGCTGCGGCCTGTTGTGCCGCCACCGTTCCGCACAAAAATAGAATTGCGATGAGAAACCTCATCTGTGAAATTGTAGCGCCCGCACCCTGCTCGTCCGCGAGCGTCAAACCCGCTCTTGTATAATCACAGGTTTGATTTGATGAAGTCGAAGCATTCCGGAGGGTGATTGCCAGAGGCGGAGATCGGAATCATTGGCGGCAGCGGGCTGTACTCCATGCCCGGGCTGACGAAAATCAAAGAAGTGTGGATGAGAACGCCGTTCGGCGCGCCCTCCGATGCCTACGTTTGCGGCACGCTGGAAGGCCGCAAGGTCGCTTTTCTGGCGCGGCATGCCCGCGGTCACCGCATCCTTCCCAGCGAACTTAACTTTCGGGCCAACATTCACGGCTTCAAACAACTGGGGGTCGAGCGCATTGTTTCCATCTCCGCGGTGGGATCGCTCAAAGAAGAGCACAAACCGCTGGAGTTCGTCATCCCCGACCAATTTTTCGACCGTACGCGCCACCGCGTGGATACGTTTTTCGGCGCCGGAGTGGTTGCGCACATTGCGTTTGCCGAACCGGTCTGCGCCGAACTGTCGAGCGTGGTCGCCTCCGCGTGCCAGAGAGCCGGAGTAGTTGGCAAAAGAGGAGGCACCTATCTTTGCATGGAGGGGCCGCAGTTTTCGACGAAAGCGGAATCGAACGTGTATCGCGGGCTGGGCATGGATGTGATCGGCATGACCAACCTGCAGGAAGCGAAGCTGGCTCGCGAGGCCGAGCTCTGCTACGTCACGGTTGCCATGGTGACCGATTACGATTGCTGGCACCCGCATCATGACTCGGTCACGGTGGAGCAGATTGTTGCGGTGTTGATCAAGAATGCGGAGAATGCCGGCAAAGTCGTGCGCCAGACGGTGGCGAGCATGCCAGGCGGACGGTCCTGCAAGTGTGGATCGGCGCTGGCCCACGCCATCCTGACCGAGCCAAAGAAAATTCCCGCGGCAACGAAGAAGAGACTAAAGCTGATTATCGGAAAATACGTGAAATAAAGTGGCCAGTGGCCGGAGGCGGGTTTACTGACCACTCAGCACTGACCACTCATCACTTACTTCCTAAAGGTTGGCATGAGCATACTCGTAGTGGGTTCGGTAGCATTCGATGATGTCACCTCGCCTTCGGGCAGCGTAAAGAATATTCTGGGCGGCGCCGCGACTTATTTTGCGCTGGCCGCCAGCTATTTCACCCAGGTCCGCGTAGTGGCGGTGGTGGGCGAAGACTTCGGCCCCGAACCGGAAAAAGTCTTTCGTGACCACAAGATCGACATTCGCGGCCTGGAGCGCGCGAAGGGCAAGACGTTCCGCTGGGGCGGATCCTATACGGACAATCTCAACGAGGCGAAAACGGACTACACCGACTTGAACGTGTTCGAACGTTTTCAGCCGCGCGTTCCCAAAGAGTACGAAGACACCGACTTCCTTTTCCTCGCGAACATCCAGCCGACGCTGCAAGCTGACGTGCGCCGGCACATGAATGGGGTGCGCCTCACGGGCTGCGACACCATGAATTACTGGATCAATCGCACGCCCAGGGAACTTGCCGAAACGCTGAAGCTGGTGAACGTGCTGCTGATCAACGACACGGAAGCCAAGATGCTGGCGCACGAAACCAATTTGCCGCGGGCCGCGCAGAAAGTTCTGGCCATGGGACCGCAGGCGCTGGTCATCAAGCATGGCGAATACGGGGCGACGATTTTCTTCCGCGAAGGCTCATTTGGCATTGGCCGGCATCCGTTCCGCGCTCCCGCTCTTCCGATTGAGGAGGTAAAAGATCCGACCGGCGCAGGAGATTCTTTCGCCGGGGGATTCATGGGCTACGTGGCCTCGCAGCCGGACCTGAATCGCGAAGTGCTGAAACGGGCGTTGTTTTACGGCGGCGTAATGGGTTCGTTCGCGGTCGAGCGCTTTGGCACGGAGCGGCTGCAAGCGTTGACGCGCGATGAGATCGAAGAGCGATTTCAGATCTTCCGCGAGTTGACCCATCTGGAATAGTGTGCGGAAGGCGGCTTGAGGACCGTAGGTCTTAGGCGTCTGGCTCTGACCATCGCATGCGCAAGCTCCCAAAAAACGAGCCTTCACCGTGGGATTCCGACGTCAATCTCCTGATCTGGCTGGCGACGTGCGTATCGGTCTTCTCTTTCCTCTTTTTTTACAGACAGGTGGAAATCCTGCTGTACGGCGACGCGGTGGCGCACATCAACATCGCGCGCCGGGTTTTCGATTCGAAAACTCCCGGCCTGCTGCAGCTGGGCACAGTATGGCTGCCGCTTCCGCACCTGTTGATGATTCCATTCCTGCTTGTGGGGCAAATGTGGCAGAGCGGCTCCGGAGGCTCGATCCCCTCCATGACTGCGTATGTTTTCGGGGTGGTCGGAATCTTCCGCTTAACGCGGACCGTTCTCTCCCGCGGCGCCGAGCCTAATCCTGCCGCCCGCACCGCGGCCTGGAGCGCAGCGATCATCTTCGCCGCCAATCCCAATCTGATTTATATGCAGGCCACTGCCATGGGTGAATCACTGTACCTCGCCTTCTTCATCTGGGCGGTCGTCTACTTCGCAGAGTCCATGGGCGGCGATGGAAAGGCCCTGACCAGGTGCGGCTTGTGCGTGGCGGCAGCCTGCCTGACACGTTATGACGGATGGTTTCTGGGCTTCACGATGGCGGCGGCAGTCGTGGTCGTGTGGTTGTGTCGAGGGAGAGCTGGGCTTCAGGGCCGCGCCAGCGCACCCGAATCGAGCCGGGCATTCGCCCGTGCGTCGGTGCTCAAGTTCATCCTGATCATCGCCGCTGCTCCCGCGCTGTGGCTCGCTTACAACGGAATTATCTACCGCAATCCGCTCGAATTCGAAAACGGCCCCTACTCGGCCAAGGCGATCGAGCGCAAGACACAGAATGCGGGAAACCCCGGACACCCCGGGAGCGGCAATCCGCTGCTGGCGGGAATGTACTTCTTGAAAGCGGCGGAATCGAACCTTGCTCCGAATCAGTGGCTGCAACGTGTATGGATCTTGCTCGCCTTGGCCGCGGCCCTGGCGTTAATTTTCAGCCGGAGACCAAAGCCGTCGCACCGTACATGGCCTTTGCTGTTCCTGCTTGTGCCCGTGCCTTTTTACGCGCTCTCCATCGCTTACGGGGGCGTTCCCATTTTCATTCCATACTGGTGGCCATTCACGCATTACAACGTGCGCTACGGACTGCACCTGCTGCCGGCATACGCCGTCGTGCTGGCGACTCTGGTCTGGATCATAGTGCGTTTGGAGTCGTGGAATCCTCGTCTGCGCCTGGGGTGCACGTTGGCCGTCGTCGCCCTGGTCATCGCCAGTTACGCCTCGATCTGGCATTCCACCCCGATCTGTCTCAGGGAAGCGCAAATCAACATGCGCACCCACAATCAACTTGATCTGGAACTTGCCCGCATGCTGGGGGCGTTACCCGACAAGTCCACCCTGCTCATGTACCTCGGCGACCACGTCGGCGCACTCGAGCGCGCGGGCATTCCGTTGAAGCGCACGATCAACGAAGGCAACCATCGGGTGTGGAAACAGCCCAGCGATTCCGAAGGACTCTGGGAACGGGCTCTCGCCAACCCGGCGCAGTATGCCGATTACGTTCTCGCCTTCGAGGGCGACCCGGTATGGCAAGCGGTACACAACCGGCACCTGCGGGCGCTGATCGAAATTCATGTCACCGGACAGGCGCCCGCCATCCTGTACCAGGCGCGGTAATCAGCGCGGTTAACGCGGTTGGCCGGCACTCGGATGATAAAATCCGGCCATCCCGAAAAGTGGAGCGCGAGTGAACTCTGGCGTGCGCACGATCCCTTTCGTAAAAGCCAGTGCCTGCGGAAACGATTTTCTGCTGATCGACATTGGCGCGGCGCCCGATTTTTCTGAGCTGCACGCGATCAGCAAGCGCCTCTGCAATCGTCACGAAGGCGTGGGCGCGGATGGAGTCGAGTGGATGTCTCCTCATCCGACGGCCGATGTGGAAATTCGTCTCATCAATGCCGACGGCTCGGAAGCGGAAATTTCCGGCAACGGCACCCGTTGCGTGGCCGCGTATTTGTGCGCAGAGCGGGGTAAAGAGAAAATCAGCATTCAAACTGGAGCAGGCCTGAAGGCATGCATGCTTACGTCGCACAATGATTGGCAGTACGAGTTCGAGATGGACATGGGCGGCGCGGCCGTGGAAAGGGAAGTGCCTATAGAAACGAAAGCGGGGAAATTCCGGGGCATCCCGGTTTCCATGGGCAATCCGCATTACGTTGTTTTCGTGCCGGAATTTCCGTCAGACTGGCAAGCCCAAGCCGCTGAAATCCAGCGGTCGCCGCATTTCAAGCAGGGAGTGAATGTCGAGTTCGTGGTAGCCGGCGGCGAGCACGAGATACGGGTTCGATTTTTCGAACGCGGCGTGGGCGAAACCCAGTCTTCCGGGACAGGCTCTTGCGCCTCGGCGGCGGCCGCGATGGCGGCCGGGCGCGCGGACTCGCCCGTGACCGTTCGGGCGGCCGGCGGGGCGCAGATGGTGCGCCGGGAAGGAAATAATATTCTTTTGCGCGGCCCGGCGCGCCTAGTGTGCCGGGGAGAGTTTTTTCTCGACTGACGCGCGCAGCCATTCGCGGCGGTCCAACAATGATGTGCCCAAGTAACGATGCGCCCTACTAACGTCCAACCCGTCAAGCCGCCAGCGCTTCGGCCCGGAGACACGATCGGCATCGTTGCGCCTGCCAGCAACGTAAACCAGGCGGAACTGGAGTCGGGCTGCGAAGCCCTGCGCCGCGCCGGATATCGTCCATTTTATTTTGACTCGATCTTGGAGCGTGATCTTTACTTTGCCGGATCTGCGCAGCGTCGCGCCCGCGAGTTAGAGGAGATGTTCGAACGCGACGATATTCGAGCCATCGTCTGCGCCCGCGGCGGCTATGGCGCCAACTACCTGCTCAAGGATTTGGATCTCGCCAGGATCGCGGCCAATCCCAAGATCTTCGTGGGCTATAGCGATATCACGTCTCTGCTCACCTATATCACTGACGTCAGCGGGCTGGTGACTTTCCATGGGCCCATGGCGGCCAAGGATTGGGCGCACGAGGACGGAGTGAATTTCTCGGCGTGGCAGTCGGCCCTCACTGCGGCCACGCCCTGGGAGGTTCCACTCAACGATAAAGTCACCGCGCTGGTCGAAGGTGAGGCCGAGGGGATCCTGTACGGGGGATGCCTCTCGATACTGATTGCTTCGTTGGGCACTCCCTACGCCATCCGCACGGAGGGCACAATCCTGTTCCTGGAAGACGTGGCTGCCAAGCCGTACCAGATCGACCGCATGCTCATGCAACTCAAGCTGGCCGGACAACTCGACTCGGTGCGCGGAATTGTCTTCGGGGAGATGCTGGACTGCGTTCAAACCGCGAATCAGGGATACACTTTGCAGGAAGTCATCACGAGAATTGTGGGCGACCTCAAGGTGGCGGTAGCCTACGGGGTGCGCTCTGGGCACGTATCGTCGGGTAATATCACGCTTCCGTTTGGTGTACGGGCAAAGCTGTCCGTACAACAAGATCGAATAAACCTGGCAATTTTGGAGTCGTCTGTGAGCTAGGTGTTTTTCCCGTCTACTCTGTGTGCGCTGTGGTTATGAAATGACAATGCCCGAGCCCAAGCACATCCACCTGATCGGAATCTGCGGCACCGCCATGGCGTCGCTCGCCGGAATGCTGAAGCAGCGGGGTTTTCGCGTCAGCGGCTCCGATGCCGCCGCCTACCCGCCGATGTCCGATTTTCTGCGGGAAATCAGCATCCCCGTTGCCCAGCCGTTCGATGCGAAGAATCTGGAACCACGCCCGGACCTGGTGGTAATCGGCAATGCCATTTCGCGCGGGAACGTCGAGTTGGAGCACGTGCTGGACCAGCGGATCCCGTTCTGCTCGCTGCCGGAACTCCTGCATGACGAATTTTTGTGCGGGAAAGAAGTTCTGGTCGTGGCCGGAACTCACGGCAAAACTACGACGACATCGATGCTCTCCTGGATTTTCCACGCCGCGGGCGCCGACCCGTCTTTTCTGATCGGCGGCATCGCCGAAAATTTCGGCTCCAGCTTTCATCTCGGGAGTGGAAAGCATTTCATTCTCGAAGGGGACGAGTACGATACGGCGTTCTTCGATAAAGGACCGAAATTCCTGCATTACTTTCCCGACGCAATCATTCTCACATCGGTCGAGTTCGATCATGCCGACATCTACAAAGATTTGGACGCGGTGGAGACCGCCTTCAAACGCCTGGTAAATCTGATTCCGCGTCGTGGCCGCATCGTGGCGTGGGACGGAGCCATGGGAGATACGGCCCAAAGTCCAAGCCTGGAGCGCTGTCTGGCGAAAGCCTTTTGTCCGGTGGAGCGCTACGGCTCGGGCCCGCGGGCGAACTGGAAAATCGCCAATCTCCGGCTGGAGCCCGGCCGCACCAGTTGGAGCGTCCTGCATGACGATCAGCCCTGGGCCGATCTCGAATTTGCGCTCGCGGGAGAGTACAACGTGTGGAACGCCACGGCCGCAGCGGCTCTCGCCTTCGATTGCGGCATCTCGAAAGCGGCAATCGCCGACGCGCTGAAGAGTTTCAAGAGCGTGAAGCGGCGGCTGGAAGTGAAGGCGCAAGTGAACGGCATTACCATCATCGACGACTTCGCTCATCATCCGACCGCGATTGCCGGGACATTGAAAGCGCTTCGCACCCGGTATCGAGGAGCGCGGCTGTGGGCGATCCTCGAACCGCGTTCGAATACGCTGCGCCGCCGCGTCCTGCAAAGCGATCTCGCCCGCAGCCTGGCGCAAGCCGACGAAATCGTGGTCGCGGGGGTCTTCCGCTCCGAGGCCGTTCCGGAAAGCGAGCGCCTCGAGCTGCCGGCCCTTGCCGCCGAGATCGGCCGAAATGGACGCCGCGCGCGCCTTTTGAGCGATGCCGATGCGATCGTCCAGACCATCGCCCCCGAATTGCGCAGCGGCGACGTCATTGCCATTCTTTCCAATGGCGGATTCGGAGGGATTTATGAAAAACTGCCGACACGTCTGCGCGAGTTAGCCGGGAAGAAATGAGATTCGTTGCCAGTGGTCGCGGGATTCGCCGGATCGTGTTCGCATTGGTGTGCGCGAGCGCGGCTCATTCCATCGCTCAGCTGCCGTCCGCGGTGAACTATGTGGTTTCATTCACCTCGCCGGAGCAGCATCTTGTGGACGTCCTGATGATCATTCCCGCGGGTCCGCCAGTGCGCGAACTTCAGCTTCCAGTGTGGAACGCGCTGTATCAAGTTCGCGATTTTTCCCAGTTTGTCGATTGGCTGCGGGCAAGAGATCGCAACGGCAAAGTTCTTGCCGTCCGCAAGCTCAATAGCAGCCGCTGGCGGATTGAAGGCGCGCAAGACGGAGCCTTTATCGAGTACCAGATCTATGCCAATTCCCCAGGGCCCTTCGGTGCGCAGTTAAATTCTGAGCACGCATTCTTTAATCTGGCACAGATCCTCATGTATCCGGTGGACGCCAGGAATTCGCCATTGACGCTGCGCTTCGACCTGAGCAATCACTGGCAGATCGCAACTCCGCTCAAAGCCGGCGTCGATACCTATGTGGCCGACAACTACGATCAACTGGTGGACTCGCCGGTGGAGATGGGTGAGTTCGCGGAGAAAGATTTCGACGAAGCCGGCGGGCACTTTCGAGTCATCCTCGACGCCGATCCCGCCGACTACGATGCGGGGAAGATTATCGCCTCTCTGCACAAGATCGTCGCCGCCGCGATCAGCTGGATGGACGACCGTCCCTTCGATACCTACACGTTTTTCTATCATTTTCCCCGCGGCCCGGGCGGAGGCGGCATGGAGCACGCCTATGCGACGGCGATCGAACTGAATGCCGATTCCATGAAGCAGAGTCTTTACCCGTTCGATGCCGTCACCGCGCACGAATTTTTCCATCTCTGGAACGTGAAGCGCATCCGTCCTAAGACGCTGGCGGCCATCGACTACACGCAAGCGAATTACACCCGGGCCTTATGGTTCAGCGAAGGCGTTACCAGCACGGCCGAAGGCATCATTCAACTGCGCGCGGGTCTGATCGATGAAAAACAATATCTCAACAACCTGTCCGACGAGATCACCGAACTGGAACGCCGTCCCGCTCACCTGACGCAATCCGCCGAAGAGTCCAGCCTCGACGCGTGGCTGGAAGGTTACAGCTACTATCGCCGTCCCGAGCGCAGCGTTTCGTATTACAACAAAGGAGAGTTGCTGGGCATCATGCTCGATCTGGTCCTGCGCGACGCCAGCCACGGCCAGGCTTCGTTGCGCGAACTGCTGCAATGGATGAATGTCAACTACGCCAAAAAGAATCGCTTCTTCGACGACTCTAACGGAGTGCGCGAGGCTGCCGAAGCTGTCAGCCATGCCGACCTGGGATCGTTCTTCAGCAAGTACGTCTCGGGAACTGAAGAAATTCCATGGAATGAATTTCTCGATTCCGTCGGTCTGCGCGCGGTTCCAGAAACGGCTACCGAGGCCGATCCGGGCTTTCTGGGGTCGCGCAATTTTGATGGGCCGATGTCGGTGCTCGCCGTGACCCCCGGCGGTGAGGCCGAACGCGCCGGCTTGCAGGTGGGGGAAACCATTGTTGAACTCCAGGGCAAGCCCGCGGGCGAGGAGTCAACGCAGCAACTGGCGCGCCTGCAACCGGGCGACACGGTGGTGGTGAAGGTTCGCTCGCGCCGCGGAGCTGAGCGCGAACTCAAGTGGAAAGTCGCCGGCCGCCAGGAAGTCATTTATGAAGTGAAAGATCTCGAGCGGATCACGCCAGAGCAGCACGCCCGCCGCGCGGCATGGCTCAAAGGAGAAGCGCAACCGGCAGCGGCGGGAGCGAATCTAGATTCCGGATCAGCAGGGAGCCTCAGCGGAGCCAGCAAGAAATGATCCGCACCATCATCATGCTGCTGTTCTGGGCGCTGGCCATGCCCTTCGCCGCGATTGTCGGCTTCGGCTGGGCGTTCCTGGCGGGCGACATTGGGCCGCTCTATCGTCTGTTCAACTGGGGAGCCTACGCCGGAGTGTGGCTGACCGGCGTGCGCGTCGATATCGTGGGCCGCGATCAGTTCGACCATTCCCGCACCTACATCTTCATGACGAATCATGTGTCGAATCTCGATCCACCCATCCAGATTCCCCTGATTCCGCGCCGCACCTCGGTGATGGTGAAGAAAGAATTGTTCAAGACTCCCATTCTCGGGCCCGCCATGCGGCTTGCGTCTTTGCTTCCGGTGGATCGCGGCAATCGCGACGCCGGCATCGAAGCTGTGAATGCCGCGAAGGAAGTCATTGGGAAGGGAATCAACATGACCATCTACGTCGAAGGCAAGCGCTCCTTCGATGGGAAGTTGCTGGCCTTCAAGAAAGGACCGTTTTACTTGGCCATGGAGTGCGGCGTTGCGGTGATTCCGATGACGATTGCGGGCACGCATTATGCCATGCCGAAAAAGCGATTCTCGATCAAGCCCGGCCGCGTGAAAGTGATCTTCCATCCGCCCATCGAGCCTCAGGATTTCGGCAACCGCGACTGCCTGATGGAAAAAGTTCGAGCGGTGATCGAGAGCGGATTGCCGGAAGAGTACCGGCAGGGAAGCGGCGTGAACGAAAAAATTTCAGATTGAAGATTGCAGAAACAATTCCTCTGTGTCCACCGTGGTTATTTTTTCTTGCGGAGAGCTCGGGCAATTTCCGGCAGGCGGGGCAGGATCGCCGAATACTTCAGCCACGCCTTGTGATCGACGGCCGGCGCCCCGCTCACCAGCGCTCCAGCAGGGATGTCCCCCGCGACCCCACTTTGCGGGGTGACGATCGCGTTGTCGCCAACTTTGCAGTGCCCAACAACGCCGACCTGTCCGGTCAGAATCACACGATTTCCAATGTTGCTGGAGCCGGCCAGTCCCACCTGCGAGCACAACAATGCGTCCTCGCCGACGTGCGAGCCGTGCCCGACCTGCACGAGATTATCGATTTTGACGCCGCGTGCAATCCGGGTCTCGCCAACGCTGGCGCGATCGATGCAGGAATTTGCCTGTATCTCAACATTATCCTCGATGACCACCGGGGCGGGCTGCGGAATCTTGTGCCACGTGCTCTCGGCAGTCTTGGCAAATCCAAAGCCATCGCCGCCGATGACGACTCCGTTCTGTAAGAGCACGTTGTTGCCGATGCGGCAGTTTTCGCGCACGACGGAATGAGCGTGGGCAAAGAAATTGTCGCCGATGTTTGCCCCGCGATAAATCACGACGTGAGCCAGCAGCACGGCATGGGCGCCAATCGAAACGTTGTCGCCAATCACCACGTAGGGGCCAATGTGGGCTCCAGCCCCGATGCGCGCGCTCGCGTCGACCACGGCCGTGGGATGCACTCCGGCCGCATACTTCGCCGGGGGATGAAATAATTCCAGCGCGCGGGCGAATGTCAGATAAGGATTCTT
>DASYYT010000195.1:0-17424 GCA_035949755.1 Candidatus Sulfotelmatobacter sp.
CAACGATGGCGTGCGCATCACTCCGCGCTACATCACGCGCGTCACCGACTACGAAGGCCGCGTTCTGGAAGAAGATTTTCCCGACGTGAAAGACGTGATCAGCGAGCGCACCGCCCGCATCATGACCAGCATGTTGCGCGAGGTCGTGCTGCACGGCACCGGCATCGCCGCCTCGAAACTGCCTTTCCCAGTCGCCGGTAAAACCGGCACGACCAACGACTTCACCGACGCCTGGTTCATGGGATTCTCTCCCACCATGACCTGCGGAGTCTGGGTCGGCTACGATGAAAAAAAATCTCTGGGCGCAAAGGAAACCGGAGCCCACGCCGCGCTTCCTATCTGGATGAACTTCATGACCGCAGCCATGGCCGGCAAAGACCCAGGCGATTTCCAACCAGCGCCCATCGCCTCGCATGCGGCACAAAAGCTAGACACCCCAGACACCGCGCCAGCCACGGAAGAATCGCACTAAACAGATCTTGTAGGGACAGCCGCCCCCGGCTGTCCAGCGGAGCGAAGCTCCGCAGCATATCTCCCAGCCCGCAAAACGACCCTTCGCCAACGCGGTCCTCTGGGTTCCCCTCTGTCCTCTGTGGTGGAAGACTTGAGCCATGTCCTAAGAAACTCTCTGCGAGATGTGCTTGAGCAGGTAAACGAACTCCGCAGATTGTGCACAGTCATCCTTTGTAAGTTGGGGTAACATTTCCCACCTCACAAAAGGGCCGGAGGGCGGCAAACGAGAACGCCTGTTTTCAGCAGTCACCGCTCTACGGACTTTGCCTTCTCCTCATACGGTCGGGCTTCGGAGTGTTTCCCCAATTTGCGACTTGTTTCCGCGAGCATCGCGTATCGCATGGACGCTGGTGGGCCAGAATCGCCAGATTGAAGGCAGAGGATGAACTGTCTCTTTGCTCGTTGAAAGTCTTTCAGCTCATAAAGCGTATAGCCGAAGTAGTAGTGAAACGCGGGTCGCCAATCTTCTCCGACTCCAAGTGCCTCGGCACGCTCAAAGTGTTCCTTGGCTTGGGCATATCGCGAGCGTTCGTGATAGCACCTGCCAAGATGACAATGAAGGTCACTTTGAACCGCTCGCTCAAGCCGAAATGACGAAGCTTCTTCCAGCAAGGGCAGAGCTTCTTCGGTCCTTTCTAGGTGAGCAAGAGAAAATGCCCGCTGCAACTGGACCATTTCGTAAACATCCCGACTATTAGGAGTCTTGAACCAATCAGAGTATTCAGCAAGAATTTCGGAAAGATTCCGCACACCTTCCTCGCGTTTGTTCGCTTTCAGAAGAGAGATAGCGCGGAACAGGTCGATCTCGGCGCAAGCCTGCGGATTCCCCGCGACCAAATTCTTGGCCTCAGCTACGAGCTTTTCAGCATCCTCGAATCGCCCTTGGTCTTGACACCGCTCTGCGTCCTCGAAGAGGGAGGCAGCTCTTTTCAGCGGCTCATCAACGTCAGCCATGTCAATTCATTATGCCACCGGGTCCATCTCGATTTGCGTAACATGCCCACAGCACTCAGAATATCTGCCAGCAGCAATTCTCACCGCCACCCGTCATCTACAATCACAGCACCGCAAGGAAGAACTCATGCCCAGACTCGTCCTTCTTCTTATGCTCGCGCTTCCCGCGTTTGCGCAAACCGGCAACACGAACTCCACCGATCCAAGACTCGCCATCGAGCAGGTCCTCCATGCCCAGCAGGACGCCTGGAACGGCCATGACCTTGACGCCTTCATGGCGGGCTATTGGAATTCTCCAGACTTGACGTTCTTTTCCGACGCCAAAGAAACCAGCGGATGGCAGGCCACGCTTGATCGCTACAAGGCCACCTACGACAGTCCCGGACACGAAATGGGCAAGCTCAACTTCTCCGAGTTACGCGTCGAAATGCTCGGCCCGGAAGCGGCGTTCGTCCGCGGCGCCTGGCACTTGACGATGTCCGACGGCAAGACCCCGCACGGCCGCTTCACGCTTATCTTCCGCAAATTCCCCGACGGCTGGAAAATCATCCACGACCACACGTCAGCGGCGCGAGACTAGCGCACCGCGGTTATGTAGGGACAGCCGCCCTCGGCTGTCCGGGCAACTGGGAAACTCGATCCTTGAAACCTTGAAACTTTGAAACTTTACTTCTTCACCCGCACCTGCACCCGCGTCCCCTCCGGCAAACTCCCACCCACCAACTCCACTTTCCCGCCGCGCACAATGCCATCAAACTCCTGCGCAGGAAGTGTCTGCGCCGACAAAGCCGCCGGCGAGGGCGTCCGCGCCGCCCGTCCCATCCCTTTATCCATGGCTTCATTCGCCAGCCGGTCCGCCTCCTGATTGTGCTCGCGTAGCGCGTGCCCGATCGAAAACCAGTCCAGCTTTGCGATCAACTCTTTCGCCCGCGCATGCAGATCCTGCAGCGTGGGATTCTTCACCTTGTAAATGCCCTTGATCTGACGAACCAGCAACTCCGAATCGCTGATCACCTTCAGCGCCCTGGGCCCGTGCTGCAGCGCATATTCGAGCGCGGCAATCAAGCCCTGATATTCCGCGAAGTTGTTGGTCTGATGCCCCAGATATTCGCTGAGCGCGGCAACCTTCTTCCCCGCTTCATCCTGAATGACCACCCCGTAACCGGCAGGCCCGGGATTGCCGCGCGCTCCGCCATCGCTGTGCGCGACCAGATAATGCTCGGGAGGGTTCTCGCGGAGATTAAAAAGAGATTTGGTCTCGTCTGACGAAGATGAACGCGAATAAGACGCCATGCCCGGAGTGTACAACGACGGCCTTGGTTCGCCAGATTTCCACAGGCGTTTGCCGGATCTTTGTGACATCTGACCTTGCGCACAGGACAAGGGAAAGCGGATCATTGCCAAGGCGAAAGCGCTGCAGCGGGACTTTCTCGGCTCCGCACTGGGCTCTTTGAAAACATTGTTCCAAAAAGCTAAACCTTTGTGGCTCAAGATTTTGCCCCTAAGCGATTGTGCCCCAAGATTTTATTTTCGAAATCCCCGGTAAGTAGATGATTTCAATAGACCGGGAGGGGGGAGGGGTACCCCGCAAGCCATCCACATTCCCAAAACGGGAATAGCGACCCGTGCTCACATCGAGCCACTTGGCAAAATTTTTCTTAGGTTTATTTCCACAACCGCAGACTACCTTCCAGCCGCCAGTCGCGTTGCCAATCGTGGAGGGAGGTTCGCCGCGAAGATGCGGTCCTGCGCGTCTTTCAGGTTGTATGGTGTGCGATGAAAATGGACGATCTGCGCCTCAGTATCGAACAGGGCAAAGGCAGCGCGCCAATCTCCATCGCGCGGCTGACCCACCGATCCGGGATTGATCAGGTAGCGCGCGCTGGTTTTCAATTGCAGCGCGACCGATTCTGGCTGGCCCACGGTGCGGTATTCCGGGCGGAATCCGTCGGCCGAATCGCCATTGGCAAAGAATCCTCCTTGCAGATGAGTGTGGCCAAAAAAGGTCAGCGGCATGGTCAGCGTGATCAGCGGCGCCAGCGCGTCGCCCAGGGAAACCACGTATTCGTCCTCGTCGTTCGGGGAGCCATGGACCAGTTGCACATGGGGAAATTCCGGCAGCGAAACCGGGCCGTGGGGCAGCGCGCGCAACCACTCGAAATTTTCAGGCGTCAATTCGTCGCGCGTCCATAGCGCAGCGGTGCTGGCCATCGGATTGAAATCTTCCAGGTCCATCAATCCGGTTGCGGCCTTATCGTGGTTGCCGCGAACGAAAATTTTGCCCAGTTCACGGGAGCGCTCGGTCACTTCGTTGGGACTGGCGCCGTACCCGACAATGTCGCCGAGGTTGACGACTACGTCATGCGAGGGAGCCGCGGCGAGGCACGCCTCGAGCGCCTCGAGGTTGGCATGAATGTCGCTCAGTAGAAGTATGCGCACGAATTGCCGATTATAGACTGTGGCGAGAAACCATGGCGCGAGTTGCGCACGAAACCAGATTCAGCGAACTCGCTGTTTTGTAGGATTAACGACAGGACAGCGCGCCCAGTGTCCCGGCGCCACCTCGACCAGGGGCGGCAATGCGCGCGTGCATTCCGGGATGCGAAACTCGCACCGCGGTTCAAACGTGCACCCTGGAGGCATGGCATGCAGCGCCGGAACCGTGCCCTCGATCGTCTGCAGGGGATGACTGCGGTCGGTCTTCAGATCGGGTATGGCATGCAGCAATCCCCGCGTGTAAGGATGTGCGGGCGATTTGAAGATGTCGGGCTTGGCGCCGAGTTCGACGAGGCATCCCGCATACATTACCGCGACCCGATCGGCAACCTGCGAAACCACCGCCAGATCGTGCGAGATGAAGAGCATCGCGAGAGCAAACTTCGAGCGCAGCTCGGCCAGCAGCTCCAGAATCTGCGCCTGGATGGTGACATCGAGCGCGGTGGTGGGCTCGTCCGCGATCAGCAATTTCGGCCGGTTCACGATCGCCATGGCAATCATGATGCGCTGCCGCATGCCGCCGGAAAGCTGGTAGGGATAGTCGCAGGCGCGACGGGCGGCTTCGGGAATGGCAACGTCGTTCATAGCGTCGACCGCGCGCTGCCACGCCTGCGCTTTGGAAATCGATTGGTGCGCCCGCACGGCTTCTGCGATCTGATCTCCGACGCGCATGACGGGATTGAGCGCGGTCATGGGCTCCTGGAAGATCATGGCCATGCGGGAGCCGCGCAGTTGGCGCATGGCATCGTCGTCCAGAGAGCCGAGATTGCGCGGGCCGCTGCCGTTCCCGGCGAACAGGATTTCGCCTGAAACCCGCGCCTGAGCGGGAAGCAAGCGCATCACCGCGAGCGATGTAATCGACTTACCGGAACCGGATTCGCCGACCAGTCCCAGAACCTCGCCTGGGGCGATGGAGAGGCTGAGGTCGCGCACCGCGGGCAAGAAAGCTGCGGCGCCAGCCGCCGGCGGCTGTCCAGCTTGGGTGGAGGACGGTGCTCCTGTGGCGGGAAAATCGATGTTCAAATGCCGAATGTCGAGCAGCGCGGACACAGGTTTATAGTAGCAGCGCGGATCAAGACGCGCCCTGGCGGGCGCGGGACAGCGGCTGTCCCACACTGGGTTGACTGACCACTGACGACTAATCCCTGGCCCCTAGCCCTTGCCCCTGAATCTTGCCGCCTTCCTGCCGCATCTCTTACAGTATCCCTATGAGCAAGATTCACATTCCAACGCCTTTGCGGCAGTATGTCGGAAAGCAGGCCGCCGTAGACGTGGACGGAGCGACCGTCGGCGACGCCATGAAAGCGCTGGTCGAGCGGCATCCCGACCTGCGCAAGCATCTTTACACCGAGGACGGAAAGCTGCGGGCATTCGTCAACCTGTACGTCAATGATGAAGACATCCGCTACCTGCAGAAAGAGGCGACGGCGCTGAAGGATGGTGATAACATTTCCATCGTGCCTTCCATTGCTGGAGGGGCAGCCTGACCGCGACCTGGATTCCAGACTTGAAACCTGCCGCTACAATGCGCTGTTGTCGCCCTTCCTGTCGTTAGTTCCGGATTCTCTTCGCCTTATCCCTGGCACCTAGCGAATTTAGAGATTCGACGAATAAGATCTTGAACCACGAAGGGCACGAAGGTACACGAAGGAAACTACCTTTCTCCGAGGACATTATGGCCACCACAACCGAAGTTCCCGTCACATTAAATAAAGACGAAATCCTGCGCTACTCGCGCCATCTGATCATGCCCGAGGTGGGCATGGAGGGCCAGCAGAAGCTGAAGGCGGCGCGCGTGCTCTGCATCGGCACTGGAGGGTTGGGATCGCCGATGGCTTTGTACCTGGCGGCGGCAGGCGTCGGCACTCTGGGACTGGTGGACTTCGATGTAGTGGACTACACCAACCTGCAGCGCCAGATCATTCACTCGACCGCCGACGTGGGACGCAAGAAGCTGGATTCGGCGGCCGACAAGCTGAAGGGCATCAATCCGTTTCTGAATTTGCGAACGTTCGACACCAAGTTGACCAGCGCCAATGCTCTGGAGTTGTTCCGCGAGTTCGACATTATTGCGGACGGCACCGACAATTTTCCTACTCGATATCTGGTGAACGATGCCTGCGTCCTCACCGGCAAGCCCAATGTTTACGGGTCGATCTTCCGCTTTGAGGGACAGGCCAGCGTGTTCGCCACCAAAGAAGGACCGTGCTATCGCTGCTTGTATCCCGAGCCGCCACCGCCGGGGCTGGTTCCATCCTGCGCTGAAGGCGGGGTGCTGGGGATTTTGCCCGGCCTCGTCGGCGTGATGCAGGCTACGGAGGTCATCAAGCTGATCTTGGGAGTGGGCGAACCGCTGATTGGGCGCCTGCTGCTGGTGGATGCGCTGGGGATGAAGTTCCGCGAGTTGAAGCTGCGCAAGAATCCCGATTGCCCGGTATGCGGCACGCATCCGACCGTGACCAAGCTGATAGACTACAACGAGTTTTGCGGCATTCGCGGGGAGGAAAAACCGGTGTCCAACGGAGTTCCCGAAATTCAAGTGGAAGATCTCAAGCGGCGTCTGGATGCCAAAGAGGATCTCTTCGTGCTGGACGTGCGCGAGCCGCACGAATACCAGATCTGCAATCTCGGCGGATATCTGATTCCCTTGAACGATTTGCCGAAGCGCGTGAGTGAACTCGATTCCAGCCGCGAGATCGTCGTGCATTGCAAGATGGGCGGCCGCAGCGCGAAGGCGGTGGCGTTTCTGCAGCAGGCGGGATTCAAGAAGGTGGTGAATCTGGCCGGGGGGATCACGGCATGGGCGGATCGCGTAGATCCGAAAGTGCCGAAGTACTGAGACCAGCATTCAGCGGGTAGCTTCTGGGAGCGCTAACGCGCTCCCTTTTTGTTGTTTAGAAAATCGAACCAAAGGGGACACAGAAGAACACAGAGAGGGAATGCGGGCTCTACAATGTACTGGCTCCGAATATGAACAGCCTGGGGACAATTTTTGATGTGGGGCAGCGGGTGCGGAGGAGGGAGATTTCTCCGGTCGAGATCACGCGAGAGTGCCTGGCGCGGATTGAGAAGGGAAATCGGGCGCTGAATGCATTTATCAGCGTGATGGGTGAATCCGCCTTGGTTGAGGCGCGGACGGCGGAGGCGGAGATTCTGCGTGGCCAGTGGCGAGGCCCACTGCACGGGATTCCGCTGGCATTGAAGGATTTGATTGACACAGCAGGCGTGCGCACGACCGCGGCTAGCGCATTACATAGGGAGCGGGTGCCGGGCGAGGATGCCGAGGTCGTGCGGCGCTTGCGGCAGGCCGGAGCGGTGATCGTCGGAAAAAATAATCTGCATGAGTTCGCTTATGGCAGCAGCTCGCTGGTGAGTTATTTCGGCGATGCGCACAATCCCTGGGATGTGGGACGGATTACAGGAGGATCGTCGGGAGGCTCGGCGGCGGCGGTGGTTGCGGGCATGGCCTATGCAGCCATCGGCACCGACACGGCGGGGTCGATTCGCGAGCCGGCGGCGCTCTGCGGCTGCGTGGGGTTGAAGCCGACGTACGGGCGGGTGCCGAGCCGCGGGGTGATTCCGCTTTCGGCGTCGCTCGATCATGTGGGGCCGCTGGCGGCAACAGTGACGGACGCAGCCATCGTGCTGCAGGCGATTGCGGGCCACGATGCCGCCGACATTACCACGGCGGACGTTCCGGTCGCGGAATATGTCTCTGTATTGCAGGAGGGCGCGAGATCGCTGCGCGTGGGTGTGCCGCGGACCTACTTCTTTGACGATCTCGATGCGGAAGTTGCTTCGGCGCTGGATCACGCCCTGCGTGGAATCGAGACCCTGGTAGCGCAGGTGCGGGAAATCGAGTTGGATGTACCAACCGACCGCACGCTGCAAGTGGCGGAGTCTTACGCGTATCATGCGGAGAATGTCGCGAAGAATCCTGAGCTATACCAGGCGGAAACGCTGCGGCGCATTCGGGCAGGAGAGAAGGTTTCAGCAGCGGAGTATATCCAGCGCCGGCGCGAGTTGGAGGAAGCTCGGCGGAACATTCGCGAAGTGTTTGACGATGTGGATGTGCTGGTGAGTCCGACAATCCCGATGGCTGCAACCGCGATTGCGGATCTGCGGGCGAATCCGGATGCGCTGCGCCCGGCAGAGTTGAAGCTGCTGCGGAACACACGGCCTTTCAATGTGTGGGGATTGCCGGCGATCTCCGTTCCGTGCGGCTTCACGCAAGGCGGGCTGCCCATCGGATTGCAGATTGCGGGGCCACCCTGGCGCGAAGATCTGGTGCTGCGAGCGGCGTATGCCTACGAGCAGGCAACGGCGTGGCACAAGCGGCAGTGCCCCGAGTCCGCCTGAGAGGTTAATTTGCCGGCGCCAGCAGACCGCTTACTTCATTCAATAGTTTCTCGGCCGCTTCGCCGGGGTCCTGGGTGTGAAAGCTTTCTTCGAGGGTCAGGAACTGAACGTCCCGGGAAACCTCCTGCAAGGCCTGGCGGATGGGTTTACCGCGAATGGCCTGGATCCGGGAGGAGATTACGGCCAGCTTCGCTTTCGTGGCCTTCAGCAGAATTTGCGCGTCGTCAACGCTGGTGGTGGTGAGCGCGTTGTATCCCGCGCTGCACAGGATCTCGCGCAGGAAGGCGCATACGTCGGTCGAGGGGTAAAGGCAAATGATGCGGGCCCGGGCGTCGCCGGTCTTGCAGGGCGAATAACGCGAGCCCAGGTAAGCGGCGGTAATGGCTTCTTCGATTGAATCGTAGGTTTCAAATTGCGCGAGCAGGTGAGTCAACTCGAGGACCTTGCGGATCTTGGGGGGCACGCCGCAGAGCTTGAGATCCCCCTGCTTGGCGCGCGCCGATTGCATGAGGCGCATCAACGCGCCCAGGCCGCTGCTGTCGACGAAGTCCACGTTATCGAGTTGGAGGACGACGTCGCGGTGCTTCTCGACGGCGTCACCCACCTGAGAATGCAAGGTGAAGACTTCGTTTCCGGCAATAATGCGGCCGTGACATTGAATGACGAAGACTTCGCCGACCGGGCGACTCTCCAAGCGCAACTGCATTCCGCCTCCTTGGGTGTTGGGGGCAAGGGCGCGGGAATCTTACGTCAGGGGAATCGGGGAGTCAATCAGGAATGAGCGCAAAGTCGTAAACCACAGGAGACACTGAGCGACATGGGACAAAACCTGCGCAGGATTAATGGCACTGCGTTGCCATGACGGTGAACTGGCGGGCGTCGTTGGCGGCCTCTCCGGCAACGGCGATACGAAGCATCCATTTGGCCATGCGGTCGTGATGGGCACGACGGAGGATTGCCCACGCTCCGCCGACGGCAGCCAGACCCAGGAAGCTGGCCGCCACCTGTCCGCCGACGCCAGCGCGTACGAAAGGGCGGGCGATGGGATCGTTCTCGCCGCAGCCTCGCTGGTAAAGCAGGCGAGTAGAGACGCCATCTGCGGCAACTTCGGCCGCGAAGGCCGCGAACTCGATTTTCGCCTCGGTGGGAGTGCGGGTGGGGGCCTCGGGAAATTCCTTTTCCTGGATAAAGGAATTGTTTCGAGCCAGTGACGTGCCCAGCAAAATTGATAAAATTGCCGCCAGCCTAAACGCGTACCGCATACGGTCCGCCCTTTGGGTCAGGCTCCGAGGCGGCTGCAACCGCTGGTCGGGGCCGTTTTAATTTTCGACAGCTTGAAAGGCGCCTTCGCCCAAGCCTGCGATGACTCCCAAAGGAATACATCGGCAGTTGCTGGCGTAAGCTATAGGGCAGGAATCAGGAGAGCGGCTGCTTAACTGCCTCGCCGAATTGGTTGCGGGCTGGTGGTCGCCAGGTTGCCGCCCGAGATGGTGGCATGGGATTGCGCTGCTCTGTCTCGGTAGAGTTACAATCTTGTCACATCAGTGAGAAAAAACCGGACAGCCGAGGGCCGTCGTCCCCACATCCCCCATCCACCACGTCAATCTACGGTGCGCACGTCGTCGGGCAGGGTGAGGACAAACTTGCAGGTGGCGGCCGTGACCGAACAAGAGAGCGTGCCGCGGCGGAGGACTTTC
The DNA here is from genome assembly GCA_035949755.1 of Candidatus Sulfotelmatobacter sp. Classification (GTDB taxonomy): domain Bacteria; phylum Acidobacteriota; class Terriglobia; order Terriglobales; family Acidobacteriaceae; genus Sulfotelmatobacter. Next base: position 10,020 of record DASYYT010000195.1, read on the forward strand.
AGCGGAGTTCCGTCGGGGAAGGTAAGGTGATAGTCGGCGGATTGGAGTGCCGGGATATAGGACTTCAGCTTCTCGTCTCCACTGATGAACTTGACCGCGTCGACCTTGGCGACTTCGCCCGCGCCGCCGCTCAGCAGGATGAAGAAATCCGCGTTGCCGGTCTGCGTGGCCTTGCCTAAGTCGATGGTGCGAAGATGCTCGAGTTCCTGTCTATAACGATCTACGAGGGCATCGGCCTTGGCGTCACCACCAGCGAGTGAAGCCAGCCGCTCGCGGGTTTCCGGGATCGGCCGGAGACCATTCATGGAGAGCGCATAAATGCGGAGGGCGCGTTCTTTATCGCCGAGCTTTTGATAGATCTGGCCGAGATGGTCGCCGACTTCGCCGTGATGACCAAGCGTCCAGGCAGCGGCCACGTACTTTTCGGCCTTGTCGAGATTGCCTTCGTCGAACTCAATCCAGCCCAGCGTGTCCCAGTAAGCGATCAGCGAAGGAACCAGGGGCAACTCTTTTTGCGTAAGGCGGTCGAGGGAGACGTTGCGCAAAGCGGCGGCCGTGGCCGATACGGCAGACTCGGCGTACTGCTGCGCGCGGTCGAGGTGGGATTTCTTCAGCGAGAGCTGGTACGCGATATTGTTCCAAACCAATGGCGTGTTGTTGGTTCCGGCCGCCAGATCGACGGCGTGGTCGAAGGCGGCGAGGGCCTTGTCGTCCTGCCCGAGATTGAGATAGGCATCGCCAAGACTGACTTGCAATGCCGGGTCCTCCGGGGTTAAGGAAGTGGCCTTCTCCAGTTCCGGCGCGGCCAGGTCGTACTTGTGCCACTCCTCATACATCTGGCCGAGATTGGCGTGGGCAAACTTATCCAGCGGATTATTTTCGAGCTGCTTATCGAAGGCCTTGACGGCTTCGTCATATTTGCGATCGTTCCAGTAGACGCGGCCGAGATTGTTGTAGGCGAACTCATCGTAGGGATTGACTTCGATCTGCTTCTGGAAGGCGGCGATGGCCTGATCGTCCTGCCGCATGGCGAAATAAATCAAGCCGAGATTATTCCAGGCGAATTTGTTCTTGGGATCGAGTTCGGTGGCACGCTTGAGCAGGACCTCGGCGACGTTCAAGTTGCCGGCCTGGGAGGCGGCGCGCGCGCTTTCGACCAGGTCGTCGGCTTTCATGTCGGGCGGCGGAACGATGACACCGGCGTTGGCGTTGTCGACCGCGAGGTTCTGGGCAAGGTCGGCGCCGACGGCGCGGCGGAAAGATTCGTAATCGCCGGCGCGGGCGACGGGAAGTTCGTCCTGGTGAAGGGTCAGCGTACGGCCGGCGGTGAAGACGCCATTCTCGATTTTGTAGGTGGCCTGGTAGTCGGCGTAATCGCGCACCAGCGAGAAGGCGAGGGGCGCGTGCGCGGTGTAGTTGGAAGGCAGTTGCAGCTTGACCTTGTAAGAATATTCGCCCTTCGGGCCGAGTTTAAGCGGCTCGGCGTCGGGCTCAGTATCTTCGTCGCCGAATTCGGGCAGGCTGAATTGCACCAGCGGCAAAACAATCTGCGTCTGCTTTTTGGACCAGTCGACGAAGTTCACCTTCGAAACGTCATAGGAAAGGGTAAACGGTTGTTTGGTAGCCGCGGGATCACTGACGATGAGGTGAGTAACGTCTCCACCGAGACCGGAGTTGATGTTCTCGGCAACGCGCTGCCAGTTGGATTCGGGCACGCGGCGGAAGATGGAACGCAGCAACAACTCTTCATCGCCGCGGAAGGCGTAGTGCACGTGCGCCTCGAGCTTGCCGATCTCGTTGATTTTGCCGTCGATCTCGGAGCGCTCGTAGTCGGGCACGGGAGTATCGGCGGGAGTTTCCTCCAGGTGCGGCGCGGGAGCCGAGGCAAGAATTGCCGGAGGAATGACCAGCGCCTGCTTGTTGCGCAGGGTGTAGGCGAGCAGGCGGAAGGGCGCGACCTCGGCCGTGGTATCCATCCAGACTTCCTGCTTGCCGAGAGGCAGCATAGTGATGACGTGATCGAACTGCGAGGGCGAAGGCACGTCGGGATCGAGCTTGCGGGACGAATTGATCAGGACAGAATCAGCGTGCAAGCCTTCGGCGTCGAGCAGTGAGGCGAGCAGCGTGTGCTTATCTTTGCAGTCGCCGTACTGGTCGTGCAGCACGTCGGAGGCGGAATGCGGCTGATAGCGGCCCAGTCCGAGCGAGAGGCTGACGTAGCGGAAGTTTAAGGCCACGAAATCGTAGAGGGCCTCCGTTTTTGCGAGATCGGTGGTCAGGCCTTTGGTCAATTCCAGGGCCTTGGCGCGAACTTCCGGAGTGGGCGCGCGACGGTCTTTTTCGAGCGCGGCATACCAGCGGCCGACCTGCTCCCAGTTTTCGAACGTGGTCAGTTGAATGTCGGGTCGGTCGTCGTCAGGACGGTGCTTTTTTTTCTTTTTATCTTTGTCTTTTTGATCGTCGTCGCGCTGCAGATGAGAACTCGACCAGTGATAAATGCGGCGGCCATTCTCTTCGGTGATCTTGGGATCCATTCCGGGCTTGCACTTCAACTTAAGGGGACGGTTGGCGGGAACGTCAACATCGAGAGTCTCGTCCAAAGAGATGTTGCTTTTGTCGAAATCGTAGTCGGCCCAGAATTGTCCAGCGGCGAACGGCGTGTGAATCACCGTCACCATGTCGTATTCCAGAACCTCTCCGGGGCGGAGACCGGGCACGGTGATGTGCTTCTGCCGGTAATCGGTGTAGACGGGCGCCTCGCGCTCGATGGGCGCACTCAGATCTTGAACGGCATCGTCTCCGGCCTTGACGACAGTGCCATCCTGCTTGAGCACGCGGACGTAAGGAATTTCGACGCGCTCGTTGGCGGAGTTGTAGCCTTCCAGCAACTGTCCCCATTGCTGCACGCCGGCCTCGCTCTGCACGCGAATGCGGGCGATGGTCTCTTTGCGGCCAGTGCCGTCGGCCTCGAAGCGATAATGCGAGTGCATCTGCTCGATGACGAAGGATTCCTGCGAATAATCGTGACCGTCCGCGGCAGGGCCGGCGGACTTATCCCCGGTTGATTGTGGGGCTGAGGCGCCGGGAATTGAGCTCCCGGAGCCCGGCGTGCCGGAACCGGATGTGCCGGAATTCGATGGATTCGAAGTGGGCTGCTGCGCAGCCGCTCCGGCGGCCAGCAGACAGCAAAACAAAACTGCAATCAGACGATCACGCATAGATGGAAGGTGGGGCCTAGCTATTATCCCATGCAAAAGTGGTGGCCGGGGATAGCCGGCAAATCCGTGGGTGGCCTCGTCCGCTGACTAATGCCAAGAGAGCTGGGGCAGGCGACCCCGCGAGGTTTTGCACAACAGGAAAATAAATTTGCCTATTGGTCGGGTGACTCTAATCACAATTTTGTGGGTTAAGGGCCTGAATCGGAGGTAAAATTCGACCTGATAGTCCTGTCTCGCCGGGACGCGAGGCAGGCGTGACGCATACTGTAATTGCGCCACGATCTTTCCGTCGGGAGGTTTGCATGGAAGATCGGGCCCCTGTCGTCTCTACCTCGGAAGACTCCTCACCCTCCGCTTTCAGTCGTGTCAATGGGCACAAACCGGAAGGCCGCGGCGCGTGGGTATTAACGGCCTACGGCATTTCCGGTCTCGCTCTGTTTGGCGTGCTGGCCTACTTCATCTCGGACTTCCTCGCTCATTAGTCGTGAGTTGCGGTAGCGAACGGGCGTGCGCGTCCGCGGAAAGGGGAGACGTGTAGATGAATCTTCTCTTTCGCCGGGACCTGTTCGCCCGACATCGAAGCAGCAGCGACGAGGATAGACGACGCGCTGCGGATTTTTGAGTCCCGGGACGAATGCGTCCGGGGCTACGTGTTTTGGACGTGCTACAATGAGCGGCCTTAGGCTGTAGTTTCGTCGTCGGTCAGTCAACCCCACGCAAGAATTCAGGCACCACCGGGAAAAGCTGTGCCCAAGACTCCTACCTCCAATTCGACACCGATCACCTATGCCGATGCAGGGGTGGACATCAATCGCGCGAACCGCACCAAACAACGCATTAAGTACCTGGCGCACAAAACCTTTACCCGAGGGGTACTGAGCGAGATTGGCGGATTCGGCGGCCTGTTCGCCGTGGACAAGGTGAAGTACGCCGACCCGGTGCTGGTTTCGAGCGTGGATGGCGTGGGCACGAAACTGAAGATCGCCTTTGAGATGGACCTGCACTCGACCGTCGGCGCCGACCTCGTGAATCACTGCGTCAACGACATTGCCGTGCAGGGCGCGGCGCCGCTGTTTTTCATGGATTACCTGGCTACGGGCACATTGGATCCGGCCATTGCGGAGAAGGTGGTCGAAGGGATAGCCGACGCTTGCAAACACAATGGCTGTGCGCTGATCGGCGGGGAGACGGCCGAGATGCCCGGTTTCTATGCGGATGGCGAATACGATCTGGCGGGATTTATTGTCGGGGTGGTCGACCGCGAGCGCATCATCACCGGCAAAGACGTACAGATCGGGGACGTGATTTTAGGGCTGCCGTCGAACGGGCTGCACACAAACGGCTATTCGCTGGCGCGCAAGCTGCTGTTTGAAGTGGCGCACTACTCGCCTGAGACGTACGTCAATGAGGTCAAGAACAAGGTAGGCAACGAGTTGATGCGCACGCACAAAAGCTACTGGCCGGCGCTGAAGAAATTGATCGATGCGCAGTGTGTGGTGGCGCTGGCGCACGTCACCGGCGGAGGCATTACGGAGAATCTACCGCGCGTATTGCCGCGAGGCATGGCGGCAGTGATCGAATTGGGATCGTGGCCCGTGCTTCCGATCTTTGAGCACCTGCAACAGCTAGGCAACGTGCCTCAGGATGAAATGCTGCGCACGTTCAACATGGGATTGGGAATGCTGATGGTGGTTCCCACCGCAAAGTTCAAGAAGGCGCAATCGGTGCTGGAGCGCGTGGGCGAAAAAGCTTATACGATCGGCCGCATCGTAAAGGGCGAGCGCAAGGTAACCTACAGCTAATTCCTAAGCTCGTTTTCCCTGGAACTCTCAATTTTCACACTCCTTTAACAATCGAGCCTGCTGGGCCGGTCATCGAACCTTCGGAGGAGTGTGCCAAATGCATATGCAACGTTGGCAAGCTGTGCCTTTCTTCTGCCTGATGCTGGCGGCGTGCCTGACTGTGGGCTGCAACTCGTCACACAATCAGCAGGAACAAAACAACCAGATCATTGGCGCCGGATCCACCTTCATCAATCCGATCATGACCCATTGGATTGCCGATTTCCAGAGCAGCCACCCCGGGGTTCAGATCAATTACCAATCCATCGGCAGCGGCGGCGGAATCGAGCAGTTGAAAAATGGCCTGGTCGTTTCGGCGCCAGCGACGCCGCCCTCGATGATCAAAAACTGCAGGGCATGCCGCCGCTGGTGCAGATTCCCGAGAGCGCAGGACCGGTTTGCATCACCTACAACCTTCCCGAGTTGAAGACTCCCCTGAAACTGAGTCCGACCGTCGTAGCGGGCATTTACCTGGGCCAGATCAAAACCTGGCAGGATCCCGGGATCAGGAAAGACAACGCCGGCGTGAACATACCGAATCATCCCATTGCGGTGGCGCACCGCTCCGATGGCAGCGGCACCACGAATATCTTCACGACCTACCTTGCCGCGGTAAGTCCGAAGTGGGAGAAAGAAATCGGCAAGGGGCTTGCCGTGAACTGGCCTGTCGGCCTGGGCGGCAAGGGCAGCGAGGGCGTGACCGGAGTGGTGAAGCAGACGGTGGGGGCCATCGGCTATGTCGAATTGTCTTACGCGAAGGAAAACAATCTGCCGGTAGCGCTGGTGAAGAACAAGGCGGGGAACTGGATCGAGCCGAGCGCGGCTGCGGCCACGGCGGCGATTGAGGCGTTTGGGCCCGAACTGGCGAAAGATGTGCGCACCCCGGTTGTGGACCCGCCAGCTTCGGCGAAGGATGCGTATCCGATCTCAGGGCTCACGTTCCTGCTGGTAGCCAAGCAGGGCAAAGATGCGGCCAGGGAGCAAATCGTAAAAGAGTTCATCCAGTACATCATTACGCAAGGACAGAATTCGGCAGAAGGGCTGGCATATTCCAAGCTGCCGCAGAATCTGGCCGATCAGGATCAGAAGCTGTTGTCTGAGCTGCAGACCGGAGGACAACAACAGACCTCCAGCACGCAGGCGCCCAGCCGGTGAGGTTTTTTCTTTCTCTGTGCCTCTGTGTCTCAGCGCGTGAATTATGATGATGGGCTGAAAACTGAGAGCTGACAGCTCACATGAGATCGCTTGGCATTCTTCTTTCCGGACGCGGCTCGAATTTCGTAGCCATCGCCAACAGCATTGATGCCGGGCGAATTCCGAACGCCCGGATCGCGGTGGTCATTTCGAACCGAGCCGACGCGCCCGGGATTGCAACCGCGCGACAGCGCGGGCTGAACGCGCTGGTGATTCCTTCCAAGGGCAAGGGGCGCGAAGATCACGATCGCGAAGTCTTCGCCGCGCTCAAGCAGAATGGCGTGGAACTGGTCTGCCTAGCCGGGTACATGCGCCTGCTGTCGCCCTGGTTGGTGCAGCAGTTTCCCCGGAGAATATTGAATATCCATCCCTCATTGCTGCCGGCCTTTCCCGGGCTGGAAGCGCAGGAGCAGGCCTTCGCCTACGGCGTGAAAGTTTCCGGTTGCACCGTGCATTTTGTGGACGAAGAATTGGATCATGGCCCGATCATCGTACAGATGGCCGTGCCCGTTCAGAACGGAGACGACGAGCACATCCTTGCCGCGCGCATTCTGAAGCAAGAGCACTTGGCGTACACGGAAGCGATCAATGTCGTGCTTCGAGGGCAGTTTGAAATCGTCGGCCGGCGGCTGGTGCACAAAGCATCGTTATAATCGAAAGGCATGTCGAACTTTGCACCCGTAGACGAACAATTCACGTACATCAAAAAAGGATCCGCGGAAATTATCCGCGAGGCCGAACTGCGCGCGAAGCTGGAGAAGTCGCGCGCCACGGGCAAGCCGCTGCGCGTGAAACTCGGGATGGATCCGACCGCTCCCGACCTGCATCTCGGCCACACCGTGGTGCTGCGCAAGCTCAAGCACTTTCAGGATCTCGGCCACACTGCGATTTTTCTGATCGGCGACTTCACCGGGATGATCGGCGATCCTACGGGGCGATCGGTGACCAGGCCCCCGCTCAGCCGCGAGCAGATCGAGCAGAATGCGGAAACTTACAAGGCGCAGGTTTTCAAAATCCTCGATCCGCAGAAAACTGTGATTGATTTCAACCGCCGCTGGATGGGCCCGTTCACTTCCGACGATTTCGTGCGCCTGATGGCGAAGTACACTGTCTCGCAAATGCTCGAGCGCGAGGAGTTCCACAAGCGCTTTC
>DASYYT010000196.1:0-9644 GCA_035949755.1 Candidatus Sulfotelmatobacter sp.
CAACATGACCACGCTGACTTTCGCGATCTCCCGCGCCATCGGCCGCGAACTCAAGCCCGGCGACGAAATCCTCCTTACCCGCCTCGATCACGATGCCAACTTCTCGCCCTGGCGGCAAATGGCAGAGGACCGCGGCGTCACCGTGCGCATCGCCGAAATCCACGATGCCGATTGCACTCTCGATATTGGCGACCTCGCCTCCAAGATCAACGAGAAGACGAAGCTCGTCGCCGTCGGTTACGCCTCCAACGCAGTCGGCACCATCAATCCCGTCCAAAAAATTGTTCGCCTCGCGCATGCCGCCGGAGCCCTCGCCTACATCGACGCCGTCCACTACGGCCCCCACGGACTCATCGACGTGGCCGCGCTCGACTGCGATTTCCTCGCCTGCTCGACTTACAAATTTTTCGGCCCCCACATGGGCGTGCTCTATGGCAAAGGCGAGCACCTCAAACGCTTCCGTCCCTACAAGGTTCGTCCGCTGACGGAAGCGATTCCCCTCCGCTGGGAATGGGGCACCCTCAACCACGAATGCATCGCTGGAATCACTGCCTGCGTGGAATATCTTGCGGACCTGGGCCGCCATGCGATGAAAAAATGTGGGGACGGCCGCCTCGGCCGTCCGTCGAGCGCAGCTCGACCATCCGTCCTACCCCGCCGCGCCGCCATCGAAGCCGCGTATGCCGCCATCCACGAGCACGAGCGCTCTCTTATCGAACGCATGATGATCGGCCTGGCCAAAATCCCCAGCCTGAAGATCTACGGCATCACCGATCCCGCTCGCGTCAACGAGCGCTGCGCCACCTTCGCCATCCGCGACCTTTCCGGAAAATTCTCGCCCCTGGACCTCGCCACCAAACTCGGTGAACGCGGCTTCTTTACCTGGGACGGCAACTACTACGCGCTCAACCTCACCGAGCACCTCGACGTGGAAAAATCCGGCGGCTTCCTGCGCATCGGCCTCGTCCACTACAACACGCCCGAAGAAATCGACCGCCTGCTCGCCGCCTTGCGAGAAATTGTCGGATCGTAGATTTGGTCTTAACTACGCGCGGTTGCCGGACTCCGCGGAGACGTCGCCAGAAACACGTCAGCCCGGGACGCATCCCGGGCTGGCAGGGAACGAGATTGAAAGCTAAAGTTGTGTTCCGCGGTCTAGGGCCAGCGCTTCGCCGTATCTTCCCAGCCCGCCGCCCGCACCGGTTGCGGTGCCGGAATCGAGGGCGTCGTCGGCACCGGAATCCGCGCCGGCGGCTGCGGTCCATTCACTGCCGTGGCCAAGGCGGGCTTCGTCATCTCGGACATGTTTTCTTTCTCTTCCGAAAGCAGCGGCGCCACCAGCCGCAGCGCTTCCACTTCTTTTTCCAGGCGCGTCAGTTCCATTTCCTTCTGACGCAACACCTCATAGACATTTTTCATAGACAGGGCACCTGCGAGTTTTGGGGTTCAAAACCTTCCCTGCACTTTAGCAGACTTGCCCCTGTTGTCAAGGCTTTCCGAGGGTTCCCGCCGTATGGGGAAAACTTACCTGCGCGGAAGGAGGGACCCACAACTCCGTCAGGCGGGGCGCACTAGCGTAACAGGAAGAATGCAGCCACAACCGCAGCGGCCAGCAGGAGTACACCAAGAACGTATTTGTTGCGTGAAAACCACGACTCTGAGGATTCAAGACCGCTCGTGAACGCGAAACTCGGAGCGGCCAGGTCCTCACTTTTTGCCGCCGGCTCGGCCGTAGGCTCATCCAGCGGAGCTTTCGCAGGCTGAGCGGCAGCCTGGGATTTCCTCTCCGGTTTCTCACTCGCTACTCCAAGCGGAACCGCCACCTTTGCGGCGGCCGGCGCAGGCGCCGCAAATGCAGATAGGCTCGCGACCGAACTCGGGTTCGCCGCACCACGAGCCGCAGCAGCAAATGCCTGGCTGTCAGCCTTTACCGTGGGAAGTGCTCTAGATCCCAGACTGGGCCCCTCCCGCGCCGCAACTGCAGGCTTCGCCAGTTGCCCGCGCCACTTTTTCTCTTCGCATTCCACGCATAGCACCCGCCCGGCGGTAATGGGAAAACCGCAAGCCTCGCACTTGCGCAGCGCCCGCAACACCGGCGGCACGTGGCTCTGGTCCGTTTCCGCTGCTTTCTTGCTTTCCGTAGCGGCACTCACCGCCGCCGACCAGAACATTTTCCTGGCGGGTGCGGGACTCGGCGGCTCCGGATCGGGCGCAGCCACCGCCTCCGCCCGAACCGCATCCAGGGACTGCTTCGCCGTCCCCTGCGCGGGCAAGTTCTGAACTTCTTCGATAACCGGGGCGACCTCGGGCGCCTTACTCATTTCCATCATCGGCGCCGCGAAAATCTCTTCGTCCAGAATCTCCTCTGACGAATCGTCCTCTATTTTTGCGGAGACGGGCGCTTTCGCCGTTTCCGCGGCCAAAACCTCAGCCTTCTTCAATTGCTCCGGCAGCCTTTGCGCAACCTGCGCCAGGCGGACTGCGGTCTCGACCATCTGGCTGAGCCGCTGCACCGCCGAGACATCTCGCTCGCCGAAAGCATTCGCCTTCCCCGAGAACAGCTCAAAAACGCCCAGCACCTCGTCATCGTTCACCACCGGCATCACTACCACCGACGCAATCCCCTGCTGCCGGCACACCTCGCGATTCACCCGACCATCGCGCTCGGCGTCGTCGCAGCGCAAAAGCTGCCGGGTGCGAACGCTCTCTCCCGACAACCCAATCTCGGTCGACAGCAGCGCTCCCAGTTCCGGAGCATTCGATCCCGCGCTCGCCCGGCACAGCATGTCGTTGCGGCCATCCCGCCGCAACGCGATCGCCGTCCCGGTGGCTCCCGTGATGTACTGCGCCCGGTCTGCCAGCAGTTGCAGCGCCGCATCCAGATCGCGTTGCGCCATCTCCGCCAACGATCTGCCGCCATCTTCACCCGGAAAACGCGCGCCGCTCGTGATCGCGTTCGCGCGTGCCGCCGGCAGAGGCGCACCAACGCTGGCTTGAGCATTCGGATTGGAATAATTCTGCTGCACAGCTCGATTCCGGGACGCAACTCCTCCCGCCTGCTAACTCATTTCACTTGTAAAGGATGCGTATCTGAAGTCTCGCTCGCAGCCTCCCGGGTGTCAAGAACTCGCAGGCGCGAAGGTATTAAGACAAAAGTGTGGAAGAACTTGTCAGCTGTAAGCCCGAGCCGAACAAACCCTCACCGATAAGCAAGTTGTTAGAGGTCCGAGGTCTGAAGTCCGAGGTCCGAGGTCTAAAACTGCCCTACCCCCGCTTTCTCCGCAGCGCCACCTGAGCCAACCGGTTAGCCTCCGCATTGAACTCCCGCCGCACGTGCGAGATGGAAAACTTCAGCGACCGCGCCAGCTTCCGGCAGGTCCAGTGCAGCGAGTACAGCCGCGGGCTGCGGCAGACGTACTCGCCCGTCATCTGTCGCACCACGACTTCTGAGTCGGAATATACGTGGAGTTTGCGCGCCTTGCGCGAGACCGCGAACTGCAAGGCTTCCATGAGGGCAACATACTCGGCGACGTTGTTATCCTGATGGCCAATCCATTTGGCGATCCGCACCGGATCGCAATCGCAGCCGCTGATCACCACCCCAATGCCCGACGGCCCCGGATTTCCCAGGCATCCGCCGTCCACATAGGCCACAAGGTCTGCCGTCACTTCGATTTGTCTCGTTCCTTCTTGCACTGTGCGCTCAACCTTCCCCAGCGTCAAGACGATTATTTGGTTCCCTTTCAGCGCCTTGCAGTTGCTCTGAGAGCTGTGAATGTTTTTGTGCAAAAAAACGCCGTCAACAATTTAGACCGAGGTAAGCTTTTCCCTTACAACCATTTGCCTGTTGCGTTATGCACAGCTTGGAAACCATGGTCTGCACCAAAAGTTTGCGTTGACTTTTGTGAACGCTCTGTTAAGGTAGCTTGCGTCGACGGTCGAAAGGGTTGGCACAATAATACTGAGCCAGTCCGAAGTAGACTGAGTGATCAGCCGGGCGGGGCGACTCGCAAGGCCGCCAGACCTGAAAAAACCGACGGATCTGCGAGGGTCAGTTGGGGTTTGGGACTGCGAAAGCAGTGATCGCATCAAGGGGTCGTGACGGTACATGCTTCCATGCTGTTAGCTCCCTCGCAGGAGCAGGCGGCTAGAGCATAACCAATGTCACGGCCCTTTCAATTTTTCCCCGCCTTTTTCGCACCCTTCGCTTCCCAGTCCAACTCCGACCTTCCCCCCTTAGAGCCTCAGCGGCCTGCCAGAATACTTTCGTAACTATCCCAAGCACTTTCCAATCAGAGCTTTGCCGTCCCACGTGTTAGCTTCTCATTCACAGTAAGAACGAGTGCGGAGTAAGACCTCTTGGCTATCGAATCCGTGGCGCTCACATCACCCGTCGCCGCAGGCCGCGACATCTTGCGCGTGTCCGAAGTCAAGATTCGCTCATCGCGTCTGGACTGTATTGACTTGCTTCGCGGCATCGTAATGGTCCTGATGGCTTTGGACCACACCCGCGACTTCTTTACAGGGCTCCAATTCGCTCCCGAAGATCTGTCCAGAACGTCCGCGCCTCTCTTCTTCACCCGGTTCGTCACTCATTTTTGTGCGCCGGTATTCTTCCTCCTGGCGGGCACAGGCGCATACTTGTCGCTCTCACGAGGCAAGTCGGTCGCGCAGGTTTCAACATTCTTCGCGACCCGCGGACTGTGGCTGATTTTTCTGGATCTGACCGTTATGGCTGTGGCCTGGACCTTTGTGTATCCCTTCTGGTTCAGCGGGGTGCTGTGGTCAATTGGGTGGGCGATGATCGCGATGGCGCTGCTCGTTTGGCTCCCACTCCCCGCGATTGCGGCGGTGGGCGCGGGAATGATCCTCACTCATAATCTTCTCGATGGGATCACACCTCGTAGCTTTGATAATTTCACGCTCGCCCGCCTGTGGGTCGTTCTGCATGGCCATGGCTTGGTCCCGATTGGCTCTCAAAGTGAATTTTTCATCTTGTTTCCCCTGATTCCGTGGGTCGGAGTGATGGCGGTCGGCTATGCCCTTGGCGCCCTGCTCCGCCGGCCGGACTGGCGAAAATTGGTCTTTGGCATTGGCGCGATGTTAACCGCTGCCTTCCTGCTCTCGAGGTTCTTCCATCTGTACGGGAGCGCTCACGGCGGATGGAAAGTGCAAGCCAGCCCGCTCCTCAACCTGGTTGCTTTCTTCGATACATCGAAATATCCGCCCTCTCTGCAATTCCTGCTGATGACCCTCGGCCCGGCGCTCATGGCGCTGCCTTGGCTCGACCGCGTCAATGCGGAACGGGGACTGGCCCGTGTCCTGCAGGTTTTCGGTCGCGTCCCGCTTTTTTACTATGTCCTCCATCTTTTCTTGATTCACACGCTGGCCATATTGGTCGCTAACGCCGTGCATCAGCCCTCGGGTTGGCTCCGTGGAGGCCCGATGATGCTGTTCCCTCCAGAGCATTACGGTCATGGCCTGCCCTTTATTTACGCGATGTGGGCAACCGTTGTGGTTCTGCTCTATCTACCCTGCAAATGGTTTATGGAGTACAAGCGGCGGCACTCGGACTGGTGGCTGAGCTATCTCTAACGGCCAGCGGCACTGGACGCTTCTCGCCCCGAAATGGATCTGGGCCTTCCGAACCCCAACTTTTCACTAGAAAATCGTTTTACTAACGCCCCCGCTCAGTGCAATAATTCCTGCCCATATAAACATTCCCCGCCGGCGTACGCGTCTGCTCGGAAAACTATCGCAGTATTGTGAGGGCGAAAAATCTCATGTCGAAAAATCCCCTGTCTCGTCGGCAATTCATTCAGATCGGCAGCGGCGCTCTGGCTGCCACTACGGTCGCCAAAAACATCTTGCAGCCGCACTTGCTCTCCGCCGCTCCGCGCCGAGTTGCGCCCAGCGACACGATCCGCTTCGCCTCCATCGGCACCGGCATTCGCGGCTGCGAACACCTCGAAGCTTCTCTCAGCGTTCCCGGCATCCAGTGCGTCGCGGTCTGTGATCTCTATGACAGCCGCCACACCGCCGCCCAGGAAGCCGTCAAGAATCCCAGCGTCTCGGCCACCCGCGACTACCGCTCCATCCTCGACCGCAAAGACGTCGATTCGGTCCTCATCGCCACCATGGACCACCAGCATCGCCACATTTTCGAAGACGCCTGCGCCGCCGGCAAAGACATCTACTGCGAAAAACCCATGTCGCACACCGTCGAAGACGGATTCGCCATGATGGACGCCGCGCACAAACACAATCGCATGGTCGCTGTCGGCAGCCAGCGCGTCAGCTCCGTCCTCTATGCCAAGGCCAAAGAAATTTACGATTCCGGCAAGCTCGGCGAAGTCTTCTCCATCAATGCCTACTGGGATCGCAACTCGCCGAGCGGCGCCTGGGTCTATCCCATCCCGCCCGACGCCAGCCCGCAAACCATCGACTGGAACGCTTTCATCGATGGCGCTCCCAAACACCCGTTCGATCCTGTCCGCTTCTTCCGCTGGCGCTGTTTCACCGACTACGGCGAGGGACTCGGCGGAGACCTCTTCGTCCATCTGATTTCCGGCATACATTTCATCACCAGCACCAACGAGCCCGCGCAGCGCGCCCAATCCAGCGGCGGCCTCTTCCACTTCAAGGATGGACGCGATTTCCCCGACCTCATCGAAACTCTCTACGACTATCCCAACTTCCGCGTCACCCTGCGCTGCAATCTCAACAACAACGGCGGAGAGTTCATCGGCTTCTACGGCACCAAGGGCACGATGATCATCAAAGACAACACCCTCAGCTATAAGCCAGAAGACACGCGTCCCGAGCCCGAAGGCTACTCGATCTACGGATGGCCGAAGGCGCTGCGCGATCAGTATCTGGAGAAGTGGCACGAAGATCATCCCGAGCCGCCCGCTCTGGGCTGGAACGTGGACGAAGAAGGCGAATCCTACGCAACCCCTCCCGGATACAGCGACACGGTTGACCATCAAGCCAACTTCTACAACGCCGTCCGCAGCCGCAAGCCGGTGGTCGAAAACGAGATTTTCGGAAACAACGCCGCCATCGGCTGCCACTTGGCGAATTATTCGTACTTCAACAAATGCGTCGCGGTCTGGGACAGCGGTGCGAACAAGATTGTGAAGGCGTAACGGCCTACGAGGGAAATGAGTACCCCACCCAGCGTGCTTTTTCGTTGGGTGGGGTTTTGACTTTTGAATTACGCTACGTCTTCGGCAACACGATGAGCGACTGGGCGCCCACAATACTGTACGGTGACCCCGGTGCCTGGCTTACGCCGGTTGGCGTTACTGTAAATACATACAGCTTGCCCGTCGTCCCGCTGATGGCGTAAAGGTGGTTCGCGTTATCCCAGAACATCTGGCCTACATTGGCCTTGGTGAGCAGTCCTGTGTAGTGGGTTATCGGATTACCGCCGTTGAAGTGAAACACCTGCAGTCCGAGAGGTCCCGCCACGGCCAAAAGCTTGCCCGACGGAGACATCGAGGTGTCATTGACGGAATAGGTTCCGCCACTGGTTTGCACTACCGCGGTCTTGGGCATGTTCAGATACGTGCTGCTGGTGGTCAAATTTCCCGAACTGTCCGCTGTGTAGACCGCGAGTTGGGTCGGCCCGTCGTTATTGCCAAAGCCGCCTTGCACAGGTGTCATTGCTATGGCCACGTGGTTGAAGGGATCGGCCGAGGCCCCAAAGTATGGACAAAAGCCAGTTCCCGGAGGCGGCGTGGGAAGCGGCGGATTGATGCTCAGAGGAGAAAGTGCCCCGTCGCTGTTACGTTTCGCCCCAAAAATGGCGGGGCCGAAGTGATAGCAATTGGCCGAGTAGGCGAATTCATTGTTGCCGGTGAAACTCATGGGGCACCCAAATCCTGGGCCTTGGTGATATATGCTCAGAAACGTGAGTGCGCCGTTCGCTTGATCAATGCTGTACGACAGACAGTCATTATTGGTGGTGTAGTAATTCGCATATAACGACGCCCCTGTGTGATCAAGAAGGAGGCTTGAAGTCCCGCCCCCGGAATCATTCACAATCGTCTGATTCTTGAGAGTCAAGGCCCCGTTCGATGCAATCGAATAAGAGTTAATGGTCTGCCCTGCACTTGAACCTGTGGCTTCGACGCCGAATAACCACCCTCCATTTAGGGCCATAGCGCTCACACTGTCCGCAAACGGCGAACCGGGGACAGGCGTCAGGGCCCCATTGGCCGCCGCGGCATAAGCATTCACCTGGTTGTTCCCGGTGCTGCTTACATAATTCGAAACGTATACGTAAGCAACCGGCGACGAACTAGCTTGCACTGCTTCAGTTGGTGACGACGTGGCCTGAGCGGATGCCAGAACTGAACTGGCGCAGACCCCTGCGAAGGCGAGCAAGGAGAACGCAATCTTTCGAACCATACAACAACCTCATAGCCATTGCGTGAATTGGCAATCGGACAAGCGACACTTTCGATGCGGCTCAGATCCGCGCTGTTGGCCGGTCCGCCCCTATATTCCACCTTAAGCTATTCCCCCTACGTCGGCCACCCTGCCGTCTCGACCTCTTCCGACAACTGCGAGTGACGGACGGCGTAGAAGAGGCGGCTATCCTGGAAGAGCGCCCGCCCTTGGAAGACGGCCACCGTGGAAAAGCGGCCCTCTCAGGGCCGCGTTGCACGCATCGATGAATCGGGCTTTAGCCCCCCGTGGCCGACCTTCCGTCCTTACTTCTTTTTCGCCGGCAGATACTTCTTCTCGATCGACGCCACTACCACGTAATTCGGATCCACCATCTCGTTCAGATGGAGCCGCGCCACCTTCGACAACAATTCGTACGCGTCCATCTCTGACAATCCGTAATCGCGATGAATCCAGTACACCAGTTCGGTCAGCGCAATCCGCGTCGCGTCCTCCAACGGACGGTACGCCCCCACCGTCATGATCGCGTCATCATTCTCAAACTGCGGCCACTCGATCGTGCGTCCCTTGATCACGGTCAATTGCACGCGTGCCTTCAGCGGCACCTCGATCGCCGACCCGGCCGCCTCGCCGTCGCCCATCGCCGCATGTCCATCCCCGATGTAAAAAAACCCGCCCTTCACATTCACCGGCAAATAAACCGTGTTCCCCACGCTGGCCTCGGGCGAATCCATGTTGCCGCCAAACTCCGCCGGCACAATCGAACTCCTCGCCTCGCCATTCGCCGGCGCCACGCCAATGCACCCAAAAAACGGATGCATCGGAATCTTCACCGAAAAATCCGAGTCCAGCGCCTTGAACGTCGCCGTATTGTCGGCATGATTAATCTGATAGAACCAGATCTTGTCCAACCACGGCTTCGCCTCCAGCATCGGCGTGTAGTGGGAGGAATTAATAGAACCAAAACCCGGTGAGAACGCGCCCACCCCGATGTCTCCATCTACCTGCAGATCGAGAATCTTCACCGCCAGCGTGTCCCCCGGCTCCGCGCCCTCGACATAGAACGGCCCGGCCAGCGGATTGTCCCCCTTCGCCATGCCCAGCGTGTCGCCCGGCTTCCTGATCCCGTTGCCGAAGCAATCCAGCGTATTGGTGTCGAGAATATCCCCCGAATTCAAACGCAACACCGGCTCCGCGGTAGCAAACAGATACTTCACGTTGGCGTTCGT
>DASYYT010000197.1:0-6313 GCA_035949755.1 Candidatus Sulfotelmatobacter sp.
TGGCGGAGGGAACCCCGGGGCGAGTTTATTTGGAGAGCACGAAATCGACCGTGCTGCTCTGGTTGGCATTGACCACCACCGATTTTTCCCAGGTTTTAGGCTCGCTGAAGACTGGGCGCTGCACGCTGCGTTCGGTGAGGACGTCGTAGGCTTGCTCTTTGCCGAGCAGGTGCCAGCCTTCATGCCAGGCGACGAGCTGGTAGGTGCCGGGCGGGACATCGGTGAGTTCGAAATATCCACTCTCGTCGGTGACGGCATAGTAAGGATGAGGGGCGACGAACATCTCGGCATTCATCCAGACGTGGCCGCCGTTGCAGCGCAGATTAACCAGTCCCGGGGTGGACATCACGCGGGAGTTGACGCGGTCGGTAAAGGGAAAGGGCAGATTGAATGAAGCCGCGCCGTCCATATGGATGGTATGCAGGGTGGCATCGGAACTGACCATGCTGAGCGCCTGGTTCTGGGGTACCAGCAGGATATGCGGGATGTAGCGGCAGTGCCTCTGATCGAGGTGCCGGCGCTGCTCGGGCAGGTCCAGGGCTTTGCCGCTGCTGATGTCTTTGAGATAAACGACGGTGTTGGCGACGCCGCCCTGGGGACCGATGACGAGGCGCTCGAGATCGGCCACCTTTTTAGAATCAGGGTCGCAGATCTCCGGATCTTTGGTGATGGGCATAGCCAGGGTATGCGGAAGCGGCCCGGACCACTTGACGGTGCCCGAGATGGAGCCGCCGTCAACTACGGTGATGACTTTGTAGGTGCTTTGAGAAAAAGCAATCGTCGCGGCGAAAAAGAGAACCGCGAACCCGCCTCGCGAAAACATCCGTCGCATACTCGCCCCCTTGAATGCTTCGGCAACGGCAACCTGGCCGTTTATTTGCCGAGATCCTGAAGTTTGGCCTTGCTCCCGCGCGCACTTTTTCAAATCCCACTTGCGGGACGACGCTGCACAGGGGCCCGGATAATCCAGGAGCAGCAGGTGTTTCCAGGTTTTATGGTTTCAATTGGGGGAACCGTCCGAGAACGGTGTTGTGATTGAAATCACAATAATAGTGCGCCCTTGAAGTTTGCGGGTCGAGATTACGGAGGTAATGTTACGGAGCCTGATGACCAGGCACTTTTCGCGGATTCATGCGGATCAGCGCGGATTTATGGGAACATTCTTCGGGTTTTCCGCAAGATTCTCAAGAGTGCTTAGGCACTGAGGACACGAAGTAACACGAAGGCAAGACCCCTAGCCGGCTCGTATATTTGGCACCTAAACTTTACAATCATTCCTCCATGACGGTGACGGTGCGATCGTTTGCGAAGATCAATCTTGGGCTGCGGATTGGGGCGGCGCGGGCGGATGGGTTTCACGAACTGCTCACCGTGTACCAGACGATCGGGCTGCATGATGTGATTCGGGTGAGGGTGGAGCGCGGGTCGGGAGTCGAGATCCGGTGCGAAGATCCGCGGGTGCCGCGGGATGAGTCGAATACTTGTTATCGCATGGTCTCGCGAGCGATGGCAGGGTTGCGGGCGAAGGGGCGGGCAGTTATCGAGATTGAGAAGCGGTTGCCGGTGCAGGGCGGACTGGGCGGGGCTTCGGCGAATGCGGTGGCTTGTCTGGTGGGGCTGGAGCGGGCAGTGCGGAAGAGATTGCCGGCGGCGGAGAGGTTGCGCATCGCGGCGGAGGTGGGATCGGATCTGCCGCTGTTCCTGATTGGCGGGACGGTGTTAGGAGTGGGGCGCGGGGAACAGGTGTATCCGTTGGCGGATTTGCCTGCGATGCCTTGTGTGGTTTTGACTCCGGAAATTGGAGTGTCGACTCCGAAGGCGTTTGCGGAGTGGGATCGGAGAGTGGCACGGGGGCTAAAGCCCGGTTCTTCCGGGGAGGCTGACGCGACCCTGAAGGGCCGCTCTTCCACGTTTGAGTCAACGAAAATCGGTTCCTCGGGGACTGCAGCAGCCGACCTTCGGTCGGCCGGACAGCCGAGGGCGGGTGTCCCCACACAGGAAGGGGATCGGCAAACCCGGACGGACGAATGCGTCCGTCCCAACGTGGGTCATGCTGAATCCGGCGGAGGAAAATTGACGGTGGGGGATGTGTCCGATAGAATGAATGAGCTTAGCCGCGGGTTGTCGGCGTGGCTGAGCGAACCTTACTCCAGTGCTCCTTCGAGTTTTATGGCAGGAAGGGGCCGGGCCGGGAACCCGCTTCTCTGGCTTGTCCGGGCTGGGATCGAGAACGACTTCGAACAAGTCGTCTTTCCTGAGTATCCTGAACTGTGTGAAGGGAAGCGTGCGCTGGAACGCGCGGGCGCAAAATATGCGTCTCTGTCGGGCTCCGGTTCGACACTGTACGGGCTGTTTGGTTCGAAGAGGGCGTCGGCCCGAGCGGTGGTTTCGCTGCGAAAACACGGGTGGACGGCGCAGGCGACTTGGACGCTGACGCGGAAAGCCTACTGGCGACGGATGATGGCGGGGTAAGAGGTCGCTCCGGGACGCTTGCCTTCGGCATCGCTTGGACGGCCGAGGCGGCCGTCGCCACATGGGCCGTGCAATGAGCCGTGATGGTCGGCAAATTTTTGATTGTTGATTTTTGATTGTTGATTGAAAATCTATCCTGCCCCGGTTTTCGGGGGTCAATCAACAATCAGCAATCCGGCAATCAACAATGGCTTACTGGGCCGTCGACTAATGGTAGGTCAAGTGCCTTTGGAGCACTTTGTCTAGGTTCGAATCCTAGCGGCCCAGCCAGAAAACAGCTGTCAGCTTTCAGCCGTCCGCTCTCAGGGTGAATCGGGGCACGCGGTTTTTTTGCTGATGGCTGATAGCTGACGGCTGAGAGCTTAACTATGGCTACTTTAGTCACGCCGACTGACAAACCGACCGAGAAGAAAAACTCGCCTGTACCCGACGAGAAGACGGAGCGGAAGCAGCGTCCGCGGAGCGATGACAAGTTCAAGATCTTCAGCGGCACGGCGAACGAACCGTTGGCCGAGGAGGTCTGCCACTTTCTCGGGATGCAGCGGGGACAGGCGCAGGTCACGCGCTTTGCCGATGGTGAGTGCTACGTCCAGATCCAGGAGAACGTGCGGGGCTGCGACGTGTTCGTGATGCAGCCCACGTGCCGTCCGGTGGACGAGCACTTGATGGAGTTGCTGCTGATGATTGACGCGCTGAAACGCGCGTCAGCACGGCGGATCACGGCGGTGATTCCGTACTTCGGGTACGCGCGGCAGGACCGCAAGGACAAGCCGCGGAGCCCGATTTCGTCCAAGCTGGTGGCGGATCTGCTGACGACGGCCGGGGCGCACCGGGCATTGGTGGTGGATTTGCACACGCCGCAGTTGCAGGGATTTTTCAACATTCCGGTGGATCATTTGTTTGCATCGCCGGTGCTGGTGGATCACTTCCGCAAGCTGGCCTTGCCGAACCTGACGGTGGTTTCGCCGGATGCGGGCGGCGTGGAGCGTGCACGATTCTTCGCCAAGAAGGTGGACGCGGCGCTGGCCATCGTGGATAAGCGGCGCGTCGAGATGAACGTGGCTGAGATCATGCACGTGATTGGCGATGTGCATGGGCGGACATGCCTGATCATCGACGACCTGATCGATACGGCCGGGACGCTGGTGAAGACGGCGGCGGCTTTGATGGATAACGGCGCGACCCAGGTATATGCCTGCGCATCGCACGCCGTGCTGTCTGGCCCCGCAGTGGAGAACATCCGGAATTCGGTGATCAAGCAGGTGGTGGTCACGAATACGATCCCGCTGACGCCGGAAGCGGACGCGGCGCGGACGGAAAAGGGCGGAAAGATTTCCGTCCTCTCGATTGCGGGATTGATTGGGCGGGCGATTCAGGCCAATCATGAAGAGACTTCGGTGAGTAAGCTGTTTACGTAGCTGCGAGCAAGCTAAGACTTTCTACATAGGAATCGAAACATTATGGCGACTGCATTGGAAACGAACGAACTGGAAGCGCAACCGAGGGAAGCAGGCACGAAGAATCATGCGCGGCGGGTGCGGCGCGAGGGCAAGATTCCGGCCGTAGTGTATGGAGCGGGCAAGGACTCGCTGCCAATTACGGTGGATCCGCGCGTGGTGACCCGAATCCTGAACTCGGAAACCGGGCACAACACGATTTTCGATCTCACCATGAATGGCGAGAAGACCAAGGCCATGATCGTGGACTGGCAGTATGAGCCGATCAAGGGCAAGCTCCTGCACATCGACCTGAAGCGGATCGCGCTGGACAAGGTGCTGAGGGTCAGCGTGCCGATTTTCCTGGTGGGCGAGGCGGCCGGGGTGAAGCAAGAGGGCGGCATCATGGAGCAGATGCTGCGCGAGGTGGAGATCGAGTGCTTGCCGGGGGATATTCCGAGCCACATCGATGCCAACGTGAGCGAGTTGACGTTTGGCAAGGTGCTGCGCGTGGCCGACCTGCCGCACTCGGAGAAGCTGAAATTTTTGACCGACGCGAACCAGCCGGTGGCGCACGTCACTTCCGTGAAGGAAGAAGTGGTGGCCACTCCGGAAGCGGTCGCGGCCGAAGCGGGCGCGGCTCCGGCGGAGCCCGAGGTCATCAAGAAGGGCAAGCAGGAGACCGAGGAAGAGGGCGCCGAGGCTGCTCCAGAGAAGGCGGAGAAGCCGGAGAAGGCCGAGAAGAAGGAGAAGAAATAGCTTGTGGCGCGAAGCCGAGCTGCGCTCGGCGGACAGCCGAGTGCGGCTGTCCCCACCTCGACTGAGCAAGCGGATCGTGGCGTGAAACTGATCGTTGGTCTCGGCAATCCCGGAATCGAGTATCAGTTCACGCCGCATAACCTGGGCTTCCTGGCGATCGATCGGATCGCGGGAAACCTGGGGGTGGAAGTGAGGAACCGGCAGTGCCGGGCGCTGACGGCGCGAGCAGTGATCGCCGATCAGCCGGTGCTGCTGGCCAAACCGGAGACGTACATGAATTTGAGTGGCGTCTCGGTGCGGGAACTGGTCCGGGAGCACGAGGCGAAGCCGGAGTCGGACCTGATCGTAATTCAGGACGAACTGGATTTTCGGCTGGGCACGCTGCGAATTCATACGCGGCGCAGTTCAGCGGGGCATAACGGCATCGAGTCGATCATCGGGGCGCTGGATACGCAGGATTTCCTGCGGATTCGGATCGGCGTGGCGCCGGATCATCCGGTATCGAATGGCAAAGATTATTTGCTGGCGCCGATGAGTAAAGCCACGCTGAAAGTTGTGGACGGGATGCTCGACACCGCGGAAGAAGCGGTGAAGGTGATTTTGAAAGATGGTCCGGCTGCGGCGATGAACCGCTTTAACCGGAAGGAAGAAAAGGATTAGCCAGGGATTGGCAGGATTTGGAGAAACGAATGAATCGTACTTATGAGCTGATGTTCATTGTCCGGCCGGATATGACGGACGAGGATCTGGACAAACTGATTTCGACGCTGCAATCGGTGGTGCCCGCATCGGGCGGCACCGTGCAGAAGGTCGAGAAGATGGGCAAGCGGCGGCTGGCCTACACGGTGCGGCGGTTCCACGACGGCATCTACGTGCTGATGGTGGTCGAGGGCGGCGGGCCGGTCATTCACGAACTGGAGCGCCGGTTGCGCGTGACCGAGCCGGTGATCAAGTTCCTGACCGTGCGCGTGGACGAGGAGCAGAAGCGGCTGGACAAGATCAAGAAGCTGCGCGATGCGAAAAAAAAGGTGAGCGCGCAGCCGGCAGCCAGCGCGGAAGAAGCGGCGGCTCCGGCGGCGGAAGCACCGGCGACGGCGTAGAGGCAGTGGTCAGTGGCTAGTGGCCAGTGACCAATTCTCGAGCACACACATAGATTTTGCCGGCCACTGATCACTCATCACTGGCCACTGACTGAAGGAGAGTTGAGCAATGGCAGACGAGACGAAAGCACCAGAGCAAGCGGCGGCGGCACCGAGCGAGAGGCCGCGATCGGAAGGACGTCCGGGCGGAGATCGTCCGCGGTACGGCAGCGGGCGGCCGGGCGGCGGGCCTCCGCGCGAGGGCGGCGGCGGGCGGAAATTTTTCCGGCGCAAGAAAGTTTGCAAGTTCTGCACCGAAAAAATTGAAGACATCAACTACAAGGACTACCGGTTGCTCGGGCAGTTCGTGGCCGAGAGCGGCAAGATCGTGCCGCGACGGCTGACCGGCGTATGCGCGCCGCACCAGCACCGGCTGTCGGCAGCGATCAAGCAGGCGCGGAATATCGCGCTGCTGCCGTTTGCCGGGAGAGCTTCATAAAAGGCATTGAGTAATTGGGGAATTGAGTAATTGTGTAATTGAAAAAAACGGACCTCCGCAATGACGGG
>DASYYT010000198.1:0-10284 GCA_035949755.1 Candidatus Sulfotelmatobacter sp.
ATGCTGCCGCCTAACAAGTGGGTGGCGAAGGGGCATCTCTTTCCGCCGTGGCCCGATGCGTTGTGTTCTTTCAGGAGTGTGATGGCAAATTGCTCGGCGCGGACGGCCGCGATTTTCTCAACCTCGAATTTGAAATCGAGACGCGCCGCCAGTGTGCGAATGTCTGACAAGTGTTGTTCCAGTCGATCCTTAACCTCGCATTCCATTAGCCTCTCCCGCCACGCTCGCTCGAAGTTTACCCGGCATCGGCACAGACCCCGCTTGTTCCACAGAGAACGATCGGGATGGGGCTCGCGCCCAGGGTCGAAAAATTCCTGCCGACCTTGCCCCTGCGAATAGTTCGTTATCCGGATTCTAAGTCAACTCGCCCGATTCTCGATATATGGATCGAATGTGCGCTTCGCCCTAATTACACGCAAATTGTCGGCAGACCCTGCCGTTGCAGGAGGCTGCTGAGGCGGCGGTGGGACCTTGCGGGAATGCCGGCGCTGCATCTGGGATATGTGCAAGATCTTGCAAACTATTTCGTTTGTTGACGATGCGGGAAGGCTGCAAAAGTTTGCCGACTTTATTTTTCGCGGGAGCGTTGCGCAGGCCAATGGGTTGAGCTATTCTTGATGCATTCACACGGTCCAGGACTGGACCGCTGGGGGAAAATTATCATGCAATGGACCGCGCCCGCTTTTGAAGAAGTTTGCTTGAACTGCGAAATCAATTCCTACGTCAGCGCGAAGCTGTAACCGAACCACTCTCCCCTCCGCTCACTTCACCTCGACCGAGGCGCGCACTATGGTTTGTGCGATGCGTTCGGCTGCGTGTCCATCCCACAGGGGCACGCGGGTTGTGTCCGGCTTCCCAACATTATCCTTGGATGCTGCGCGCTGAAGAATTTCTTTGGCCGCGCTTCGCAGCCTGCCCAGATCCCTGCCTACCAGCTGATTTGTTCCCAGCGTGATCGTGATGGGACGCTCCGTGTTTTCACGAACTGTCAGGCACGGGACGTTGAGAAAGGTAGTTTCCTCCTGAATTCCGCCGGAGTCGGTGATGACCAGCGCGGCATGGCGTTGCAAGGCCAGGAACTCCAGGTAGGGCAGGGGTTCGATCAGGCGCAGGCGGTCGCGGGAATGCTGCGAGCGGATGGCTTCGAGGCGCTGGCGGGTCCGCGGGTGCACGGGGAAGATCACGTGGAGATGCGTGCTGAGGTCGGCCAGAGTGGTGAGCAGGTCTGTGAGCCAGGGAAGGTCGTCTACATTGGATGGACGGTGCAGAGTGACGAGCGCGTAAGGCGAAGGAACGTCGGCGGGAAATTTCTGTTCGGCGCTGGGCAGCAGGCGGACCAGCGTGTCGATCATCACGTTGCCGGCCCGGTGAATTTTCGATGCGGCAATGCCTTCGCGGAGCAGATTTTCATCGCCGTCGGCTGAGGGCGTGAACAGCAGGTCCGAGAGTTGATCGGTCACCAGGCGGTTGATTTCTTCGGGCATGCTGCGGTCGCGGGAGCGGAGTCCGGCTTCCACGTGGCCGACGGAAATCGCGAGCTTCGAGCAGACCAGAGCCGCGGCGACCGTAGAGTTGACGTCGCCATAGACCAGGACGAGATCAGGCTTGCTCTCCAGCAGAACCGGTTCGAGCGCGACCATCACCGCGGCGGTTTGCTGGGCGTGCGTTCCGGAGCCGACCCCGAGGTTGCAGTCCGGTTGCGGCATTTCGAGTTGATGAAAGAAAACCTCCGACATGGCGCGGTCGTAATGCTGGCCGGTGTGGATCAGAGTCTGACGAACTCCGGCGTGCGCGGACAATGCCCGCAGCACCGGGGCTGCTTTCATGAAATTGGGACGGGCTCCAACGACGTGAAGAATGTGCATGCGGGCGATCACGACGATAAGAACGATAACGACGACAAGAACGATAACGACGATAAGAAAGAGATTCTATCGCACTCATGGGTTCGCGGCGGAGTTGCAACTCTGTGGTTCGCTGAGCTATCCGGCTTGAGCCGCGATGAGCGGCGCCTCTTGATCGGGCAGCGGGATGATGTAGGCCGGGTGCAGAGTGCGGTCGAGCGCGTCGGCCAGCGCGGTGGGAAACGCCGCGGTGAGCAGGTTGACGTCGATTTGCAAATGGCGATGGGAGTAGATGCGGTGAATGGTCAGGGTGCCGCGACGGTGGTTGGCCGAGCTCAGCAGATCAAGAGCGATGGTCCACACGGCGGAGTTGGCGTGCGCCTTCGGCGCTCCCGGCTTATTCCAGCGAAAGGCCGTTCCCCGGCGGCGTGAAGGGGCCGACTCGATGGCTTCCAGACCGGCGTGATCGGCGGGATGCTCCAACTGCAATTCAAAGCCGTCGAAATCGTTGCTGCCGAACGCCGCTAAAAGAATGCGGCGCACCTGCTCGTAATCCTGCGCGACTTTGAGTTCCTCGGTAGCGCGCCGAATGGCGAGGTTATTCACAAAAATCTGCGGCTGATCGAGGGTGCGCTGCGCGACCCGCGCCAGTTCGCCGAATTCCAGGTATCCGAGATGCTGCACCCCGACCCAGACGCCGATTCCCACCACGGCCAGCACCAGGCCGAGCGAACTTCCGGTCGGCCATAACAGGAACAGGCTGAGCATGGCGAATCCGGCGGAGACTCCGTAGAGAAGAATGACGACCTGGCGGTGGGTGAGGCCGTGTTGCAGCAGTTTGTGGTGGATGTGCTCGCGGTCGGCAGTGAAGACGGGGCGTCCGCTGATCAGGCGGCGCAGGATGGAGAGCGCCGTCTCCAGAATGGGCAGGCCGAACGAGACGACCGGAATGGCCACGGCGACGATGGTAGGAGCTTTCTGCGCCCCGTAAAGGGCCAGGGCGCTGAGCAAAAATCCGATGAACAGGCTGCCGGAGTCTCCCAAAAAAATCGTCGCGGGATTGAAGTTGTAGCGGAGGAATCCGAGAATGGCGCCCGCCAGCGCGATGGTCAGGATCTCGACCAGCGGCGTGCCACTCAACACCGCCACCACAAAGGCCACCATCGTGGAAAACAAGGCAGACCCGGCGGCCAGCCCGTCCAGTCCGTCGATCAGGTTAAACGCGTTGGTGATGCCCAGCACCCAGATGATGGTGACCAGAAGGCCGATGTACCAGGGAAGATTGTGATTGCCGAAAACTACCGGGATGTTGACGATGCGCAGGCCGCCCACATACAGCATGGTGGCCGCGATGCCCTGCACCGTGAATTTGACGTAAGGCCCTACTCCCCGCAGGTCGTCGTAAACGCCTAAGCCAAACACCAGGGCTGCGGGCACCAGGATCGTAACCATGGTCCGCAGGAAGTGCGCGGAATGAAGAGCGGGATGGCGGACGGCCCAGAGGGCGGCCAGTCCGGCGCAGAAGCAGAAACTGAGAAAGATGGCGACCCCGCCCAGGCGCGGCAAGGGATTCGAGTGCAGATGCCGCTCCTGCGTGGGAGCGGCAACCCAGCCCCGGCGATTGGCGAAATCGCGGACGTAGCGCGTCAGCACGAAGGCTGAGAGCAGCGCAAAGAGGAACGTCCCGAGGAAGATCCCTGTCAAACTAAATCACCCTTGCTCTATTGCTCGATGCAAGCCGCAACCCTCGCCCGATACTTCGTGAAGCAGTATTGCAGCCAGCGTCCGCGGTTAATAGTGAGTAAACAGATTCCTGTTTAGTTGAGAGTTGGGTCAATGTAGCAGCGGCAAAGGGGAGAGTTCAACGGCAAAAGAAGAGTGGGCTGTGGAAAACTTAGAAGCTCCAAAAAAATCGCGGCGGCAAACCCGTTCTTAGTGCGCCGTCAGGAAAGTCGCTGTGCTACACTTTCGTTCAAATTCCGCAGCCTTGCAGGATTGTTCATGAAGCCGGGGACCTTGAATTTCATTCGCCGCAGCCGTATGTTTCCGTTCGGAATTCTCTTCATCCTGGCCAGTTTCGGGAGCGCCCAGCAGGCCGCGCCCGGGGCTGCGCCGGTCGAAAATCCTCCGGCAGCGGTTCCGGCGGCTCAGCCTCTGCCGCAGTCCACGGAAACGGCTCCCAATGCCGCGGCCAACCCGGCCAAAACAGCCGATACCAAGGACGATAACGGACAGTGGGCGACGGTGAAGCTGGGGGCGGGCGACCTGGTCGACGTCAGCGTCTATAACGTTCCCGACTTGTCCACCAAAGCGCGCGTCAGCAACGCCGGAGACCTCTATCTTCCGCTGATCGACTACGTGCACGTGGATGGGCTGACCCAGGAGGAGGCGCAGGCGCTGATCGAAAAGCGCTACGAGGACGGCGGTTTCCTGCGCAATCCGCATGTCACCATCTTCGTTGATGACGCCGCATCGCAGGGCGTGACCGTGCTGGGAGAGGTGCTGAAGCCGGGCATTTATCCCGACGTCGCCGACCACAAGCTGTACGAGTTGATCTCGGAGGCGGGCGGTTTCACTCCGGCGGCATCGCGGAAGATTGCGATCCTGCGGCAGGATCAGAAAGAACCGATTCGCGTCGAATTGCCGCGCAACCTGGGCGACGATCCGGCCAGCAATGTCGTGATCAACCCGGGCGATACCATCACCGTTCCGCGCGCGCCCGTCATCTATGTGGTCGGCGACGTGGGACACCCGAGCGGATTCCTGGTGGATAACGGAACCCTATCCGTGCTGCAGGCGCTGGCGCTGGCCGGCGGCGTCAATCACACCGCGAAACTGGCCGGCGCCAGGATCATCCGCAAGGGGCCCGGCGGCATGACCGAAGTGAAGGTGGAAGTCAAGAAGATGCTGCAAGCCAAGAGCCCGGATGTGACCCTGCAGGCCGACGACATCCTGTTCATTCCGGTCAGCGGAGCGCGGGTTGCCGCCGGCAAGAGTTTTGACGCGGCCATGTCGATGGCAACCATGGTGGGCGTCTATTCGGTTCATCCTTAGGCTGCGCAGAGCGTGACTGGCTGGGCGCGCAGTCTTTATGTTTCGGCGGAATTTTTCACCACACCTTCCAGCACTGCGATGTACTTCTCGGCAGTGCGGGCGCGGGAAAAATTCTGCAGGATATATTCCCTTCCCTTTTGACCCAGAGTATCTCCCAGCTCACCATCGGCCGCTAGTTTTTCAATGGCCGAACGCAGTTCGTCTGCGTTTTCCGGCTCGATCACCAGACCGGCTCCTGCCTTTTCGACAATCTGGCGGGCCTGACCATCCACTCCCAGGATCACCGCGCGGGCGCACGACATGAATTCGAGCATCTTGGTGGGAATGACGGTTTTGAAAATGTCGGTCTTCTTCAGAAGAACGAGGCAGGCGTCGGAGGCGGAGATGAAGGCGGGGATTTGCTGGCGCGGCTGCTGCTCGAGGAAGTGAACGTTGGCCAGATTGCGGGACTGCGCCAGCGCCTGGATGCGCTGCTTTTCGGCGCCTTCGCCAATCAGCAGGAACAGCACATCGGAGTGGCGCAACTGAGCGGCCGCGTCCAGCAGGGTTTCGAGTCCGTGGGCGTTGCCGATGGTGCCGATGTAGCAGGCCAGAAATTTGGATTCGGCTCCCAGTTGCCGCCGTAGTGCGCGATTGCAGGATGCCGGGGCCGGAGCGAAGAGTTCGGTTTCGACTCCGTTTTCGACGATGTCGATTTTTTCGGCGGGCACGCGCCAGTGCTCGATCAGGTGATCTTTGCAGGCGGACGTGACGACGGCAATGTGGTCGGAGCGCTGGTAGAGGAATCGCGCGATGGCGGCCAAGCTCCGATGCAACAACGAATTTTGATCGCCGATGCCGACCGCGGCGAGCGATTCGGGCCACAGATCGCGGACTTCGAAGACGAAGGGGATCTGGCGGGTGAAGGACAACCACCATCCCGAGAGACCTACCAGGAGTTGTGGCGAAGAGGCGATGATCACGTCCGGGCGCGGAAGACTGAGGCCGCGGAGAGCGGCGGAGATGCAAAACGAGGCGTAGTTGCGCATGCGCTCGTGCGATTTGCGGTTGGGCAGAGGCCAGAGCCAGGTGCGGAAGACATTCACTCCGTCCATTTTTTCGTGGTGGATCAAGCGGCGCAACCGCGCGCGCCATTCGGGAGGAACGACCCCCGTCGGATGGTTGGGAAATCCGGTCAGCACGGAAACTTCGTGTCCGGCCGCAGCCCAGTGGCGCGCCAGTTCCGCAGCCCGGGCCGCAGGTGCGCCCATCTCGGGTGGGAAGTATTGGGAGATGTACAGGATCTTCACGCGAACCTAGAGGCTATCGCATTTCGAGGCGTTGTGCGATGAAGGGCATAGTCCGCGCGGGCTCGCCTGCTAGTAGTAGCAGAGCTTGAAGACGCTTTTGTAGCCCAGGGCCCGGACGCGATTGACGCGGCTGCGAGTGTAACTTTCCCAGCGCTCCGCAACTCGGGCAAAAGCTTCCTCCCCGGTGAGGCGATGCATGATCCGCAATTGCACGATATGCAGGCGATGATAGAACGGGCTGGCGACCATGCGCAGGCGCGTGCCCGACTGCTCGTAGAGCGACCAGAATCCCAGGTCGTAGCGTTCGAGATTGTGGAGAAGAGTGCGCACCCCGCGGAAGAAAAGTTCTTGCGCCGGCCGGTCGCCCGTGGCCAGAAAAAAATCGTAAACTCCCCACAACGCCCAGATGAATCCGTTGAGAATGTGGGTGGGCGGATGGACAATATATTCCTCGAACCACAAGTCGCCGGATTCGTCAGTGAAGGTGACGCCGCCTTGCTCGACCGGCCGCTGGAAGCTGGCAAAGGCCTGCCGGGCGCCGTCGAGGTAGCGCGCATCGCCCGATTCTTTGTGGGCCCGCAGCAGCATCGAAATTCCCTGCCCTTGCGCCAGGGCTGAGTACCACGGGGCTTTCAGCGTGTCGCGGTATTCCCAGTCGAAATGGTGGTTCCACACGGCAACGCCTTGCGCATTCGGCTCCAGATGCGAGAGCAGCCAATCGGCAATCAGGAAAAATTTCTTGCGGCGGCTGGCATCGCCGGTACTGCGCCACAAGTTGAAATTGCCCAGGCCGTATTGCGCGATGGCAATCGGGTTGTACTGCAGGCCGATGTGTCCGTGATAGTCCAGTTGCGGAATGCCGGATGGGTCGCAGGCTCCCCGGTAATCCGCCTTTTCGGCGAACAGCATGTAGTACTCGCCCAGCTTTGCGGGAGTGGCATTGGGATTTTCTGTGGGGCTTTCGTGCCAGAAGGTGAGATGGCTCTTGCCCCCCACCAGGTAGGCGCTGAAGATGCGGCGGTAGTAGCGGAGAGAGGGCACGCGTGATTGAATCATCGAGTCATTGCGTCATTGGGTCATTGAAAAAAGCCGGCGATGGATTGATTCGTTGATTCGATGATCCGATGATTCAATGACTCAATACTACGGTGGTTCAATCGCTGACGGAATAGAGCGATGTAACCATGTCGTCAGATTCGACCGCCACCGTGGTTACGGCCAGATAAGGAGTGCCGTTGTTTCCGTCGGGCAGCAAGGCGTTGCCGTACTGAAATAAACCCATCGGCCACGAATCTTTTTTCCATTCCAGTTGCGCCTGCCAGCGCTCGGGCGTGCGGCCATCGGCAGCGTAAATGCGAACCCTGCGATCACGATTCACCGCGCTGGGCTCGACCATAGTCGAGAAGAACAGATGGCTTCCCACGCGACACGCGTAGATCGAAGAACTGCTGAGGCCGGCCAGTTGCGACAAATTTCCTCCCCGATCGAGGCGATAGATGTAATTCGGCTCCAGCGGGGTGTCGGAGGAGAAGTAAAGTGCGTCCTCGGTGGGAATGGCGGCGACGGCGCGGGCCTGCTGCCGGCCCTGCAGCACGACTTCGACGCGGCTGAGATCGCAAGCGGCGCGCAGGATGCGGCATTCGTCGCCGTAGTCGCCGGTGAAGATCCAGAGGCAATTCTGCCAAGCGTCGTAAACGATGTTGTGCACGTGGCGGATGGCGCCCTTCGGAAACGTGTAGGCGACGTTCCACGTCGCGCCCCGATCCTGCGAGGCGTAGATATGAACCTCTTCGCGGGCGGCGTTGTCGAAATACTCTCCCCAATAAACCGTGCCGCTGGGGACGGCAGTAATGTGCAGCGGGCGCGTGCCTCGCTGGATGGCATGGGTCTGGTGGAATTCGGTTTCGCCGCGGCGGAGTGTGACGATCGAGCCGGGGACGGCGGCGACCAGTCCTCCGTCAGGCAGCACGGCGAGGGCATGAAAGCCATCGCGGAACAGCCGTGCGCTCAGGCGATGCGCGCTCGAGAGGCGGCGTTTCCAGTTGGGATGAAAACGCGCGGCCCATGTCCTCAGCGTCGAGACGTCGTTGATTTCGGCGCGCAGCAGATCGTAACCGCGGGATAGGTACAGAGCGTCGCGGTCCCAGCCCAGGGCTCGCATGCGCGGGATCCGGGCGCGGCGCGCCAGAGTTATTTTTTGATCCGGCAGCGCAGAGGTACGAAGAGGGTTCATGAGTCGACTAATCGGGCAAGAATGTTTTCATGCAAAAGCAGCTTCCGCCAGCTTTTTCGAATTCGGAGGTGTCGACCAGGACGGGCGTCAGCCCTTCGTTGCGAAGAATGGTCTCCAGTTGCGACGTGATGTGCGAGGTGACGTAGCTGCCGTTGACCACGATTCCATTGCCCATGAAGCGATGCGCTTCGTCGGCGTCGAGCAGGTGGACGCGTTTCCAGCACTTGTGCAGAGCGGCCAAAGCCTCGGTGGAGAAGGCGCCGATAAAGATCAGAGCGGATTCGTTATTGAGCGGGCACAGGCAAGTGTCCAGGTGATAACAGTACGAGTCCACCAACTGCAGTGGAACGACGGGAATGCTCATCTGCGCCATGGCCGTCTCAAATTTCTGAACTCCGCCGAGCGTGCTGCGGAAGCCGTATCCGGCGTAAATGCGCGAGCCGTCGGGATGCCAGAGCAGGTCGCCATGGCCTTCGAGGTAGTCGTCGCCAAAATCAATTTCGATGACGCGATAGCCTTTGGCGCGAAACCACTCCGCGTAAAACGGCACTTCGCGCTGGCGTGATTGGTAAACCATGCGGCTGGGCACGACAAATTTCCCGTATCCGGACTTCTCGCCGGCGAACACCTGGTTGGCGGCGAATACCATGTCCTCGAGGCCCGCGACCGGATCAATGTTTTCGATTTCGCACCCGCACTGCTGCAAAACGCTACAGAGTTTTCCCCATTGAGTGCGCGCTTTTGCTCGGTCCACTGCGGACTCTCTCGTCATGTAGGGATTCTTTTGATCCACCACATCGAAATATTTCGGAGCACAGACGAGCACCCGAGGCATACAAATGATCGTAACGGTCGCAGCCAAAGACACGCAAGCGCGGGCGGGCGGCGGTAGGGTTTGAACCGGACGGAATTTCGGCAGGTGCTGCCGACCGGTCGGCAAATTTCCCGCCGCCTCACCGGTAATTACAGTCTGCAGCGAATACAGTGAGAGGGACATTGACGAGGAGCGGTGGCATCGAACGTGCTCTTTCATTTTCAATCCACCGCAGGCTGACAAATAATCCCACCAGCCTGCCGGAGTGATCGATATGCTGAGTCAATGCGCCAATTCGAAATGCGGCAAGCCATTCCTGAAATTGCGAGAGGGGAAACTATTTCTGGTCGAGACCGATCGCATCAACAAGCCGGGCGAATCGGCAGCGCCGCCGTTCGTTCGCGCCCGGCAGACGCAGCGACTGGTCGAGCACTACTGGCTCTGCGACGAATGTGCCCTGCTGTGGACGCTGGTCTATCGCCTCGGCGGCGTCGCGCTGGCGCCTTTGCCGCGTCCGGTTGCAAGTCTTGCCCTGGCGGCCGCGCAGGGTGAAGTCGCGTAGCCTTTATTGATATCCGTGCTTTTTCCAATCCTTCCAGTCGGAGCGAACCGCTTCCAGCATGGCCTCTGACGCTTCGTGCAGCCACTTCCCTTTTCCTTTTTGCAGATCGGCCACGATCGGCTTGCGGGCGAATTTGCTTCCCAGGTGAATATTGGCGGTTTCCCATCCCATCGCGTGCAGCAGGCGCATTTCAGGGCCCTGCGTTTTCAAAGTAGCGAGTTCGATGCGCGAGCAATGCGGGCTGAGCCGGCGCACGATCCAGCGCCCCCGCAACTGCACGAAAGGATC
This sequence comes from Candidatus Sulfotelmatobacter sp., assembly GCA_035949755.1. Lineage (GTDB taxonomy): Bacteria > Acidobacteriota > Terriglobia > Terriglobales > Acidobacteriaceae > Sulfotelmatobacter. Next base: position 10,085 of record DASYYT010000198.1, read on the forward strand.
GGGGCAGCGCACGGCCCGGCTGATGATCGTCTGGTAAAGGATTTCAGGAGGCCCGTCCTCGTCTTCGGCCCAGTGGCACGCCGAGGCCACCAGCGCCTTGGCCTCGCGCGCGATGCGGCCCCCGTGCCAGTCGGCGATGGCGACGTAGCGAGTGTGCCCGAGGCTGCCCAGGCCGGCCACGCGGCGAGCCAGACGATAGG
>DASYYT010000199.1:0-14844 GCA_035949755.1 Candidatus Sulfotelmatobacter sp.
TACGGGGCCGAGGGCTGCTCGCCGTAGTGCACGATGGCCTCCGGAATAAATGCGTCGAGGACCCCTTCGACCACCCCGTAGTTTCGCAGGTCGCCGACAAAGAGCTCGATCTCTTCCCCGGTATTCTCTTCCCACGCCTCGACCCGATCCTGCAGCGTGCGAATCGGGATCAGCGGCTCGACGTTCAGTTCCATTTCCCAGCGGCGCTTGGCGAAGTTGTCGAGCACGGCGACCGAATGCCCGCGAGAGGACAGATGCATGGCCGTTGGCCATCCGAGGTAGCCGTCACCGCCCAAAATCAGGATTCTCATCGCTCCTCCTTGTTTGCTCGTGCTGACATGCACAGCGATTTCTGCCGGTGTATTTCAGCCTGCAGCAGAGTCCGGCCGATGGTCCGTCGAATGTGCCGGAAATCTGAACTGAGGCTGGGCAAACCGGAAGCAAGCTATCCTGTCACCGCGCTCCGGCCGCCGGACAGCGGAAGCACGTCGGCGATATCGGCGTCGACAGCGATGGAGCGCATGATCAGATCGATGGAAAGAACCACCCGGAAATTCCCTTTGCGGCGCAACAGGATGCCTTCCAGGCCCGCGAGCGGCCCGCTGCGGACGCGCACGCGGCGCCCGGTTGTCAGATACGGATGCGGCTGGGCGCGCAGTTCCGCATTCAGGCCGTTTCGCAGCGACGCCACTTCGGCCTCGGGAAGCGCAGTTGGCAAATCCCCGAACCCAACCAGGCGCACGACGCTCGGAACCGTGAGCACGCGAAGGCGGTCCCGCAAGGGCAGCCGCACGAAAACATAGCCGGGGAAAAGAGGGACCTTGAGCCGCATGCGCCGGTCTCGCCAGCGATGCACGGTCTCATAGAGTGGGAGGAAATGCTCGATGCCCCGCTCTTCGAGCTGCTGGGCAATGCGCTTTTCGTGGTTCGCGCAGGTGTAGGCCGCATACCAGCGTGGCTCGAGGTAGTTCGCCGGAAGCTCCCGAACCTGCTCGGGACTGCTCAACGGAACTGTGATTGCGCTGGCCATCGCGATTCTCGCGGGCGACTGTTTGGATACAGCTTCGCCCCGCAGCCCACAGGGGCAAAAACACGCTAAACCATTCTGTTATAATAACTTACAGTAACTTTTGCCGCGAATCCTGTGCGCGCCCTCACGCTCAGGACTTGACGCTGATTTCCTCTTGCTCGCCCTCGCCTCGATAGTCGTAATATCGCTCGTAGTAGCCGTCTTCGCGGAAATCGATGGCGTTTAAGACGACGCCGATCAAATGCGCGCCCACCTCGGAAACATACACTTGCGCGCGCTTCACCAGTTCGCGCTGCGTTGCTCCGCCCCTCACGACAAGTATTGCGCCCTCGACTCCGGTGATCAGGATCCTTCCATCGGCGACATTGAGCAGCGGCGGCGAATCGAGAAGGACAAAGTTGTAATCGCTCATCGCGTCGTTAATGAGCGACTGCATGCGCTCGGACGACAGCAGTTCGCTCGGATTGGGCGGCACCGGGCCGCATACCAGGCAATCGAGGCCCTTCAGTCCCGACGGCTGCACCAGAGAACGCCAGTTGTCATTGCCGGTCAGGTAATTGACCAGCCCGGCGGCGCGATCCAGGTGAAAGAAATCGTGAATGCTCGGACGGCGCATATCGCCGTCAACAATCAGCACACGCTTTCCCAGCTGCACCAGGGAAATCGCCAAGTTGCAGCAGATCGTCGTCTTACCCTCGCCAGGCGCGGCGCTGACAAACGCCAGCGACCGCGGCGGTCGCGAGGCGGTCGAAAGCAGCACCGAGGTGCGCAGGCCGCGGAAGGCTTCGGAAAGCACCGAATGCTCAAGCTCTCGCGAGTCCACGCGAATCCAGCCGTTCGCCGAACCGTTCGCGAGTGTTCCGTCCTCCGCCCCGTCCAAGATCGCCCGGCGCGGCTCATGATGCCCGTTCCTTCTGTGCAGCAGCGAGCCCCGCGAAGGAATGAGCGCAAGCGCCGGCGTACGCAGGAAGTGCTCAATCTCGCTCGGATTTTTGAGCGTGTTGTCGAGGTGCTCCTGCAGGAAAGCCATCCCCACGCCGAAGCCCAGCCCCAGCATCAGGCCGAGCGCCAGATTGAGAATCACCCGGGGCTTGACCGGGCTGGTCGGCGCCACTGCCGGATCCACTACGCGTATGTTGCTGGCCTTGAGTCCCGCCGACACCCCGGCTTCTTTGAGCCGCTGCAGCAGCCCCTCATAGAGTTGTTTGTTGGTGTCCACTTCCCTTTTGAGGATGTTGTACTCAACCGACTTTCCGGCCACGATGTTGGCCTCTTTCTGCTGTTCATCGAAAGCGCGCTGGACCAGAGTTTCGCGCCGCACCGCCGCCTGGTATTCGTCGGAAATGTTCTTTGCCGCCTGCTGCCTTTGCTGGGTGAGAAACGCCTGGGTGCGGTCGATCTGGCTTTGAATCTCTTTCATCTTCGGATAGCTAGGCTGGAAGTTCGGTACCAGCTGGGCCTTTTGTTGCTCGAGGTCCGCCAGCTTGACGGTCAGGTCCTGCATCATTTTGTTGTCGAAGACCCCGGGCAGAGCGCCGTAGTTTCCGGCCTCGACCAGGTAGAAGAGAGACTGCTTCTGGTAGCGCTCCGCCTGCGCCTGGGTCAGCTCGTTCTGCAGCTGCCGCAATCGGTCATCGACGATATTTTCCGTGCCGCCGGCACTGTTCTCGAGAAACAGCAAGCCGTTCGACTGCGCGTACTGCTGCAGGTCGTCCTCCGATTTTTCGAGCTTGATCTTGAGCCCATCGAGCTGCTGTGAAAGCCATTGGGAGGCGCTCTGCGTGGCGTCCCAGTGAGTCGCCAGATTCTGCTGGATGTATGCGGCCGAGAGAGCGTTCACGATTCCTGCCGCCAGCTTCGCATCGTGGGAATCGAAGTTGACCTGGACGAGGCGGCTGCGGCGGATGGGCTCGATGTCCAGGCGGCTCTTGAAATCGCGCAGCACCGCTTGCTGCTGCGCCTCACTGGGAGAAGGCGGAGGGTCATCGGCGGCGGGCTGGGCCTTCTTCTGCCAGGGCCAGCGGCGCGGCGGCGGATTGAACTCCGCGGCTTTGTCGAGCCCGAGCTTGGCGATGACCGCCCGCGCCAGGCTGTCGCTTTGCAGAATTTTGTACTGCGTCTCCAGGTAATCGTCGGAGACGTTCTGCAGCTGAAACAATTCCTGCACTGTGACGATGTTGGGATTTTCTTGCTCGATCTCGAGCATCGCGCTGGCGCGATAGACCGGCTTCTCCTTCACCGTGGCGATGGCCACGACGGTGAAGGCCACCAGGGCGATCGACAAAACCGTCCAGCGCCGCTTCGAAAGAATGCGCCAGTAGACGCGCAGGTCCGGGCCATTCTCCGCTTCCGGCTCCGGATACCCGCGCAGCAGTTCGAGCCGGTGCTCGGAGGAAGGCAGCGCCCGGTCGAACAGTCGAATTTTGTCGGGTTCCACTGCGTCACCACCGATAAATTGCTGCGCCGCTGACGATTCCCACGATGCCTTCGGTGCTGTGATAGAGCGCTGACTTTGCCGCGCTGTTCGGAACAAAAACGATATCCTTGGCCTGCAGCACCGGATCCGGCGCGTGGCCGGAGAGAATTTTGCCGAGGTTGATGGGAATTTGCCGGCGCATGCCAGTGCGCGCGTCAGTGCGGATGATCCGCGCGTGCTTCCCCGAGGAGGTGTGCGTCAGCCCTTCGGCAAGGGCAATGGCCTGCAGCACGGAGATATTTTCGTTGGTCTTGAGCACATATCCGCCGGGCTTGTTCACTTCGCCGATGACGTAGACGATGCCGGCGCGCGCCACTTTGACCACGTCACCGGGATAGACCGTCACGTTCGAGCGCGGATCGCCCGAATCGAGCAGCGCCTTCAGGCTGACCTCCGTGGAATTCTCTCCGGAAGCCTTTCGGGACACGGTGGCAAGCGTTGCGGACTGGCTTGGCCCGTGGGGAACGGTCTCGGCTGGAGCATCGCTTTCCCCGGTCGCCGGAGGATCAGTGCCGCTAGCCGAACCGGCGGCCGAGAGCCCTCCATAGCGCATGACAATCACCGTATCGCCCGCGTCATCGGCCAGACCTTGCGCCATGGACAGCACCTCGAGCAGGCTTCTCGGGCCGCGAATCTGATAAACGCCCGGTTTTTGGACGGCGCCAAATACGGACACCGGGTGGCTCTGCATTTCCTTGACAAAGACCCCCACGTGGGGATCTTTCATGTAGGTGCGGCGCAGCAGCTCTTCGAGCACCGCTTCCAGTTGCCGCGAGGTTAATCCGGCGGCCCGCACCGTCCCGAGGGGCGGCAGGGAAATCTGGCCATCTGCGGAAACCCGCACCGTGCGGCCGAGGTCCGGGGCTTCGTAGACCGAGATCTGCAAAAGGTCATCGGCGCCGATGCGGTAATCCTGATTTGCGGAATTCCGGTCGCTGCCCGTCTGCTCGAGCAGCTCGAGCATCCGCTGATTGTAGTCTTGGACGGTGTGTCTCTCGGTCGCCTGAAAGGGCCGGGCGCGCGCCGTAGTGGGAGGGCTCTGCGCCCGAGTGCCGGCCGGAGAAATTGAAAAGAGCAAAAGGGCAACGGCCAGCCACCGGAAGCACGCTGCATCACCTGAGCAGGTTCTGATCTTTCTGACCACCCTCACCCCTTGACCCGTTCCCCAGACCTTAAGCTTGCTCGTTGCCACTCTCGCGATTCTCGAAACGTCGACACTGCGACCGGCTCCCCCGAATCAATGGGTGACCTGACAGTTCCCTCCGCTCGGCGATACCACTTTGCAACCGGTCTCCAGATCCCGGATCAGCAGAACCAGCGTGGTCGCCAGTAAGGCCGCCCCCGCAACAATGAGAACGATCCGGAAGCGGTTGCGCACTCCGGGTGCCCCCGCTCCTTCGAGCCGGTGATATTGCACGGAAGCCTCGAGGGTCTTCCCTTCACCCACCTCGACGGTCCGGTCGGTTCCTACGAGCGAGGCGCTGCCCTGGCGCACGCTGACGATCAAATCGTTCCCGTGAAGCTCCACGGCAAAAAGACTGCCCTCTTTTCCGGGAACAATTTCCGTTCCGCCGGCGGCGACGATCAGCGGGGATTTTGCCGGGCTCAAAACGGCGATGCCTCCGTCCCGGAGCTCCGCGGTGAGACGCGCCGCCGCGTCGCTGGTGATGCGCACGGAGCTTTTCTCCAGCAGCACCACGCGGCGGTCGTTCGCGAGCGACAAGGAAGCGATGGCTCCCGCTTCGGTGTCCACGCGGTCATTTGCAAAAATCGTGGCGCCGCTGACGGCGCTCATGCCGTTGATCTGCGCATGGCCCTTGGCGGCGATTTGCCCCACGGGAATCGCGCCCGCTGAATAACAGGGCATCGGCGCGATCGCCAGCATCCAAGCCGCCGATAGAGCAATCGCCGGCCGCAACGCGTGCATGCTCGCCTGCCGCAAGGAATTTCGCACTTGACACCTCCTGGTTTTGCCCGCCTGCAGTCCCGATGGCCAAAACACGCGGCTCTGCCAGCAAGAAACCGCCCTCGTTTCACCGGGTCCCGCTGTTTTGCCGCTCGCGCGTGCATATCCTAACCATTCAATTGCATATGTCAATAACTTTGCGATGCATTGTCCAAAACATGAATCCCGGAGGGCTGGCGATTATCACGTTCCGCGGCGCGGCGAGCGCGAAGGCGCTTCCGTTCCGCAATCTGTTGAAGCGCTGGGTTGGCTTCAACCTCCCTCATGCTCCCTCGCGTCCGGCATGACCCAGACCGAACCGGGGGCAAACCAGAGACCTCACCGCAATTCAGGATTTTGCAGCGATGATACTGATACCGCAGCGCAGGCGCTCGCGGAAATTTTTGCTTTTGCTTAGGGAACCAAGCGGCCTGCGGGCTGGCCGTGTGGACGAGTGCTTACGCCGCCTCGATTTTCCGCAAAGCGGCGCATGCGCCGCTCGTTTTCCCGCAGCGGCTCTCCTGCCCGGAAGCGGGCGCAGCGGCGTTTCCTTTGGGCGCTTCTGGCAGTCATCCCGTAACTCCCGGGATGATTCGCCAAGCGCATTTCACAGCCCCTGGTGATCTTGAGGCAGGCGGGAAGAATGCTGGACCGCTGCTCGGCTTTGCGCCCTCTTGAATCACGTTCCGGAAAGTCGATGCTCTGCGCGGAAATTTTCGATTTTGCTTAGGATACCAAGCGGCCTGCGGCGGTCCTCTCAGCCTGCCCGTAGCCCGCTCCCACTTTGGCCCGCCAGCCGGCTCGGGAGGCGGACTTCTCTGGAAAACGGCGGACCATGGGCGCTCGGGCGGGCGGTCAGGACCGCGCAAAATCGCGGCCAAACCGCCTCTGCGGCCCTTCCTGTGGCGGGATTCGGCCTTTGGGGCGTCGCTCGTTCCATCAGAAAAAGGCCTGGCATTGGCGTTCTGCGCGAATCGAACGGGAGCCGGATTCCGGGCCAGCAGCCTCGGCCTGTTGACTCTTCGGCAGAACAAACTGACGCTGTTATCTTGTCGTTCAGGTACCGAGTTTAAAATAGTGCGAAATTACAAGGGATGGTGTGGCGTCCGCTTCTGCGGATTTCGCTTCCGCTCGCTTTAGGAGAAGCGCATGGTTCAGGCGGAGACTTCCCGGCGCACCATTCTGGTCGCCGACGATGAGGAAACGAATCGCGACCTCCTCGCAGCGCTTCTCGAGGGGGCGGGTTACCGTGTGCTTTGCGTTCCAGACGGACTGAGCGTCCTCGATCGTGTCCGCGAGTCTCGCGTGGACCTGGTTCTGTTGGACGTGATGATGCCGGGCAAGACCGGCTTCTCCACTTGCCTGGCTCTCAAGTCTCAGCCGCAGACGCGCCTTATACCTGTGGTCCTGGTCACCGGGCTCGCCGGCGCGGACGACCGCGTTCACGGGGCCATGTGCGGCGCGGACGACTTTCTGAACAAGCCCGTCAACAAGCAGGAACTGCTGGCCCGCGTGCAATCCCTTCTTCGCATCAAGGAGTTCACCGACGAACTGGAAAGCGCCGAGAGCGTGCTTTTCGCACTGGCGCTGAGCATTGAGGCCAAGGATCCCTGTACCGAGGGGCACTGCGACCGCCTTTCGAAGTATGCGGTCGCGTTGGCAGAACGGCTGAACCTCGGAGAAGAAATGCAGGTGGCCCTCCGGCGCGCCGGAACCATCCATGACATCGGCAAAGTCGCGGTGCCCGAGCAGATACTGCTCAAACCTGGTCCCTTGACCAAAGAGGAGTGGGCCATCATGCGCGAGCATCCGGTCACGGGAGAGCGCATCTGCTCCCCTCTGAAGTCATTTCGCCCGGTTCTGCCTGCGATTCGTCATCACCACGAAAAGGGCGACGGCTCGGGTTATCCCGACGGGCTCAAGGCCCGCGAGATTCCCCTCATCGCGCGCATCTTGCAGACCGTCGATATTTACGACGCTTTGACGACCAGGCGCCCTTACCGGGACGCCCTTGCTCCGCAACGGGCATTCGCGGTGATGAAGGAAGAGGTAGCGCGGGGATGGTGGGACGGCTCCCTGGTCGGGGAGTTCGAGCGGCTGGTGGCCCTGCCGGTGCCTCAGCTCGCGGGGGCCGGGAATGAACGCTAGCTCCGGCAAGGGCTCTCCTCCATCCCTTCCCACCCCGGATTTTCAGGCGCTGTTCGAGTCGGTGCCCGGGCTGTACCTGGTGCTCACGCCGGAGCTCAAGATCGTTGCCGCCAGCGACGCTTACCTCCGCGCGACCATGACCAAACGAGAAGAGATTCTGGGGCGCGCGCTCTTCGAAGTCTTCCCGGACAATCCGGAGGATCCCTCGGCCACCGGCGCCAGTAATCTGCGCAGTTCGCTGGAGCGGGTGCTCCGCGAGAAGCTTGCCGACAGCATGGCCGTGCAGAAATACGACATCCGCAAGCCACAGCGGGAAGGGGGAGGGTTCGAGGAACGCTATTGGAGTCCGGTCAATTCGCCGGTTCTCGGGCCGGACCGCAGTGTCACCTACATCATTCACCGCGTAGAGGACGTGACCGAATTCGTCCGGCTCAGCCAGCAGGGAGCGCAGCAACAGAAACTCACCGAAGACCTGCGCGCGCGCGCCGCGCAGATGGAGGCCGAGATTTACTCGCGAACCGGCGAGGTGCAGGAGGCCAATGTGCACCTCAAGGCCGCCAACGAAGAGCTCGCCCGGCGCATCGCGGAAGGCAAGAAGGCCCGCGAAATGCTCGACGGTTATTTCACTTTATCCGTCGACCTGCTGTGCATCGCCGGCGGCGACGGATATTTCAAGCGTCTCAATCCCGCCTGGGAAAAGGTTCTGGGATACTCCGTCGAAGAGCTGCTGGCCAAGCCTTTCCTCGAGTTCATTCATCCCGACGACCGGCAGGCGACCGCGCAGGAGGTGGAGAGCCAGAGAAAAGGCGAGGGAGCCGTCTCTTTTCAAAACCGCTATCGTGCCAAGGACGGATCCTACCGATGGTTCGAATGGAATGCCACGCCGGTGATCGCCGGAGAGCTCATCTACGCCATGGCGCGAGACGTCACCGACCTGAAGCAAACCCAGGAGGCCCTGGTGCGCGCCAAGGAAGAGGCTGAACGCTCCAGCCGGTTCAAGGATCAGTTTCTTTCCACGATGAGCCACGAGTTGCGCACTCCGCTCAACGCGGTTCTGGGCTTCTCCGACCTCCTGACCGAGGAGCGCTACGGGCCGCTCAATGACCGCCAGCGCCGCTACGTCACCCACATTCACTCCGGAGGCAAGCATCTGCTGCGGCTGATCAACGACATCCTGGATCTCTCGCGGATCGAGGCCGGTCGCCTGCAGCTGGCGCTGGAAGATGTGAACCTCGGATCCTTGTTCTCCGAAGCCTTGGACGCGCTGCGCCCTCTCGCGGACAAGAAAAATCACACCATGACCCAGGAAGCCTCGCCGGGACTGACGGTCCGCGCCGATTCCACGCGCTTTCGCCAGGTATTGATGAACCTGCTGGGCAACGCCATCAAATTTACTCCCGAGGGCGGAAAGATCGAACTGGCGGCGCGCCGCGCCGGCCACATGGTCCGCGTGGAAATCCGCGACTCCGGCCCGGGCATTCCCGCCGGAGAACAGAAGCGGATCTTCGAAGCTTTCTACCGGCTGCGGCAGTCCGGCGATGCGACCGAAGGCACCGGGCTGGGTCTGGCCATAACCCAGCGCTTGGTTGAGCTGCACGGCGGCCATCTTGCCCTGGAAAGCGAGCTTGGCTCGGGAAGCTGCTTCCACTTCACCTTGCCCCTGGTTCTCCGAGCCGAAGAGAGGGAGGGCCGCAAAGCGGGAGCGAGAAATCCGACAGTGGGTCCCGCACGAGTTCTGGTCGTTGAAGACGATCCTGTTGCCGCGCATCTGCTCGAATCGCACCTGGCTTCTTCCGGCTACGGCGTGGCGGTGTGCTCCGAGCCGCGCCGCGCTCTGGAAGTGGCCGCCGAACTGCAACCGCAGGCCATCACCCTGGACATCATCATGAAGCCGATCAACGGGTGGGGGCTTCTCTTGGATTTGAAGAGCGACCCGCGCACCGAACGGATTCCCGTGGTGGTGGTCTCCGTCGTGGATCAGCCGGCCACCGGGGCGCTGTTGGGTGCCGATGAATACCTGGTGAAGCCGGTGGAGAAGGCCAGCCTGGTGGCCGCCGTGGAGCGCTGCCTGGGCCGGCAGGGGAGCGCGCGGCAAATGCGTCCCATTCTGGTGGTAGATGATGACCCGCCCACGCGCGAGTTCATCGCGGAATTGCTCGTGAAGCAGGGATACGTGGTGGGCACTGCCAGCGGCGGGGCCGAAGCCCGCAGCTGCGTGGCCAGTTCCCTTCCGGAGCTGGTGATTCTCGACCTGGTCATGCCGGAGGTGAGCGGCTTCCAGCTTCTCGCCGAATGGCGGCAGGATCCACAGACCGCCGATTTGCCAGTGTTTGTGCTGACCAGCAAAGAGCTGACCCTGCAGGAAACCGAATACCTGCAGAGGCACTCGGCGGCGCTGTTCCAAAAGCACGAGCCCTGGCAGGAGGCCCTGCTCAAACAATTGAACCGGTCGCTCGCGCCAATCGCCGAGGAATCATGAAGCACCGCGTTCTGGTTGTGGAGGACAATCCGGCCAACCGCGAACTGCTATGCGATTGGCTGCAATCGGAAGGCTACGGAGTGAGCGCCGCGGCCACGCTCGAGGAAGCCTACTGCTGTTTCGGGGACCCGCGGCCCGAGGTGGTCCTGCTCGATGTGCAGCTCGGCGCCGATGACGGCCTTGCGCTGGCGCAGTGGCTTCGCCGGCAGCCTGAGCTTCGCGAAATCCCGGTGATCGCCGTTACCGCGCATGCCATGGCCGTCGATCAAGCGCGCATTCTCGAGGCCGGATGCAACGGATGCGTGTCGAAGCCGGTGGATTTCAGAAGCCTGGCCGTCCAGCTGGACCACTGGCTGACCCAGGGCGGAAAGGTTTCACCGGCGCGGTAGTCCTTTCGAAGGACTCCCCGGGGACGACAAAATGCAGGCTTTGAGCAGAGACGACCATCGCCCGCCCGAGCGCGACGCGACTTTACCTGCGCGGGTCCTGGTGGTAGACGATGATCCCCGAACCTGTGAATTCATCTGTGAAATCCTGCGATCGGCAGAGCTGGAAGCGGCCTCGCTAACCAACAGCGCCGAAGCCGCGGAACGCCTGAGGCGGGAGAAATTTCATGCCGTCTTTCTGGATCTGCGCATGCCTCCTCCGGATGGGGCCGAACTGACGCGGCAGATTCGCGCCTCGCGGCCGAACGCCTCTACCGTGATCGTGATGATCAGCGGAGAGGAAGATCGCACCGCGGCCCGGCAGGCTTTCGAAGCGGGCGTAGAGTTTTTTCTCTTTAAGCCGGTCGGGCGCAACAAGCTGCTGAAGCTGGTCCGCGCGGTCCGCGGCGCCATCGAACGCGAAAGGCAGCGCTCCGCGCGGGTCATGCTGCGTTGCCGGGTCTCTCTGGAATCAAATGGCGATCGCCTCGACGGCGCCACCGTGGACCTCAGCCTGGGCGGCGCGCTGGTCGAGTCCACGCGCGCGCTGGCCCCCGATACTCGCGTGACGGTCATCCTCGAACTCGAGGTCGGCAGACCGCCCCTGCGCTTGGACGCGCAGGTAATTCGCGCCGCCGGAACCGGGTGCATGAGCATTCAGTTCGTAAACCTCGGGGCCGGCGAGCGCCGGCAGCTGCAAAACTTCCTCCAGCCGTTAATCCCTGGCGGATGAGGTAATCGGCGCGCGAACGCGCCCGCTCGTCTTACCGGCCGGGGCGCCCGATAGCAAACGAAGCAACGACTGATTTTTGGCAGGCGTTATTTAGAAATAATTCATTCGATCGAAGGGAACAGTGCTCCCGGTGCTTCCCTCGATGGATTCAGTTCGTGGCGCGGCAGAGCGTCGGCGGGGCGAGAATCCTTGTCTCGCGTTTTGAGACCGATACCGATAAGGAGAACCGCGGCAAATGCAGCAGAACGACAGAGCGGATAGGTTCGTCCTCAGGCCAACCGTAGCCCGCGCCAGCGGTGCGCGGCGAAATCCCGGGTGCTGCGGGAAGCAGGCGCGGGCCGGTGATCGGCGATGAATCCCAAGACCTCTAGTCAGGCGCGGGCGGGACAGAGACCACGGGGCGAGACCCTCTCGGTGAATTTTCGCAAGATGGACAGGCGCGATTGGTGGCTGTGGTCCGTGGCCATCGCCATCACTCTATTGCTCACTGCTGGACTTGTCTCGTTTCTGCTCCCTGGGCTGGAGAGAGGAGAGAGCGGCTCATCTATCCCTCTTTTTGTGCCGCAAATGGTGAGAGGGCTGCTGGGACTGGTCCTCCTCTTCGATATTTACACCCTCTATCAGCAATTGCAGATACACAGAATCCGCCGCAAATGGATGGAGCGGGAAGAACTCTTCCGGCTGATCAGCGAGAACGCGGCGGATTTGATTGCCGTTGTGGACGTGGACGGAAATCGCGTTTACAACAGCCTTTCCTACGAGAGAGTCCTCGGCTATTCACCAGAGGAATTGAAAAATTCGTCTTCTTTCGAGCAGATCCACCCTGAGGACAGAGAACGCGTGAAGGAGGCAGCTGAGGAAGCGCGGCGTTCGGGCATTGGCCGGCCCATGGAATATCGCTTCCGCCACAAGGACGGCACCTGGCGGGTACTGGAATCGACAGCCAGCGTGATCCCGAATTCCGAAGGCCAGCCTGAAAAAATGATCATTGTCAACCGCGATATAACCGAACGGAAGCTCGCGGCCGAGGCGCTCGAGCGATCCGAGACCAGTTTTCGTTCCGTGGTGGGAGACGCGCCTTATGGCATTTTTCAGGCGGACCCGAGCGGGAGGCTGCTGCTGGTGAATCCGGCCCTGGTTAGAATGCTCGGGTATGCGTCGCAGGAGGAATTGCTAGCCGTCAATCTGGCCAGCGGCATTTACCGTCGTCCGGCGGAGCATCAGAAAATCAGCGAACTGTTTCTGCAAGACCAGCATTTCAGGGACATAGAAGTCGAATGGAAGAGGAAAGACGGCAGTTTCATCACCGTCAGGTGCAGCGGCTGGACGGTAAAGGGCGGCAGCGGCGCGCATATTGATGTCTTTGCAGAAGACGTGACCGAGCGGCGCGTGCTGGAGCGGCAGTTGCGCATGGCGCAGAAGATGGAGGCCGTCGGCCGGCTGTCCGGCGGAATCGCCCACGATTTCAATAACCTTCTTGGCGTCATCATCGGCTACGTCCAGGTGATGAAACGAAGTCTGCTTCCCGGGCAACCCTCCTATGAATACGCAGAGGAGGTTGAGAAAGCTGGCCAGCGCGCTGTGTCGTTGACGAGGCAGCTTCTGGCGTTCAGCCGGCAGCAGGTTCTTGACCCGGTGATTTTGAGCCTAAACACGCTGGTATCCGAAATGGAGAAGATGCTGCCTCGGCTGATCGGCGAAGACATTCAGCTGAATTTCGTTCTGGACCCGGCGATTGGCCAGGTAAAGGCGGACCAAGGCCAGATCGAACAAGTGCTGATGAATCTCGTCGTCAACGCGCGCGATGCCATGCCGGATGGCGGCAAACTCACAATCCGGACAGAAAATGCGGAGATGGATACGGCTTTCACCAGAGAACATCCAGGATCGGTTCCCGGCCAGTACGTAATGCTGGGCGTCACCGACACCGGCACGGGAATGGATCCGGAAATCCAGGCGCAAATCTTCGAGCCGTTTTTTACCACCAAGGGGCGGGACAAAGGAACGGGCCTGGGTCTTGCCACCGTCTATGGAATCGTGAAACAGAGCAACGGTTACATCGCTGTTGATTCCGAGAAAGGGAAGGGAGCTTCGTTCAAGGTTTACCTGCCGCGAATCGAACAACCCGTCGCAACCAAGCGAGAGAGCATCCAGGCGGCGCCGACGCTGCGCGGATCTGAAACCGTCTTGTTGGTCGAAGACGCGCAGCCCTTGCGCGCGCTGGCGCAATTATTTCTGAAGGAAAATGGATATCACGTCCTGACGGCAGCGGACGGCGCTGAAGCTGAGCAGGTAGCCGCTCAGAACCCTGGCCCGATTCATTTGCTGCTCACCGATGTAGTCATGCCCGGAATCAACGGGCGCGTGCTCGCGGAACGGCTTGCTCCGCGCCACCCGGACATGAAGGTGCTCTATATGTCCGGTTACACCGACAGCTTTATCGCCGGCCACGGGGTGCTTGAGGCGGGCACGCACTTGCTTCATAAACCGTTCACCGAGGAAGCGCTGGTGCGCAAAGTGCGGGAGCTATTGGGCGCCGCCCAAGAGCCGGAGAAAACAGACAAGGTAAAGGGCGCGGAACAGCCGCTCGCGGGGGGCCCTGGCGTCAAATCGAGCCGATAGGAGGCAATCACACCATGAATAAATTGTTGATCGTTGATGACGAAGACGCCATACGGCGCCTGCTGCGAATCAATCTGGCAGACCGCTACGAGATTCTCGATACAGGAGACTCGGGGCAGGCCCTGGCTATGGCCATGCAGAATAAACCGAGCGCCATCCTGCTCGATCTCAGAATGCCCAATTACTCCGGCTTCGAGCTTTGCCGCACATTGAAATCCATGACTTCCACCCAGCGCATCCCCATCGTCATCATTAGCGGAGAAGCCGGCGCAAGCACCAAATCATTCTGCAAGGAACTCGGTGCGGTCGCGTACTTCGAGAAGCCAGTTGACTTTGATGCGCTGCGAGCCGGCCTGGAAAAAGTTTTGCACGCCGCGCAGCCCGAGCGCCGAAAAGAACTGCGCGTTCGTCTCCACGTTGCGCTGAAACTGCGGGGAACCGACAGCAACGGGAAACCTTTCGAAGAATCGAGCGCCACGGAAAACGTCAGCAAAGACGGTTTCTTTTGCGGGTGCACGGCGCCGCTCGCGAAGGAATCGATCGTCGAGGTGTACCTTGATGCTGGGGGGACAAAATTCAGGGGCAAGGCGCGTGTCGTCAGGTCAGAGGGAAGCGACACACCCTACCCGCGTTACGGGTTCCAATTCGTGCAGAAAGAAGGCGACTGGATTCTGCATTAGGAGCTCCTTTTCGAGGCGGCCCGCGAGAAATCCCGCCTCTTGGCACTTGCCGACAATAGTGCGCAGGCTGCATTGCCACATACGGTAAGCGCCATGGGGCCGTGTCTTGACCCCCTTTACGACCCTTTGTTACGGTCGTTTTATCACGGTGCTTGCCGCGGTGCGATAGGCGCTGGCGTTTCTCGCGCCAAGAATCATCGCCCTGGCCCGAAGACAAAGCGAACCGAGGACGGGCCGGCCCGCCTGTCCTTTGATTGACTCTCACAAATGACGCGTTATTCCGGGCGTGCGAAAAGCCTTGTTGCA
>DASYYT010000200.1:0-11937 GCA_035949755.1 Candidatus Sulfotelmatobacter sp.
AGCGGCGGAACGATGTCGAACAAATTGCCCACCACCGCATAATCTGCGATTTCAAAGATGGGCGCCTCGGAATCTTTATTCACCGCGATGATGGCCCGCGAGCCTTTCATCCCGACAATATGCTGGATCGCGCCGCTGATGCCCAACGCCAGATACAGCTTGGGCGCAACCGTCTGCCCCGACGACCCGATCTGGCGGTCCATCGGCAGCCATCCCGAATCGCAGATCGGACGCGAGGCCGCCAGATCTCCGCCCAGCGCATCCGCCAACTGCTTCGCGATCTCAATATTCTTCTGCTCTTTGATGCCGCGCCCCACCGCCACGATGATCTCTGCCTGGGTGAGATCGACCGCCTGCTTGGCTTCCTTGAAGACTTCCTGCGGCCTGTTGCGGATCACACCGTCGGCGATCTCGACCGTCACCGTTTCCACTGGAGCGGCGCTCGTGCCCGCTTCCGCCTTATCCCCGCGGAACGCCCCGTTCTGAAACGTCGCGAACCACGGAGCATCGCTCGCGAAACTTACGTCCGCCGCCAGCTTGCCCTGAAACATCTGCCGCGTGAACACCAGCTTGCCGCCTTCGTGCTTGAATCCAATGCAGTCGCTGATGACGGTGCGTCCCATCGCCGTCGCCAGCTTGGGCACGAAATCGCGCACCTGATAGGTGTGCGGCATCAGCACTAGCTTGGGCTGCTTCGTGCCGAGGAACTGCTTCAGTCCGGCGGCAAACGCATCCGGCGTATATGGCTCCAGCTTGGGAGACTCGACGGAATAGACCTTCGCGACCTTCTTCGCGGCGACTTCGGTCGCGATGGACGCGGCGCCGACTACAGCCGCTTCCAGCGTCCAGCCCGTCGCGGCAGCAATCGCTTGCCCGGCGGTAATGGTTTCCCACGAAACGCGATTCAGCTTCCCTTCGCGCTGTTCGACAACCACAAGAATCGTATCTGGCATAAATAAGCTCTTAGCCTCTAGCTCCTGGCAAAACCCATGTGGGGACAGCCGCCCTCGGCTGTCCGCCGAGCGAAGCTCGGCCGTCTCTACAACACCCGCAACTCATTCCTCAGCTTGTCCACCAACTTCTTCGCAATCTCCGCCGGCGAACCCTCAATGTGCTCCGTCTTCTTGGTTTTCTGCGGAATATACAGCCGCTCGATCTTCTGCAGATTCGCTCCAATCGCCGCCTGCACCTCCGCCATCGGCACCTTCCGCAGCGGCTTGTTCTTGGCCTGCTTGATGCCGATCAGCGTCGCGTAGCGCAGTTTGTTGATACCCGATTGGATCGTCAGCACCGCTGGTGTGGGCATATCGACGAACTGAAAATATCCCGCCTCCAGCTCGCGCTTTACCCGAATCCCGCTGTCGGTCTTTTCGATCTGCATGATGATGGTCGCGTGCGGCCAGCCCAGCAACTCAGCCAGAATTACGCCTGTCTGGGCGTATCCGTAATCGTCGGACTGCAGCCCGGTAAAGATGAGATCGAATGGCTCGTCCTTAATCGCCGCCGCAAAAGCCTTCGCCGTGTTGAACGCGTCGAGCCCCACGAACTTGTCGTCTTCCAGATGAATCGCCCGGTCCGCGCCCTTGGCCAGCGCCTCGCGCAGCACCTGCTGCGCCCGCGCGGGACCGCTGGTGATGACCACGACTTCGCCCTTGTGCTTCTCGCGCTGGCGCAGCGCCTCTTCCAGCGCATAGGCGTCCGGCTCGTTGACCTCGTATGAAACATCCTCGCGGATCCACGTCCCGCTCTCATTGAGCTTCAGCGGAGCATCTTTCTGCGGCACCTGCTTCATGCAAACCAGGATTTTCAAGCTAAGACTCCTTCGCCCGGTGACTTCCGGTAGCCACCCGAAAACCTGTCAGTATAAATGACCGCGCGCTGTGGTTGGAAACCACCGCACTGTGATCCTAATCACAGACTGCGCCCACCCGCCCACGTCAGCATGGCCGAGAGGCTGTTATGCCCAACGAAACTTTTTCCGCCATGCGGCAAAGTATCATTGACGGCGCGCCCGATACTGCCTGCAGCCTCGCGCAGCAGGCCATGACTGCCGGCACCGCGCCCCTCGATGCCATTAACCACGGATTCGTTCCCGGCATGCATGATGTCGGCGAGCAATTCGCTCGCGGCCAGATGTTTCTCCCTGACATGATGGCTTCTGCCGAGGCGATGCGAGCAGCAATGTCCGTGCTTGATCCTGAGTTGCGCAAACTGGGCACCGAACGGCCCATGGCGGGAGTCGTGCTGCTGGGCACGACCAGGGGCGACATCCATGAAATCGGCAAGATTCTCGTTGGCACGCTGCTCACCGCGCACGGCTTCCGCGTCCACGATCTCGGAGTCGACGTGGCCGGCGAAACATTTGCTGCCAGGGCAAAAGAGCTGAACGCCGACATCATCGGCGTCTCGGCCCTGCTGACCACAACCATGCGCAATCAAAAAGGCGTGATCGAAGCATTGGAAAAGTCCGGCCTGCGCTCGCAAGTGAAAGTGATGGTTGGAGGCGCACCCGTGACGCGCCGCTGGGCCGACGAAATCGGCGCCGACGGCTATGCCAAAGACGCCATGAGCGCCGTCGCCCTCGCCCGCGAATTCATGGAGCAAAAAACGGCCACGTAGCCCCGGACGCATTTCGTCCGGGCGGTTTTGGCGACGGTTTGTGAGCTGCCACGCTGGCATCGCACCACGGGACGACCCTGGGTCCGTCCCTACGCGGCTGCAAGAAAAAGGAATCATGAGACCGAAATTCGAACTCCTCGACCAACCGTTCATCGAACGCATCCTCGCCGAAGCCTTCCAACTGATCGAGGACCCAGGTGTCCGCGTGGCTCCTTACGTTGAAGACCTGCTGCGCGAGGCTGGGGTCACGGTGAAAGAAGGCGTTGCCCACATCCCGGAGCTCTTGGCTCTACGTCTGCTGGAACTCGTTCCTCGCGAATTCTCTCTCTACGACCGCCTGGGCAAGCCTGCCGTTCACTATGGCGGAGATAGCGTCCAATTCGATCCCGGTTCGTCCTGCCTGAACATTCTCGATCCCGACACCCAGCAGCCGCGTCCAGCGATGTCAACCGATCTTGTCCGCCTCGTGCAGGCCGCCGAGATGCTCCCGCAGTTCGCCGCGCAATCCACCGCCATAGTGTGCAACGACGTTCCCCAGGAAATCGGCGACTGGTATCGCCTCCTGCTCGTGCTGTGGTATTCGGAAAAGCCAGTGGTCACGGGCGCGTTTTCCGCAGGAAGCCTGCACACGCTCATTGACCTGCTCGCCATCGAGAGCGGAGGACGCGAAGCCCTCCGCCAGCACCCTCGCGCCATCTTCGACGTCTGCCCCTCCCCGCCGCTCAACTGGTCCGAATTCGCCTCGCAAAATCTTGTCGATCTGGCCCGCGCCGGAATCCCCGCCGAAATAGTGAGCATGCCGCTTGCCGGCGCCACCGCTCCAGTCACGCTCGCCGGATCAGTCGTCCAGCACGCCGCCGAATGCATCAGCGGCGTCGCCATTCATCAACTCGCCCAGCCCGGAGCCCCCATCGTTTGGGGAGGCGCGCCCGCCATCTTCGACATGCGCACCGGCAAGACTCCCATGGGCGCTATCGAAACCGCCATGCTCGATGTGGCCTGCGCGCAGGTGGGAAAGCATCTTGGGCTGCCTACGCATGCCTACATGGTCGCCGGCGATGGCCGCGTGGTCGACGCGCAGATCGAAATGGAAAGCGGCATGTCAGCAATACTCGGAGCGCTAACCGGCATCAACATGATTTCCGGCGCGGGCATGCTCGATTTCCTCGCCTGCCACAGCATCGAGAAGCTGGTCATCGACGCCGAAGCCATCGCCTCGGCCCAGCGCCTGATTGAAAGCATCGAACCGCGTGGCGATTCCCTGGCCACCGCCATGTTCGCGCAAACTGGATTGCACGGAGATTTTCTGAAGCTGAAAGAAACCCGCTCCCTCTTCCGCAAAGAACAGCACTTCCCCTCCGCAGTGATCGACCGGGGACTGAACGCAATGGACGGCTCAAGTCCCAGCATCCTCGAACGCGCCCGCCAGCGTGTGGATGAGTTGCTCTCCACCTACGTACGCCACCCGCTAGCGCCGGACGTTGAAAAAGAGCTGATCGCTTTCGCCGAACGCGAAGGAAAAAAGGTGGGCCTTGAGGGTCTGCCGGGAATCCTTCAGCCGGAATACTCGCGGGAGTGAGGACCGAGGAAGTAGCATCCCCTTGATCTGACTGCTTTATTCACCGGCGCCTGATGCACCGACGATTGAAGCACCGTGCATGAAGCAGCGTGGAAGAAGTTCCGTGGAAGAGCGGCGCTTTAGCGCCGCGTGAGGCGTCAAAAAGAATCGCTGGCTTCGGCCCCCGCCTACTCCGTCAGCACCGTCGACTGCCCGGAGATGTCAAACCGCTTCCGGCATCGCATGTTCTTGCACGCCATCACGTCGTCTTTGCGCACCATGTAGGACCGGAATTTCGCGAACCGGGCGCGGTCGCGCTCATCGGCGCGCCCCGCCAGCTGCCGCTTTTTTGTGCGGACGATCCACGTTACCTCATACTCCGCCGACTGGTGGCAATGCGGACAATTAAGCGAAGCCGCTTTCTTCTCCTGCTTTTCGTCAAAAAAATCGCGCTCTTCCATAAGGTTTGCCGCGCCCGGATCAGCCCTAGAACTCCGAGCAACTGTAAATTATTGCACACTCAGCGGCATCAAAGCCCGAATCGTCCCCTCGTTGTCGCCTGTGTTCCTCTGTGTCCCTGTGGTTGAGAAGTTGTTTCAGTTAGAATCACGCTGTTGGGGCCAAATGGCATGCCCAGGAAGAAGAAAGCGAAGCCCTTTCGCGCCGTCACTGCGGTCAAAGAACTGGCCCGCGAGCGCGTCGGCTCGCCTCCCGCAGAAAAAATTGTGATCGAGAAAAAGAAAAAGCCGGAAAAGCACAAGCCCACGCTGGAGAAACTGCTGAGCGAGACTGAGTAGCGGCCCGCCCTAGCTCAGATAAACGAAGCGGTAACCGTCACATCGCCATTCATGGTCACACTACATGTGGCGCCCGAACTGGATGTGCACCCGCCCCAGCTTCCGAAAGAATGCCCGGTAAGGGGCGTCGCCGTCAGGGTGACCGAGGAACCGGCCGGGAACGACGCGGCACAGGCCGTTCCGCAATTGATACCGCCGGGCGCGCTCACGATCGTACCGTTGGCGCCACCAGTCACATTCACAGAAAGATTGAACGTAACCGTGTTCTGCGGGCAGCCCAGGCTAGCCGGACCATCCACGGTAATTGAAACCGTGTTGCTGATCACATCGTTGGAGCTGTTATGCATGCTGGCAAAAATCTGCGCTACGCCACAGCTCGTATTAGGCGAGATCTGACCCGGGCTGGTGAATTGGGCGACCTGCGGATTGTCTGAATTCCAAGTCACCTGCGTCGTGATATCAAGCGTTTGCGGCGGGTGAATGTAAGTGCCGTAGGCTTTGTATATAAAAAAGGCAGATGGATCTACAGTGGCGAACGTGCCGTTCCCGGGCTGGATGTTAATTGACGTCAGTTTCTGACTGCGCGCGCAACTCGCCAGGCTCAACAATGTAATCGCCGTGACCACGAGTGCGGTGATTGCGAACCACTTGCGGATCATGCTAGCTCCTGGGACCGAGCGGCCGGTGCGCACACTACGGCTGGGGAATGGCTCAATTTATTAAATGTGGCAGCAAAAAGCAATAGCATGAGCGTCGCCTGGTAATGCATTCAATGGCTGTTCTGCCTCCGCGTTCTCCGCGGCACCTCTTTGCGATCTCTGCGATTACGAAGCTCTTAACGCAGAGTCCGCCCAGAGAAATCACCCGTACCATTTGCGCCGAGCCGCTAAAGGGCGCAGGCTCTAGCTCTTGACTGCCTGAGCCACGAAGCTCGCGAACTCGCGCACATCCTCCTCGGTCGTATCGAACGAGCACATCCAGCGGACGATGCACTCCTCCTCGATCCAAGGATAATAGAAATATTGTTCCTTGATCGTCTCGATGGCAGGCCGCGGAATCTGCGCGAACACGCCATTCGACTCCACCTTCCACGCGATCCGGACCTGCGGAATCTTCCGTAGCTCCGCCTCCAGAACCCGCGCCATGCGATTGGCGTGCCCGGCGTTGCGCCGCCATAGGTCGTTGGTCAGCAGCGCCTCGAACTGCGCCGCAATGAACCGCATCTTCGACGCCAGTTGCATTCCTTGCTTGCGCAGAAACAGAAAATCCTTCGCCAGCCTGCCCTCGAAGAACACCACCGCCTCTCCCCCCAGAATGCCGTTCTTCGTTCCCCCGAACGTCAGCACATCCACGCCCAGATCGCGAGTCGCCTGGCGCAGCGTTTGCCCCAGGCTTTCCGCAGCGTTGGCAATGCGCGCTCCATCCATGTGCAGAAACATCTCGCGCTCGTGGGCAAAATCGGCCAGCGCGCGAATTTCTTCCGGCTGGTAAACCGTCCCCATCTCGGTGGACTGCGTAATCGAGACCACCCGCGCCTGCACGTGATGCTGGTCGCCAATCCCGTGATAGGCGTGCCGCACCGAATCCACCGTGATCTTGCCGTCCTGATGCGGCAGCGGAATCAGCTTTGAGCCTAAAAACTTCTCCGGCGCCGCGCACTCATCGGTATAAATATGCGCGTAGTCGCTGCACAGCACCGCGTGATACGGCCGGCACAATGCCTGCAGCCCGAGCACGTTGGCCCCGGTCCCGTTAAAAGTGAAGAAGACCTCGATCCCGCTGCCGAAATGTTCTTCGAATTTGGCGATGGCCGACCGCGTGTAGCGGTCCTCGCCGTACGCGATCACGTGCCCGTCATTGGCGCGCGCAATCGCCTCCAGAACTTCCGGATGCACTCCGGCATTGTTATCGCTGGCAAACCCGCGAGCCGCCTTGGGAGAAACCTGCAGCATACCGAAACAATGTAGCAGAATCGCCAGCCTCGTCATCTGGAACGAGGCGAAGGATCTCTGCATTTCTCCGCAGCGCGTACCTGGGGTGCCCCACTTCTCGCCGATTTTGCGAGAAGTGGGAATCGCAAACCGTTAAACTATTCAAACTGGTGCCCCGCAAACGAACCCTAATCCCGTCCCCGCTGCAATGGACCACGCTGACCGCGCCCGTCCCGCATCCGCCGCTGCCCGTCATTCCCGAGCGCGGAGGCACCCAACTCCGCGCGCCCTTGCCGGTCGCCATCGTTGACACGCGCGAGCAAAATCCGCTCTCCTTCCGCCGCTTTAAAGGATGGTTCGCCCGCATCGAGCACCGTGCCCTGCGCCTCGGCGACTACTCCGTCGAAGGCATGGAAGACTCCTGCTCGGTGGAGCGCAAGGATCTCGCCGACCTGATCTGCTCGTTCACCACCAACCGCGCCGTCTTCATCAACCGCCTACGCCGCATGGCCGAACTTCCCCACAGCCTGCTCGTAGTCACTTCGTCGCTCACCGAGATCAAATCCGAATATCCCTACCGCGCCGCCAACCCCAACCGCATCACGCAATCGCTGATCGCGGTGTTGACCGGCCTGCGCCTGCCGTTCATCTGCACCGACACCCACGAACTCGGCGAAGAGATCGTCGCCTCCTACCTCTACCAGACATTTCTGTATGATTGGCTGGACAAAAACGGCCATGGCCGCCATTTATCCGACGGCGATTTGTGAGTAGCGCCTCTAACCACGACACAGTGGCTCACAGAGGTATTCCCTGTGTTTCCCTGTGTACTCTGTGGTTCGTTCGTAAAAAACCATGCCCGACCCATTCACGCTAGCCGACGACGCCGCCCACCTGATCCTGAAACGAACGCCACTCCGCCCCACGATCGGCCTGGTTCTGGGCTCCGGCCTCGGCGCCTTCGCCGACTCGCTCACCGATGCCACCCGCGTCCCCTACGCCGACATTCCGTCATTCCCGCAATCCACCGCCATCGGACACGCGGGCCGTCTCGTCATCGGCAATGCCGGCTCAGTCCCGGTCGCCGCCATGCAAGGCCGCGTCCACCAATACGAAGGATATTCGGCACAGGAAGTCATTTTCCCCATCCGCGTTTTTGCTCGAATGGGAATAAAAGCGGTGATCCTGACCAACGCCGCCGGAGGGATCAATCTCGGCTACTCGCAAGGCGCGCTCGTCCTTCTCCGCGATCACATCAATTTGCAGGGAACCAACCCGCTGGTCGGACCCAACGACGACCGTTTCGGCGTGCGCTTCCCCGACATGACGCAAGCCTACTCGCGAGCCTATCGTCAGATCGCCCGCGAAGAAGCCGCCAAGCTCAAAATCCCTTTGCACGAGGGAATCTACGCCGCCCTGCTAGGCCCCAGCTATGAAACCCCCGCTGAGATCGAGTACCTGCGCCGCATCGGCGCCGATCTGGTAGGCATGTCCACCGTAGCGGAAGTCATTGCGGCGCGTCACATGGGAATGAACGTGCTCGCGATTTCCTGCGTGACCAACATGGCCGCGGGAATCCTCGACCAACCCCTCTCGCACGCCGAAGTGATGGAAACCGGCGAGCGCGTGAAATCAATTTTCGAAGCCCTCTTGCGCGCCGTGCTCCCACGCGTGGCAAGTCTCACGTAGCGACGGACACCGAGCGGCCGCAGTTCAGAGCATGTGGGGACAGCCGCCATCGGCCGTCCAGCGAGCCGAAGGCGAGCGCCGTATCAACACATGTTATTGTTCCGATTGCCTCGCCCGCGGAATAAACAGCACAACCGGCGGCTTGATTCCATAAGTCGCGGCGAAACTGTTTTGATTCACCGCCAGCGCCAGATGTCCCCGCGAGTCAATGTAGAGTAACGGTTGGTTCAACGGCACGTCGCTGAAAGTCTTGACGAACTTGATCTTCATCTCTCTGTCGCCGATCTTCACCGGAATTTCCTGCCCGCGCGCATAACCCAGCTTCAGAAAATCGTCGCCATCGACGTTCGTAACCAGATTGCCGAATGGGCCATCCGTCGCGATCACCATGGCATTCAGCCCCTGCTGGTCGACGCTCGCAGCCTTCACATCAAGCTGCACCAGAGCCTTCACCGCCATCTCCGGGCCGACCGTCGTCCAGTCGTCGCCGCGCGCTAAGTGCGCCCCCACCGGCGAAAAAATATCGCGGCCGTGAAAAGTAGAAGACAGCTTGCTCCCTATCATCCATGCCGGGTTGGTAATCTCCCGCACCGCATCGATCCCATCGCGCTGCTCCACCAGCGTGATCACGCCATTATCCGGCAGCACAAAATATTGCCCGCGCCGCGAATGTGCCACGATCGCCTTGCGCGTGCTTCCCACCGTCGGATCCACTACCACCACGAACACCGTTCCCGCCGGAAAGTACGGACTGGCCCCATACAGGTAACGCGCTCCGTCGAAGATCGAGAACGGAGTCACCTGGTGCGTCAGGTCGACAATCCGCACCTCGGGCATGATCCCGTACATCACCCCGCGGCAAATCGCCACCGAATCATCCAGCACCCCGAAATCGGTCATAAACACAATGGTCGGCGGATATTTCGGCGCGGTCTCTGCGGCCCAGGACTGCGCATGCACCAGCACCAACAGCATGAGAACCAATGGGAGGCGAATTGCACTTCGCATCGTGAGAGTACGAAGAAGCGGAGATGAAGTCATAAATATGCGCCCTCCTGTGAGTCTAATCAGAAAACATTCTGCCCAAGCCTCAGTTCTTTCAAAGGTTCCCTTCGTGAATCTTCGTGTCCTTCGTGGTTTCAAGGTTTTGTAGGATCCTGAAAATTGCTTCCCAACCCCGAAGCGATATCTCGCAGTCTATAATTCTGCTGCAAGTCCATTCTTTGGAGAAAGCCATGTCGCAAGCCATCCCCGAGAAGTACAAAGATCTTTTTCAGAAGCGCGCCTTCGCCAGTCTCGGCACCCTCATGCCCGACGGCCGCCCGCAAGTCACTCCCGTCTGGTGCGACTTCGACGGCGACCATGTCATTTTTAACTCCGCCCGCGGCCGCCAGAAAGACAAAAATGTCCGCCGCGATCCCCGCGTTGCGTTGGCCATCATCGATCCCGAAAATCCCTATCGTTATCTGGAAATTCGCGGACGCGTGGTCGAGATCACCGAAGAAGGCGCCGCCGACCACATCAACAAAATGGCCAAGAAATACCTGGGCGTGGACAAGTATCCCTACGGCCAACCCGGCGAAGTCCGCGTCCTCTACAAGATCAAGCCCGAACACACCACGGCGATGGGATAAGTGAAAGTTTCAAGGTTTCAGAGTTTCAAGGTTTCAAAGTTTCCCATGTCAGTTCTGCGGCACCTTGAAACACTGAAACTTTGAACCCTTGAAACCTTCTCCATTGAGGTCTTCCATCCGCTCCTACAACCTCTGTTTCCTCGGCTTCGGCAACGTCAACCGCACGCTCGTGCAGTTGCTCGAAGACCGCGCCGCCGAACTCCGCGACCGCTGCGGCATCACCTTCCGCATCACCGGAATCGCCTCCCGTCGCCTGGGCTGGATCGCCGATCCAAACGGAATTGACCCTACAAGCGCTCTCGCAATGAGCACGAATCGGGAAGGGCACGGCTTCAGTCGTGCCGATACGCCCAACCAGGAAGCCGGGCTTGAGCCCCTGAGGGCAGCGGCGTCCCGCTCCTACCAGACGGGCGACGTCGGCTCCTGGCTCGCCGCCGCCTGCGCCGACGTCCTGTTCGAAGCGACCTCGCTCAACGTGCAGAACGGCCAACCTGCCGTCGATCACATCCGCGCCGCACTCCAGCACGGGGCCCACGCCATCACCGCCAACAAAGGTCCAATCGTCCACTCCTACCGCGAACTCCGCGATCTGGCCGCGAAGCAAGGCAAGCGCTTCCTGTTCGAATCCACGGTCATGGATGGCGTCCCGATCTTCTCGTTCTTCGACCAACTCCCCGCCATCCACCTGCAGGGCTTCCACGGAATCCTCAACTCCACAACGAACGTCATCCTCGCCGAAATGGAGAATGGCCTGAGCTTCGACGGAGCCCTCAAAAGGGCGCAGTCTCTCGGCATCGCCGAAACCGACGCTACCCACGATATCGACGGCTGGGATGCCGCCGTGAAAACCGCCGCGCTGATTACGGTTCTCATGGACGTGCCGATCCGACTGGATCAAATCGCGCGGGAAGGGATTCGGGATCTGACCCTGCAGGCCGTCCGCACCGCCAAGCGAGATGGATGGCCGTTCAAGCTGGTCTGCCGCGCTCGCCGCACGCCCAGTGGAGGGATCGAAGCCAGCGTGGGGCCGGAAAAAGTTCTCAGCACGCAGCCGATGGCCAAAATCACCGGCACATCGTCGTATATCTATTTCGAAACCGACATCTTCCCCGGCCTCGCCATCACCGAGGAAAATCCCGGCCTCTACGCCACCGCCTATGGCCTGCTGGCAGATTTCATCCGTGCGGCCAAGTAATGTAGCCCCGGACGCATTCGTCCGGGGTTACGCGCGCAGCGCGCAATGGGGCATGGCCGTCTCGCCCGTGATTTAATAGCCTCATGAGCACGATCACCGAAACCTCCGCCCTCGACCTAACCTACGTCCGTTCCCAGTTCCCTTCGCTCGCCCAATCCGTGAACGGCCAGCCCGCCGTCTTCCTCGATGGCCCGGGCGGAACGCAGGTCCCGCAGCGCGTCATCGACGCCATGACCAACTATCTCCGCCACGACAATGCCAACACCGGAGGAGCCTACGCGACCAGCCACCGCACCGATGCCATGATCGCCGAAGCCCGCGCCGCCATGGCCGATTTCCTGCACTGCGGTCCGGACGAGGTTGTCTTCGGCCCCAACATGACCACGCTGACTTTCGCGATCTCCCGCGCCATCGGCCGCGAACTCAAGCCCGGCGACGAAATCCTCCTTACCCGCCTCGATCACGATGCCAACTTCTCGCCCTGGCGGCAAATGGCAGAGGACCGCGGCGTCAC
>DASYYT010000201.1:0-2900 GCA_035949755.1 Candidatus Sulfotelmatobacter sp.
TGTTTGTGTTGGTGTTAGTCGCTGCGGTGCTGCTGGTGCCGCGCTTGCTATCGCGATCGGCACAACCGGCTGAGGGAAGTGTGGCTCCAGATTTCACCTTGCCCTCGCAGGACGGAACCTCGGTGAGCCTGAGGGACTATCGGGGCAAGTGGGTCGTCCTGTATTTCTACGTGAAAGATCAGACGCCGGGCTGAACGCTCGAAGCCCACCAGTTCCAGGTGGACCAGCCGAAGTATGTCGAGCGCAATGCGGTTGTGTTGGGAGTGAGCCTTGACAGCGTCGACTCGCACAAGAAGTTCTGCACGAAAGAAGGGCTCAACTTCAAGCTGCTGGCGGATACGGATCACAAAGTCAGCAAGGCGTATGGGTCGCTCAACAATTTTGGAGTGGTGAAGTTCGCGGCGCGGCACACATTTGTGATTGATCCTTCGGGAAAGATCGCGAAGGTTTATACGAGCGTGGATCCGGCAAAGCACAGCGCGGAGGTGCTGGCGGAACTGGATCAAGTGCAGAAGGCGGGGACTAGATAAGTCCTCGTGCGGCGCCACGCGCTTGCCCATCAGAAAAAATCCCGCATCGCTGGTAGAAATCTGGCGGTAGGGCTCCTTCGACTACGTGAGCGCTTGCTTCGCGGCGCGCTCACTGCGCTCAGGATGATGAGGGCGCGGGTTCTCGTCCTCGCGTAAACTAACAAAATGGCGACTGCGGCCCGAAATAATTTGCGTGAACCCGCGCCATCCCGCGGCCAATACCGCTTTCCGCCCGGGTTTCAGCGGAATCTGCTGTGGTTTGCGTGGCGCAGGTTCCGGCCGGCCAATCCCATCTTTCTGTTCCAGCATCTGGCCCGGGAATACGGCGACATCGCGCACTACAAAATTGGCTGGAATCATATTGTTTTTCTGAACCATCCGGACTATATCCGCGAAGTGCTGGTGGTGCAGAACGACAACTTCACCAAGGAACGCACGGTGCGGCGCAGCAAAATGCTGCTTGGGGAAGGGCTGATCACGGCGGAGGGAGCCGAACACCGGCGGCAACGGCAGATCGCGCAACCGGCGTTTCACCGGCAACGGGTTCCGGAATACGCGAGCACGATGGTCGAGGAAGCGGCGCGTATGCGCGAGAGCTGGCGCGACGGCGAGCCGCGAAATATCGCGATCGACATGATGCACCTCACGCTGAACATCGTGGCGAAAACTCTGTTTGCGGCCGATCTGCGCGATGAAGTCAACGAACTGGCGGACGCGATCAACCGCATCATGAGTCTCTACAATTTTCTGGTGATGCTGCCGGCGGCGGAGTGGCTGGTGCATGCGCGGCCTCCCGGGCTGGCGGCGTTCGTGAAAGCGCGGAAGCGAATTGATTCCGTTGTCTACCGCATGATCGAGGCGCACCGGCGGCGATATTCTGACGGCGGCAGCCTGCTCGATATGTTGCTGGCCGGCTCGCCTGACCATAGCGCCGCGGCGGAGCAGTCGCTGCGCGATCAGGTGATCACGATTTTTCTTGCCGGATACGAAACCGTGGCCAATGCGTTGTCGTGGACGTGGTACCTGCTGTCGCAGAATCCGGATTGCGAGCGGCGGTTTCACAACGAGATCGATCGGGAACTGCAGGGCCGGCAGCCGGGGTTCGACGATGTGCCACGCCTGCGCTATGTGGAAATGGTGCTGGCGGAAGCGATGCGGCTGTATCCTCCGGCGTGGGCGATGGGGCGGTATGCGCTCGCGGATTTCCGCCTGGGCGAATTTTTCCTGCCGGCGAAAACTACGGTGCTGATGAGCCAGTTCATTACCCAGCGCGATCCGCGATTTTTTCCGGATCCGTTGCGCTTTGATCCCCAGCGATTTACCCCGGAAGCCAAGGCTCGGCGCACGAAATTCACCTACTTTCCGTTCGGAGCCGGATTCCGCCAGTGCATCGGGGAATCGTTTGCCTGGATGGAAGGAGTGTTGCTGCTGGCGACCATCGCGCAGAAATGGAAGTTGAGATTGGTGCCCGGACACCCGGTCGAACCCGAGCCGCTGATCACCTTGCGTCCGAAGTATGGAATGCGAATGACGCTGGAACGGCGGAGCGAGGCCGATCGAATCGTCGCGTAATCATTCCTGGCTCAAATACATTTCGGCGACGTGCTGCGTGATCTTGCCCGGTTGAGCGCCGGCTAGGTTGGTCAACGCAATGACGGTCAACCGATCGTCGACGTAGCGGTCGATCGCGGTTTCGAAGCCCTGCCACGATCCGTCATGGTGGATGCAGCGGTGCCCCTTGCGCTCGTCGATGAACCATCCGAAACCGTAGTGGCCTTTGTTGGGCTGGCCGTTCTTTAACTTCGCTACCGTCCACATCTCGTCGAGGCTGGAACGCTTGAGCAGGTTTTCGGTATAGAGGGCGGCATCCCACTTCGCCAGGTCGAGCGTCGTGAAGTAGAGGCTTCCATCCGCCGTGGTGTTCATCGCAGGCGCGACCCACTCCTGGTTCTTCAACTCGCCTTTGACCAGGCGATATCCGGCAGCGCGGTTGGGAACGATGTCGGCCTCGCTGATGATGCGGGTGGAACTCATGCCCAGCGGCTGAAAGATGCGCTGCTGCAGAAAGTCTCCGTAGAACTCGCCGGTAACGCGGTGGATGAGAATGCCGAGGGTGAGGAATCCGAGGTTGCTGTATTCCCACTTCGTGCCCGGCGGATACGCCAGAGGGATGCGCTCGACCAGTTTCAGCAATTCCTCTTCGGTCCAGTCTTTGCGGAAATTGAAATCCTTCGGATAGTCGCCAAAGCCTGCGGTATGGCTGAGTAGTTCGCGAACGGTGACATCTTTCCAAGTTGCGGGAGCGTCTTTGAAATATTTGGTGAGGGGATCGTCGAGGCCGACCTTGCCTGCTTCGACCAGCATCATGAC
>DASYYT010000202.1:0-12409 GCA_035949755.1 Candidatus Sulfotelmatobacter sp.
CAGCGCTGCCGGATCCTTATCGAGCCCAATCAAATGTCCCGGTGCGCCGAGGCGTTTTGCGATTTCGTAACTGTGCCCGCCAAGGCCCACCGTGGCGTCGATATAGGTCCCGCCACGCCGCACGGCTAAAAAGTCGATCGCTTCTTTTAAAAGAACCGGAACATGATCTGCTGAGGGAGATCCCGCTTCCCTTCCACGTCCATGCCCAACCCCCTGAGGGGTGTCTGTTGATCCCTCGCCCACTAGATGCCCAGTTCGTCGAGCGTCTTCTCATCCTCAGGCGTAAACTTTTCTTCTTGAATCTCTCGCTTGAACAGCTCCAGGTTTCTGACCACCATGAACGTCAAGTTCCCCAGAACCGCTACCTCGCCCTTGATCTGCCCTGACTCCCGCAGCAACTGGGGCAACAGCAAGCGGCCTTGCCCATCCATCTCGACCTGCTGCCCGTAATAGTTGGTCCGGTCCAGGAATTTCTTCTTCGTAGGATTGAAATTGGAGAGCCCGGCCAGCTTCTGCTCGATCCGCTCCCATTCCTCGAAGGGATATACTTGAGCAACCTTCCCGTCTAAGCTGGTGATGTAGAATTGCTGGCCATATTTCTCGTCGATCACCCGCTTGAACTCGGCCGGGACCTTTAAGCGGCCCTTTTCGTCGACCCGGGTTGGATGATTGCCGCGAAACATGGCTCAGTGGCTGCGTTTCAACATCGATCAAGGAGGTAAAAGCGGCGCAAAGTAAGGTCAAAGTCGGGCGATTCGGGCTGTTCGTCGATCTTTTGGGTCGGATTTCCACCGGCTCCTCGATTTCAGCTCCTGACTCCCACGAACCCTACTGCTCTTGCCACTTTCTACCACTTTGTACCACATCTTAACCGTAAGTCGTTTATTGTCAAGAAGAAACTTGAGGGTAAGGGTGCCACTGGTGCACGGTTTTGGGAAAGTACGAAGCCTTGTGGTGAACCAATTAAGCAACCACCACAGATTGTGTTAACGAGCCCGGTTCTTTCGCTATTCTTTCGCTACGATTTTTCTTGACCTGCGCGATGGACGCGCATTTTGTTGTGGAAATCTCTACCGCATTGCTAGAGAACAAACCCCGCCCTATTCTCTCGGTGTCCTTCATGCAGGACAAGACGCACCCTTATGTCTGACATTTTGAGGGCCGCGTCTTTGGATAGCGCCGGACATCTAGTGCATGTCCAGAATTGGGCGATTCATTTTGCGGGTTCGACGAAAACGGCGGTCCCGTAGGCGAGCACTTCGGTGACGCCCTGCATGATTTCGGTAGCATCGTAGCGCGCGCCGACTACCGCGTTTGCGCCCAGTTCGGCGGCGTGCTGCAGCATGAGATCAAACGCCTCCTGCCGCGTCTTTTCGCACAGATTGGTTAGCAGGGTGATGTTGCCGCCGACCAGCGTCTGCAATCCCGCGCCGATGGTGCCGAAAATGGACCGCGAGCGCACCACGATGCCGCGAACCACTCCCAGCGTCCGCGTCACGCGAAAGCCGTCGATTTCAAATTGCGTGGTCACCATATTGTGGGAGACCATCCTGCCCGCGCTATAACCGGTTGTCATGGAAATGAGTCCTTTCCCCGATGGAGCAGCCGCCTCGAAATTGCGCCGGACAGGAAACTATAACGTGAGAAGTGGATAACGCAAGCGCAGGCTGGGCTTCATTCCAGTTCGGCGGAGATAAAGAATTCCTGTGCGGAAGTGTCGTACTCAATGCGCAGGACATTGGGTTTGCAGCAGACCTGGCAATCCTCCACGTAGCTTTGCCGGCGTCCTGCAGATTCATCCACGGAGGTAGTGTTCCACTCTCCACATGCCGCGCATTGAAAACCACATTCCATGGCACCGACCGGAAGCATACCGCAACTGCCGCTGCGTAACCCTATAATGTCGGTTCCCACTTAGTTACAGTGTTATTTGTTTTCTCTGTGACTCTGTGGTGAGTGAAATTCTGTTCGTGATTGCGGAGGGGGATCATGATTTCACGGCGACGATTTCTTCAAGTCGGCGGCGGCATATCTGCGGCTAGCTTAGCTGCGCATACTTTGGTGCCGACTGCACGCGCCGAAGAAATTCCCCTGCCCCCTTCGATCGCGCGATTGAAATCCCGGAAAGCGGAAGCCCAACCCGTTCCCCGTGAAGAGCGCCAACGGCGGCAGGAACGCGCCCGCAAGCTGATGATCGACAACGGCCTCGATGCCATTGTTCTGATGGAAGGCACCTCGCTGCGGTATTTCACCGGCATCCGGTGGTGGGGCGGCGAGCGCATGTTCGCAATGCTATTGCCGGCAAAGGGAAAGCCGTTCTATGTGTGCCCGGCGTTTGAGGAAGGCCGGGCGCACGAGCAAATTGCGAACGTTCCCGATGGCGCTGAAGCCGGCCTCCGTTTGTGGCAGGAAGATGAAAACCCGTACGAGCTTTTCGCGCAGGGATTGAAGGAGCGCGGCATTGCGAGCGGAAAAATCGGAATGGAAGAGACCATCCGTTTCGTCTTTGTCGATGGCATCTCGAAAGCGTCTCCTCATACAACGATTGCCAGCGCTACTCCGGTAACGGCGGGCTGCCGCATGATCAAGAGCGCGCACGAGCTTGCGCTGATGCGGCTTGCCCTCAAGTAACGCTGGCGGTTTACGAAGCGGTATTCCAGTCACTGCATCCGGGCATGACTCAGCACGACGTTTCCAATCTTATCGACAGCGCTTACGAGCGCACAGGTTTTCCTGGCGAGGCGAGCGTGATGGTCGGAGAATTCACCGCTTTCCCGCACGGTTCCACAACCCCGCAGGTAATCCGGGAAGGTTCCATCATCATGCTCGATGACGGATGCGTCGTAGAGGGATATCAATCCGACATCACCCGGACATTCGTGCTGGGCAAAGCCTCGGAGAAGAAGAAGCGGGTGTTCGACATCGTGCACCGCGCCCAATCGGCGGCACTGGCGGCCGCGCATCCGGGAGCGGAATGCGGCGCCGTGGATGCTGCTGCAAGAAAGGTGATCACCGATGCCGGCTACGGTCCCGGCTACAAGTACTTCACCCATCGCCTCGGGCACGGCCTTGGCATGGATGGACACGAGTGGCCTTATCTCGTGCGGGGGAATCCGACGAAGCTGCAAGCCAACATTACAACCAGCAACGAGCCGGGAATTTACATCAGCGGGGAATTTGGAATTCGCCTCGAAGACGACATGCACATTACCGACAACGGGGCGGAGTTGTTCACGCCGCAAAGCCCGTCGCTAGAGGAGCCGTTTGGAAACAAAAGCTGAGTTGCTAGCCGGACTTCAACGAGCGGCGCCACTTGGCATGCAGCCAGGCTAAGATTCCCAGCGCGCACACTTCCAGTGGCCCCGGCCGGCTGATGTCTAGAATCCAAAGGCTGGCGTAATCGTGGGTTGCAACGTAAACGCCCCAGATCACTCCGGCGGCGGCGATCAGGCTGCCAAAGCGCTCTTCCCGCCGGATCGACGCCACCCGGCTCTGAGCCGTCTTGTTTGCCCCAGGACTCTGGGCGTGCGGAGCGTAAACCCTGGCTGCGGCAGAGTTTTGGAGGTAGCCCTCTCGGCCCGCATCCCAGTCAATAAAATCAGGTTTGTCAGACTTCGGCACACTATACAAGGTGCCATAGAAAATACATTAGAGAAGCATTACCTTCGTGCTAGTCCCTAAGACGACGGCAAACGCCGGGAAATCACCAGCGCAGAGCAGTCAGATATTGATAGCTGGTCTGGATGCTCTCAATGGGCTGCTTGGGGTTGTCATGTTCGACGATGTAATGCTTGATCCCGGCTTGCTCGGAATGTCGGAAAATCCGCTTCCAGTCAATAATGCCGCTGCCGACCTCCGTGATCTCTTTCAAAGAGCTGCCGAAATCCTGCGAACCCGCCTCGCTCACCTTGGGCAGCTTTTTAATGTCTTTCACGTGCACCAGCGGAAAGCGCCCGGGATATTTCTCGAAATACTTGACCGGATCCGATCCCCCGACCGTGATCCAGCATAGGTCGAGTTCCATCTTCACCAGTTTCGGATCGGTATCCGCCAGGAGCTGGTCGTAGGGCAGCGTGCCATTGACGGGGAGAAATTCAAACCAGTGATTGTGGTAGCCGAAGTCAATGCCGGCTGCTTTTGTTTGCTCGCCGCACTTGTTGAATTTCTCGGCGGCCTTCTTCCAGATGTCGGGAGATTTGCGCAGTTCTTCAGGGATCCATGGGCAAACAATGTACGCCAAGCCAATCGTCTTGGAATCCTCAATGACCTTAGGAAACTTCTCGTCCAGTTCGTCATATTGCACATGGGTGGAGGGTGCCGTGAGGCCATTCTTGTCGAGCACTTCTCGCACCTGATGCGGAGTGCGGCCGAAATATCCTGCGAATTCGACTTCCTTGTAACCGACCTGCGCCACCTTGGCGATGGTGCCCTCGAAATCGTCCTTCATCAGGTCGCGAACAGTGTAGAGTTGTACTCCCAGATTGTGAATTTTGTGCTCGCCGGCGGCCCATCCAAAGCGGCTGGTCAATAAAGTGGCGGCGCCTATACCGGCTGCAGTTCCGAGAAACGTACGACGGTTCATGGCATGAAAACTCATGATGGCGTTTCCTCCGAATGGTCCCTACTTGGCGGAAGTGAAATTCGGAAGAATTATACGCGCCTGCGCCAGCTTTCGCCCTCAAGAAAATCGATTCAGTAGAGGAGGGCGTCTATCCCCGGAGATTATCGAGGCTCGGCGCCTTGAGATCCTTCGTCAACGAGACGCCGGCGTTACCCTCGTAAGTGATCTTCTATATTGTCAAGCTCAGGCTAAGAGTGCCGCCGGCAGCATCGACTCGAATATCGGCACAGCTGCCTAGAATCCAATCTGCGCCTGCTTCAAGCAAGCCAGCTTTCTGCACTGTTGTCGTGAATGCAATCACCCTCGCCCCTGCCGCTTTGCCCGAACGAACCCCGGCCGGCACATCCTCGAGGACAATGCAGTCTTCCGCCCGAAATCCCAGGCAGGACGCCCCTTTCAAGAAGGGCTCTGGGTCGGGCTTCCCATGCGTAATGTCATTGGAGGTAATCAGTTTTTCAGGCAGGGGAAGCCCGGCAGCCTTGATGCGAACCTGGGCAAGGGGCCGCGTACAAGAGGTAACGATAGTCCAGCGATCTGGAGGGAGACTGCGGAGCAAGTCAAGAGCTCCGGGCAGAGGCATGACGCCCTCGAGATCTTCGATCTCGCGCCGCTCGACCTCGCGGTTCTCCGATTCGTGATTGGCGTGCGGAAGATATTCCCGAATCGTTGTCATGCTGGGACGGCCGTGAGCGCGGGAGACGACCTCCTCCGGATCAAATCCTCGCTCTACGGCCCAACGGCGCCACACTCGCGCCACCGCCGGAGTCGAGTTAATCAGCACTCCATCCAAATCGAACAGAAGCGCGGCACAATGAATTGGTGCCATATATTTCGGGGAGCGGATCGAGGAATGATGGGCTCCCGCGCGATTGTAAATCACGCGTACAAAACTCACGCGCCTCGCTTGATTGCACCGAGTGATGGAGGTCACCAACCGCAGTAACTGCCGTCACCCCCATCTCCAATCCGCGGGCTTATGATTTGCTCATCCAAGGGTCCGGGCGGTGCGTGTGTTATCCAAGTGCGCCAATCCCGAGTGTTCCAGCCAGTTCCGATATCTGCACCAAGGCCGAATTTTTCTTCTAACCCCTTCGCTGGAGATGCTATCAGCCGGGGCTAGTGCGCTGGAGTCTCTTAACGAGCGTTTTTGGCTCTGCGACAGATGCTGCAAGCAAATGAAGATCGTGTGGGATGGAACGCAGGCAAGACTGGTTCCTTTGCATGTTCGACCGGCAAGGATGGCGGCATCTGTCGCTGGAAAAGCAACAACCACGCCAGTATCAACGGAACCGTCCGGCGCCGGCGGCCGTCATGTTCGATGAATGAATGCAAACCTGGAGGTGCTTATGGCCCTCGCAGAATCTAAAATTCCGGACACCTTAAACCAAACTGCCGGCTTTCGCAACATTGTGGTTGCGGTGGACTTCTCACCTTCTTCGCGGCGTGCGCTCTCGACGGCGCCCATGCTGGCCGACGCAAACTGCGCACACTTGACCGTACTCCATGTGTTGCAAAGCGATTGGCGCTACGAGCTCGCGGGTCTGCGGCAAGCCGACTTGGAAACGCGGGATGCCGAACCGCGGATCACGACATGGATCGGCGAACTGGCGTCCGATCGTCCCGGGTTGAAAGGAAAGATCGATTCGATGCTGGTCAAGAACGGCCCCATCGCGCCCGCGATATTATCCATCGCCGCGCAACTGGGAGCTGACCTGCTGGTGATGGGCACGCATGGACGGGGTGGTTTATCGAAGTTCGCCATTGGCTCCGTTTCCGAGGAACTACTGCGCCTCGCGCCGGTTCCGGTCATGACCGTCGGACCGAAGGCAGAGATGTCAGCTTCTGCAGCTCCGTACGCTCATGCGATTCTGTTTGCCACTGATTTTGGGCCTGGCTCGAAACGGGCGTTGCCCTTCGTGTTGCAGTTGACCAGAGCAAGAAATGCAAAGCTGGTCCTGCTGCACATGATTTCTCCCATGCCTGCGGCTTCGAGCCTCTCCGCGTACGCACCCTCTGCAGCGGCCGCCGACGAGTTCGATCAGTGCAGCGGAGCGGTGCGAACTCGCGCTTTGAAAGAACTCAGGGAATCTCTTCCCGCGGATTGCGGCCTGCAGCAGGACCCCGCGTATCTGGTGGGAACAGATTTTCTGCCGGAAGGAATCCTGGCTGCGGCCGGCAAGTTCAACGTTGACCTGATCGTGATGGGTGCGAACCGGACCGCGTCGGCGAAGTTAGCGGCTCACGTTCCCTGGACTGCGGTACATGAAGTACTCGTGCATGCACCCTACCCGGTCCTGACCTTTGCCGGATAACGGGAATAGAGAAATGAGCGTCGCGCGGGAGCCTATCCCCGCGACGCCCTTCCTCGGCAACGTCGCAGATATTGGTGACTCCCGCGAATCAGGACTGCACAATCTTTTCCAGCGCCGGCCGGTTGCGAATGACTAAGGTCGACCCTTTGAGCTGCAGCAGTTGCCGTTTCTTGAAGTCAGAAAACAACCGGCTCACCGTTTCGCGGGTGGTCCCTATAATCTCGGCAATCTCTTCGTGCGTCAGCGTAAGCTTGACCGGCGTAGTGCCGTCGTTTTGACCGTTCTTGGTCGACCACGACAACAGCAGCTTGGCAAACTTCTCCGAGGGCGAGGTCGTCAGACCCAATGTGCGGATCTCCTCGTACGCGGTGTAATAGTTGCGGCTCAACTGTTCGGCGACCCGCAGCGCTACTTCGCCGTGATCCTTCAAAAACTGCAACAAGGAATCACGGGGAATGAAGTTTGCCTGCCCCGGCTCCATCATCTCGGCCGACACTTCATACGGACGATTGGAAACGACCGAATTGAGTCCGAGCACATCCCCGGCCTCGGACAATTTTGTAATGATGGTTTTGCCTTCGCGGGAAGAGGTTGAAAGTTTCGCCTTCCCGGCGCAGAGCACAAACACTCCGCGCGGTTGCTGCCCTTCGATGAAGAGCATGGCTCCCTTGGGATAGACGGCAGTGGATTTGATTTCGTTAAGGCGTTGTCCAGCGTGTACCGAAAGGTTGCAGAAAAGATGTTCCTCGCGCACTGGGCATGTCAGGCAATTATCAAGAATATTAAGACCATATGGGGCGCGCATAAAGCACACCTCGCTCTCGAGTGAAATTGTAGCATCGGAACATCCGCTTGTGATCACTATCACGAGCACCCGTGATTGCAGCCACAGTGCGATCACTGACTCGCGCCGCAAACTGTTACAGGATGGAGTTTTGTGCCCGAAAATGCTTCCCACCTTCATCTCAGAATTGTGAAAAGATAGGATTCGGCATCGGCGGGAGGATCTCGGTGAGCGAAGCGTCCGCAAGGGTTGTACCGTCGCACGTGGACAAGATCTATCCCGCTCCGCCGACGCGCGCGGGACTGGAACCTCTGTTCCGTCCCCACTCCGTCGCCGTGATCGGCGCTACCAATCGCGCGGGAACGGTCGGACGCAGCGTCCTTTCCAATCTCCTCGAAAGCAAGTTTCCCATCCAGTTGTATGCCGTCAATCCCAGCCAGGACGAAGTGCTCGGCGTTGAGACTCATAAGCGAATCGCGGAGATAGCGGGCGGAGTCGACCTTGCGCTGGTCGTGACTCCGGCACAAACCGTGCCCGCCATCATCGCAGAGTGTGTAGACGCTGGCGTCCGCTCGGCGGTGGTGATCTCGGCGGGCTTTCGCGAGCAAGGTCCCGCCGGCAGCCAGTTGGAAAAAGAAATTCAAAAACATCTTTTGCGCGGATCGCTCCGGCTGGTCGGACCGAATTGCATGGGCTTCATGAATCCCACGATCGGGCTGAACGCGACCTTTGCCAAAGCCATGCCCAGCAAGGGGAGCGTCGCGTTTCTCAGTCAAAGCGGCGCCCTGCAAACCGCCATTCTCGATTGGAGCCTGCGCGAACACGTCGGGTTCAGTGCGATCGTCTCCACCGGTTCGATGCTTGACGTCGGATGGGGCGACCTGATTTATCACTTCGGCGACGATCCCCACACCAAGAGCATTTTGCTATACATGGAATCGGTGGGCGACGCGCGCTCTTTCCTTTCGGCGGCGCGTGAGATCGCACTGGCCAAGCCCATCATCGTTATCAAAGCGGGACGATCGGAAGCAGCCTCTCGCGCGGCGGCGTCCCATACCGGGGCTCTGACGGGAAGCGACGATGTACTGGAAGCTGCGTTCCGCCGCTGCGGCGTGCTCCGCGTTCAGAACATCGCAGACCTCTTCTATATGGCTGAGGTGCTCAGCAAGCAGCCGCGACCGCGTGGGCCGCGGCTCAGCATCGTCACCAATGCCGGCGGCCCCGGTGTTCTAGCCACAGATGCGCTCATGGCGGCCGGCGGCGAACTTACGGTTCTCTCCCCGGAAACGATTCACGAATTGGACAGCTTCCTTTCTGCGCACTGGAGCCACAGCAATCCCGTCGATGTGCTGGCGGATGCGGATGCGGAACGTTTTGCGAAAGCCGTGGACATCGTCTCAAAAGATCCAGCGAGCGATGGACTGCTCGCCATCATCGCGCCACAAGGTCTCGCCGATCCTACGCAAGCCGCGACCCATATGGGCAAGCTGGCTCACAGCACCAACAAGCCTCTGCTGGCGAGTTGGATGGGCGGCGATGGCGTTGCCGAGGGTACGTCGATCCTCCAGCAGGCGGGCATTCCGACATTTTCTTATCCCGATACCGCGGCTCGCGCCTTCACCTACATGTGGCGCTACACCTACAACCTGCGGGGGCTCTACGAAACTCCCGCCCTGCTCGGTGGAACTGAGCTTGACGCAGACGCTCGCCGCAAGGTTGCGGAATCAATCCAGCAGGTGCGCAGCAGCGGACGCACCATGCTCAACGAGTTCGAAGCCAAGCAAATCCTCGCCCAATACGGCATTCCAGTAGTGGAAACGCACGCGGCAGAAAGCGAAGAACACGCGGCCGTGATCGCCTCTGAGATCGGCTATCCCGTCGTCTTGAAATTGCTGTCGAATACAATCGCTCACAAAACGGATGTGGATGGAGTTCACCTTGACTTGGCTAACGCCGACCAGGTGCGAGGCGCGTTCCGCGCCATCCGGTCGTCTGTCGCAGAGAAAGTGGGACCACAGCACTTTGCCGGAGTTACCGTGCAACCCATGGTGCGGCGCGAGGGTTATGAGCTGATCCTTGGCAGCACCATCGATGCCCAGATGGGCCCTGTAATTTTGTTCGGTTCAGGCGGCGTGATGGTTGAAGTCTACCGCGATCGCGCGCTTGCCCTGCCTCCGCTCAACACTACCCTCGCGCAACGCCTCATGGAGCAGACCCGCATTTTCTCCGCGCTCAAGGGCGTGCGCGGCCGCAAGCCGGTGGATCTGCTTGCGCTCGAACAACTGCTGATCCGCTTTAGCCAGTTGGTGATGGAACAGCCCTGGATCAAAGAGATCGACATCAATCCACTGCTCGCCACGTCGGAGCATCTGCTGGCGCTCGATGCGCGGGTAGTCGTGCATGATGCCGGCGTGACCCCAGCGCAGTTGCCGCGGGCCGCCATCCGGCCTTACCCAACCCAGTATGTCTGGGAATGGAAATTCAAGGATGGCACTCCGGTAACCATTCGCCCCATCCGCCCTGAAGACGAGCCGCTGATGGTGCAATTCCACCACACGCTTTCCGAGCGCAGCGTCTATTTGCGGTATTTCTGTTCGCTAAGCCTGGGCACACGCGTCGAGCACGAACGCCTGGTGCGTATCTGCTTCGCCAGCTACGATCGCGGCTTCGCATTGGTCGCGGATCGAAAGAATCCCACAACCGGGCAGCATGAAGTGCTCGGCGTCGGCCGTTTCAGCGCCCTGAATCGAACCGAGGCCGAAGCCGCTGTTCTGGTATCGGATGAGTGGCAGGGACGTGGACTCGGAACCGAGTTGCTGGCCGGAGTGGCGCGGGTAGCTCGCGAGGAAAAGTTCCAGCGCCTTTGCGGAGAAATCCTGCGTGACAATCTGCCGACCCAAGCCATCTTCAAGAAAGTAGGATTCCGTCTGCGTTCCACCGAAGATCCGTCATCCGTCTCAGCCTCGCTGCAGTTGTAGCGCCGGCGTCCTGAATTCTTCTCAAAGAAAAACGGTCCGACCAGGGCCGGACCGTTTACTTTCCCCATATCAGAGATGGGAATCTCATCCGTTGCGCATCTTCTACGCGATCGTCGCCGGTTTCGCGATCTCCAGTTGGGGCTCGAACTTCAGCGTAGTTCCCAACGCGCGCGATACCAGGCACAACTTCTCCGCCC
Organism: Candidatus Sulfotelmatobacter sp.; assembly: GCA_035949755.1. GTDB lineage: Bacteria > Acidobacteriota > Terriglobia > Terriglobales > Acidobacteriaceae > Sulfotelmatobacter. The sequence continues at coordinate 10,893 of DASYYT010000202.1, forward strand.
GCTTGAGTAGATCGAGGGCGCGATCTCTTTCCTCCGCAGACGCAATCTTCAAATTCGGACGGACAACGATCTGGCTGAAGCTGTACCCCGATTCAGCCTTGCGCACTGTGCCGCTGGCTTCTACCTGGAGGTCGGTAAAGTCGAATTGCACGCCGCCCGCGATCGCGCGCACGGTGGTTGTGTAACAACCGGCAATGGCAGCCAGCAGCAACTCCTCGGGCGTCCAGCGCCCTTCCAACCCGCCAAACTCCGCCGGTGCCGTGAAATGGATCGCGTTCGGCGCGGAGTCCGACTTGGCCAGGCCGGTGCGTCCTGAGGTCCACCACGCTGCGACTCGATAGGAATGTTCTTCATTATTCATGTTCTTTATATCTCCTGGGTTGAACCCTCGTTGTGCACGATCTCTTCGCGGAACGTAACTTTTTGATTTCTGCTTCCGATTTATCTACGCCGCTCCCTCTTTCGAAGAGAGACCGCGTTCCCGCTCGATGCGATTGATCTCGCGCCGCAGCCAGCCGGCCAACGCTTCTTCCATCTCCGCCTGGCTGCCGGTGCGGTAGAAATCATCCACGGTTTTTCCGTCCGGGGTTAGTGGGATGAACCGGCAGGGCACATTTTCGCTCCGCAAATTTTCTGAAACGAACTGCGCCAGCAGGCAACTCTCGCACGGCTGCGCGTGCGATGGATCGCAGAAGTTTGGGCACACCGGTGAATCTTCAAAGATCGAGGGGGCGCGCCACGGTGTGCGCGGCGAACGTCCATAGCCTCCGTCTTGCAGAAAGCTCAGTTCAAACTTGAGTACTTCGAGGATGTCACGACCGTCTCTCGCCATAGGTCACCTCAATGTGAGGCTCAGAATGGCAGAGTCCGACGGGAAACTCCGTGCATTCCGTCACGAGGAATTGTGATCCGGATCACAACCGGGGCTCGCCTGTCAGGGGCTCGCCCCTCGAATTAACCCTGTTTTGCATGATTCCCTGAATGCTACGGCCGATTGGAATCACAGGGATGCGTGCCTGAAATCACACTGCAAATGTCGCTAACGGCCGGCGACGGGGCCGTCACTTCGTTGTCCATCCGCCAGCATCGAACTCGCAAAATCGCCTCCACACGCCTGATCCTGGGGGCCATTACCGGTACTTTGCCGGGTAAGGAATCACATCACGATGTGATTTTAGTCACAGGTCGGCTGCTCTATGAAAGCTTGCAGCATCGCTCGCGTATTGCTGGGGAACCTGGCGTGGCGCCAGGGAGCAGTAAGAAACTTTCCCTTCCGGAAGAAGAGCGTCGCCCAAGAATGATTCTATGGTTGGTACGCACAGCAGGGCTCGGCCGCAAACAGGTCGCCGGTCACGGCGTACGCGCGCGCCCGCGACCCTCCGCAGACGTTCCGCATCGGGCAACGCCCGCACTTGCCTTGCAGCTTCGAGCTGTCGCGCAGCGAAGAAAACAAAGTGGAATTGCAATACACCTCAGACAACCGATCGGTCATCACGTTTCCCCCCGCGATCGGCAGA
>DASYYT010000203.1:0-13662 GCA_035949755.1 Candidatus Sulfotelmatobacter sp.
GGAATTGGGGGAGATTCCCTTCGTAACTCTTCGGTACACTCCCTTCTGGTAACCCTTGGTAACCATACGGTCCCCACCATCCAGAAGTACAATTGGCCTTGTGCGGTGGACCATCTGCCGATATGAAAGATGATCCTCGCGGCCTGTACCCGGGAGCAGTTTCCCTCAGCGCGCAACCGGTTCTGTATTGAGACCAGGGTCCTGGAGTTCGTGCTCTTATGGCATTGTTCGGCTTCAACAAGCAAAAGGTGCTCGCCAGCGCGGAGAAGTACGTCCAGCAAGGCAAGCTGCAGAATGCCATCTCCGAATACGAAAAAGTCCTCAAAAACGATCCCAAAGATCTCACGGTCAACAACACGGTAGGCGATCTCTACTCGCGTCTGGGCGAGACCGACAAAGCCACCGAATGTTTCAAGTCCGTCGGCGATGCCTATGCCGGCCAGGGTTTTACGGTCAAGGCGATCGCGATGTACAAGAAGATCTGCAAGCTCAAACCATCCCTGGAGAGCTTGCTGAAGCTGGCCGAACTCTACACTCAGCAGGGCCTGTTCAATGACGCGCGCTCGCAATACCTGCAAGTCGCGGAAGAATTCCTGAAGGCCAATGAACTCGAGAACGCCGTCCGCATCTTCCAGAAGATTCTCGAGATGGATCCGGAAAACAGCAGCATGCGGCTTCGCCTGGCCGAGGTGTACGTCCGCCTGGGGAAGAAGAAGGATGCCTGGCAGATCTTCACGCAGGCTGCTGAAACCCTGCGCTCGAAGGGCTCACTGAACGAGGCGGAAGACGTGCTGCAGCGCATGCTCAAGCTGGATCCGGGCAACACCTACGCGCTGCTGATGCAGGGCAGGAACCTGCTCGAGTCCGGCGATGCCGCCGGCGCCGTGGCCACGCTGCAAAAAATCTCTGACATCGATTCCAATCCCGAGGGCCTGCGCGACCTGCTCAAGGCGTATCTGCAGAGCGGACAGCTTTCCGAGGCGGGAACGGTGGCTAACAAGCTTTTGACCGTGCACAACGATCTGCCGGCCATTTCCAGCTTCGCCGATGCCCTGATGCAAGCCGGCCAGTATGAGAACGCGCTTCAGGTCTTTGACCAGCACGCCGAGCGGCTGTTGTCGGAAAATTCCAGCAAGATGCTCGAATCCCTGTACGCGGTCATCGGGCATGTGCGCGACAATCCCGATTCGCTGCAGAAGTTGCTCGACCTGTTTAACAAGGCTGGCGACACCAGTCACGTGAGCGAAGTCATGGAACTGCTGGCGCATGCCAGCGTGCAAGCCGGCGATCTGACGCGGTCGCGCGACTTGTATCAGAAGCTGGCGCAAGTCGAGCCGCAGAACCCGCTGCACATGCAGAATTACCAGCAGGTGGTCAGCCAGATTGGCGGCACTTCCGGGGCCAAGCTCATCACTCCCGAAGAAGCGGTCGTGCTATTGGACGATCTGGAAGCCACTGCGCCGGCGATTCACCAGCACTATTCCGATGAAGTCGCCCTGGCGGTACGCTCGGCTTTGACCGACGCGGAGCTTTTCATCTCTTACAACATGCCGGCGAAAGGCTTGGCGCCGCTGCTGGCGGTATTGCCACAGGCGCCGGACGATCTCCGCCTCAACCAGCGACTGGCCACTTTGCACACACGCGCGGGCCGCTTCGCCGAGGCCGCGGTCTGCTGCCGCACCCTGCAGCGCGTGTACTCTGAGGCCGACTACCCCGAAGAGGCCACTCGCTACGGGGAATTGGCCCAGCGCTATGAGGAGCGCACCGCCGTTCCTCCACCGGCAAGCTCGCAAGACGAAGCTCCCATCTTCCTGGATGCGCCGGCGCCCACCGCGCAGGACTCCGAGCCTGAAATTGCGGAATTCTCGGTCGACGAGACGGCGGCCGAAGTCCCCGCACCCGAGCCCGAAGCTGCCGAGGAGCAGCACGAAGCAAGAGCCAGTGCCGCCTCGCCCTGGCCCGCTCCCGCCAAGTTGCCCGCGGCGCCCGAATTTGCTGTGGTCGATGAATCCGCAACCGCAGCCGACTCCGCAGGTCCGGAGGAAATCGATCTCTCGTCTGAGTGGGACGACACCCTCACCGTCGAAGCCGAGGCTCCTGCACCAGCAGATGAGAAAGAATCCGAGGTTGAAGCTGCTGCCGCTCCAGCCATGGCTGTGCCAGCCTCCCCTGCCGCGAAAGCTGCCGCTCCCATGGCGGATGCCGCCGTCGACGAAGCTGCGGAGGAAATTCACTTCTACATCGCTCACTCCATGCTGGAGCAGGCGATGGCCACGTTGGCCAAGCTGCAGACCCTGACCAAGAACAAGGCGAAACTGGATGGGCTGCGCGCCGAAATCGAGGCCGCCAGCGCAGCGGCTGTGGAACAAGAGATTCCGGTTGCACCCGAGCCGGTTCTTGAAGAGCTCACCGCCGATGACGTCCCGTCGTTCGAGGTCGTCGAGGAATCGCCGGTCGCAGTGGAGCAGCGTGCATCTGACATTCCAGAACCAGAGCCCGTCGAACCGGCGCCGATTGTCGCCGACGTTCCCGTCGAGCCCGTGGTCGCCCGGCCGGAACCGGTGCGGGCCAAGCCTGCGCCGACGGTACCGAAACCTGCGCCGGTCGCGGCCAAACCTGCGCCGGTAATTCACGAGCCCGAACCTGAGGCGCAACCTGCGGTTCTCAAGAAATTCGTTACCGATCTGGAATCCTCGCTGGGCGATGGCTTTTTGCCGGGCACTGTTTCCAAGCCCGCCCCGGCGCCGGCCGCGCCCGCGCCGTCGAAGACTGACGTGGCTGCCACTCCGGGCCCTCCGGCCTTGGGCGAGTTCGTAGCCGACATCGAAGCCTCGCTAGGCGAAGATTTCCTGGCCGCGGCACCCGTTCCAGAGCATGAAGCTCCGGCCGCCAGAGCCGCCGCAGTTCCGTCCCGGGCGACGTCAGCGGCACCCAAGATTACGCCGCTGGCAGCCAGCGCGGCCGCGTCTGCCGCCCCAACCTCTCATGTTTCCCCGCCAACGCTGAACCAGCCGGCCCCGATCGCATCGGTTTCCGGGCCTGTGGTCGGCGCTCCGAAACCGCAGCCGCCCGCGCCTATCATTCCGCCGGCCGCTCCTGCCGCTTCCAAGGCCTCTCCCTTCGGAGAAGATGCTGGAGTCGATCTTGCCGAAATGTTTGGCGAGCTCAAACAAGACCTGGAAGCCGACGTTGCTTCCGCCGACGAAGATCCCGAAACGCACTACAATCTCGGTATCGCCTTCCGCGAAATGGGATTGCTCGACGAAGCCATTGGTGAACTGCAGAAAGCCTGTCAGTCTTTCGATAAAGGCCACGCCTTCCCGCAGATCATGCAGACCTACACTTGGCTCGCCCAATGTTTCCTCGAGAAAGGCGTGCCGGAAGCGGCCGTCCGCTGGTACGAAAAAGCTCTTAACGTTGCCGCCATCGATGGTGAAACTCGCACGGCGCTCAACTACGAACTGGCCGCGGCCTACGAAGCCGCTGGCAATAAGAGCGCTGCCCTCCAGCATTTTATGGATGTTTACGGCAGCAATATCGACTATCGCGACGTGGCCGAGCGCATTAAGGCCCTAAAGTCGTAGAATAGCCCGATGGCGTCTGTACCCCAACCTTCCTGCCCGGGCTCAAGTCTGCGCCGCGGTTTCTTCACTTCCCGGGGGGACTGCCTGGCATGAGCGATCCCGCTTTCTCCAGCGCGCCTGGAAGCGCGCCGGACCCCAGCCCGCCTCACACGGGACTTCTGGAACCACCCCCGCAGCCCGTGCCCCAAGGTCCGAGCAAGGGTCAGCTGTGGATGCACCGCATCTCGGTTTTTCTGTTTGTTCTAATCAGTGCCGTGGCGGGAGTGCTTCTCATCATTCTTCCGTGGACTCCCGAGTGGACCGACAACTATCTCTTGCTCTCGTTTCCCGCGCTCCGCGACGTTGTTGCCAACGGATTTATTCGCGGCATCTGCAGCGGCCTGGGCCTGCTCGACATCTGGATTGGTTTTTGGGAGGCGCTCCACTACCACGAAACGCAGTGACGATTGTTCTGCCCGGGCTGCGCCGAGTTGCTTTGGCAACCTGCAGTCCGGCCGCAAAAATTTAGAACGTGAGTTCATGAATGACCGACCATCTCAAATCCGCGCCCGTTGCTTACCAGAACGAAACCTTCCTCAATAGCCCCGACGGCCGCATCCTTCGCATGCTCGCCGAATATCAGGAACCGCTGGCCCGCTTTCGCCGCGAGCAGATCCAAGACACCGTCGTCTTCTTTGGTTCCGCGCGTTTTCAAGGGCACAAAGATGCCACGCAGACCCTGGCCAGCCTCGAGAAGAACCCGGAGGGCTCCGCCGCCCAACTGGAGAGCGATCTGAAGCGCGCCCAAGCCGGCGTGAACATGGCCCGCTACTACGAAGACGCGCGAAAGCTCGCCCACATGTTGACCAAGTGGTCCATCCAGATTCCCGCCCGCCGCCACCGCTTCGTGGTGACCACCGGCGGAGGACCCGGCATTATGGAAGCCGCCAACCTGGGCGCCCACGAAGCCGGAGGCAAGACCGTTGGCCTCAACATCCAGTTGCCCTTCGAGCAGCATCCCAACCAGTTCATCACGCCGTCGCTGAACTTCCAGTTTCACTACTTTTTCATGCGCAAGTTCTGGTTCGCCTATCTGGCCAAGGGACTTGTCATCTTTCCCGGCGGCTTCGGCACCATGGACGAGCTATTCGAAATTCTGACGCTCGCCCAGACCGACAAACTGGCCAAGAAGATTCTGGTCATCATCTACGGCAGCGAATATTGGAGCCGCATCATCAACTTCCAGGCTTTCGTGGATGCGGGCACCGTATCGCCGCAAGATCTGGACCTGATCAAGATCGTCGACAACCCCGAGGAAGCCTTCGAGTACCTTCGCGATGGCCTCACGAAATATCATTTGGGAGGCACGCCGAAGAAGCAGGGGGAAGTCCTGCCAGAGATCGCAAAAACCAGACCGTAGATTTTCCTTCGTGGACCTGCGTGTTCTTGGTGGTTAAGGGATGTCGCTTTTTCCGTCGCGCCAGGGAAAGCAGATGGCAGAAAGCTGCCTCCTGTACTACATCACCGACCGAAGCGCCTTGCCCGGGGACGAACTCGCGCGCCGAAGCCGATTGCTGGAAAAGATTTCAGAAGCCGCGAGCGCCGGCGTCGACTACATCCAACTGCGCGAAAAAGATCTGCCCGCGTGCGAATTGGAATCGCTGGGGCGCCAAGCGGTAGCTCTGATCGCACAGCGGAGAAGTGAGAACCGGGAAGTGAGAACTCGCCTCCTCATCAACTCCCGCACGGATGTCGCCCTTGCAGTCGGAGCCGACGGAGTCCATCTCCGCTCCGACGACGTCTCCCCGGAAGAAGTTAGAACCATCTGGAGAAAATCTGGCGCCGGCGCCCACCCCCGCGAACGCTCGCTAGCAAGCGCCGTCGTTGCCGTATCTTGTCACTTACCCGCGGAGATAGGTCAAGCGGCTTCAAACGGGGCGAGTTTCGCGGTATTTGCCCCGGTCTTCGAAAAAAAAGATGCTCCCGGAGCTGCACCTGCCAGCGTCGCACTCTTGAAGCAAGCCTGTCAGCAGAAAATGCCAGTCCTGGCGCTGGGAGGAATCGCGCTTGCGAATGCCCGGTCCTGCCTGGAAGCTGGAGCCGCCGGCATCGCTGCCATTCGTCTTTTTCAGGAAAACGATATCGCCGAAGTAGTACGGCACTTGCGGGCTCTCTAGTATTTCCTCTGTGCGCCTCTGTGTCCCCTGTGGTGAAGCCTTACGAGGTTGCTAAACTGGAACCATGGCGATGCACCCTCAAATCGCTCCCACGCCGCTCGGGCCCGCGCTGCTCCGAATCCCCGCGGGATGGTTCTTGATGGGCTCCGACTCCGGACAGGACTGTGAACGCCCCATCCATCGCGTCTGGATCGACGGTTTCTTCCTGGCCGCTACACAAGTTACGAACGCCGAATACAAGCGCTTCCTGCAGGGGACTGGAACCAAGCCTCCGCCGTTCTGGCAAGATCCCAATTTCAATGATCCCCAGCAACCGGTCGCGGGAGTCTCCTGGCATGAAGCCGCCCGTTACTGCGAATGGCTGACGGCCCATACGGGGCGCGCGTTCCGGCTTCCCACCGAAGCGGAATGGGAATGCGCCGCCCGCGGCGGCCTCGAACAGAAACACTTCCCTTGGGGAGACGATCCGCCGCAATCCCTTCCCAACTATGCCACGCGCTGGCAGACCGGCCCCGAGCGAGTCGCGCAATACACGCCCAACGCTTTCGGCCTGTATGACATTGGCGACAACGTCCACGAATGGTGCAGCGACTGGTACGACCCGAATTACTACGCGATCTCGCCCGACCGCAACCCGAAAGGCCCGGTGGAGAGTCCCATGAAGCCGCCGCGGAAATCGTCTCGCGGAGGATCGTGGCGCCACCACATCAAGGTCGCGCGCTGCTCGGCCCGATCCAGCATCCCGCCGGAGTTCCAGTACGCGGATTATGGATTCCGAGTTGCAGCGATTGGGTAATTGTGTAATTTAGTAGTTGGGTAATTGAAGATCGCACGCCGAACAGCTAGGTTTTTAATTACTCAATTACCAAATTACCCAATTACTCAATTCGCAATTACTCAATCCCATGTTCCAATCTGACCTTCTCAAATCCAAGCGCGTGCTCATCACCGGCGGCGGCACCGGCCTCGGCAAAGGCATGGCGCAGCGTTTCCTCGAACTCGGAGCCACCGTCTACATCTGCGGACGCCGCGAAGAAGTCTTGCAGCGAACCGTCACGGAACTCTCCCCCAAGGGCCCGGTTCACGCGCTCGCCTGCGACGTTCGTAGCCTCGAGGCTGTCGAAGCCATGATTGACTCGATCTGGAACTCCGGCCCGCTCGATATCCTGGTGAATAACGCCGCCGGAAACTTCATCGCCCGTACCGAAGAACTCTCGGCACGAGCATTCGAATCCGTCATCAACATCGTGCTGATGGGCACGCTTCACTGCACCATGGCCTGCGGACGGCGCTGGCTTAACTCGTCGCATCCCGGCACCGTGCTCAGCATCTCGGCGACCTACGCGCCGGTCGGCTCTGCTTACGTCGTGCCTTCGGCCATTTCCAAAGCTGGAGTTGAGGCCCTCACGCGCAGTCTCGCCGTCGAGTGGGGCAACCGCGGCATTCGCATGAATGCCATCGCTCCCGGCCCCATTCCCACGCAAGGCGCATTCTCCCGCGTGCTCCCGCGGCCCGAACTCGCGACGCTCGCCCTCGACCGCAATCCGCTGCATCGCTTCGGCACGGTGGAAGAACTGTCGAATCTCGCGGCGTTCCTGGTGAGCGACGGGTCCGGCTACATTAATGGTGAAGTCATTCGTATGGATGGCGGCGAATTCCTGCAAGGCGCCGGAGAGTTCAGCGCTCTGGGAAGAATTCTGAAGGAAGAAGACTGGCAGGCGATCAAGCCAAGGAAATCAGGCCAGAAGAATTAGAAATTCTTAGGTTCTCTCCGCGTCTTCTGTGGCATTCTCGGCGCCCTCTGCGTTTGAAGGTTTTGCCACATCTAAGGCCGGCCCTTCGACGGCATCACAATCGCTTTCAGCAAAAGATTCACCAGGCTCAACAAGATCGCCCCGATAAACGCCGCGAGAAATCCCCTCACATGAAACCCAGGGGACAAAAGAGCCGACGCCAGCTCCAGCATCAGCGCGTTAATTACGAACCAGAACAGCCCCAGCGTGAGCAGCGTCAGCGGAAAAGTGAGAATCTTGAGCACGAACCCGATGGTGGCGTTGATGAATCCGATGACGAGCGCTGCGATCAACGCGGCGGTGAGGCCTCGCACGGAAATGCCGATGCCGAGCTGAGCCACAATCCACACCGCAATTGCGCTCAGCAGCCAACTCACCAGGAGTCGCATTTCGATCTCCTCAGATGAAAATATAGGCGCTTTGCCGCCTTCAAACAAGCGCTGGAGCCGGCTGCCCCGCATATCGCCGATTTTGCGGGAGCCGGGAATTGTGATTCTCAATTCCTCTGTGTCCTCCGTGTTCTCTGTGGTAAAACTTTTGAATTAGAATTTCGTTCTCGTGCTCCTCACCGAAATCGAAACTCGCGTTCTCGGCTCCCTGATCGAAAAAGACATTACCACGCCCGACTACTACCCGCTCTCGCTCAACGCTTTGGTCAATGCCTGCAATCAGAAGAACAATCGCGACCCCGTGATGACGCTGGACGAATCCGCAGTGCGCGAGGCTCTCGCCTCAATGCAGGAAAAACGCCTGGCCGGCCCCGCCAGCGGCGCCGACAGCCGGGTCACGAAATTCGAGCACCGCCTTCAGGAGGTCTTCAACTTCGACCGCCGCGAAATCGCCATTCTCTGTGTGCTTCTTCTGCGCGGGCCGCAAACTCCCGGGGAACTTCGCAGCCGCACCGAACGCATGTACCACTTCGACACGCTCGAAGATGTGGTCGCCACGCTGGATCGACTCGCCCAGCGCGAACCTCCATTGAGCCGCATCCTGCCGCGCCAGCCGGGCACAAAGGAATCCAGATACACGCATTTATTCTCAGGAGAGCCGCCAGTGGATGTGGCGCGGGCACCTTCGCCCGCATCTGTGTCCACCGAATCGACCGCGTCTGGTGGCCGCGACCGCCTCTCTCAACTCGAAGCCGAAGTCGCCCGCCTGCGCGCGGAACTCTCGGAAGTTCAACAGCAACTCGCCGCTTTCCGCAAGCAGTTCGAATAACGCCCGGGTTGATCCGGATCACGGAACTTTTCCCGTTCCCAAACGTACAATTCCTTAGACAGGAGGTCTCACCCATGTTCGCGTTTCTGCTCTGGTGCATCCTTTTCGTTCTGTGCTGGCCGCTGGCCATTCTGGCGCTGGTCGCGTATCCCTTCATCTGGCTGCTGCTGCTCCCATTCCGCATCATCGGCGTCGCCGTGCATGGCGTGCTGGAGGTGATCTTTCTGGCTATCACGCTGCCGTTCCGCCTGCTGGCCGCGCCTTTCCGCATCTAGATGGTTACGGCTGTCCCGCGGTGCAAGGGCGAGGACGCCGCGCAACCTGCGCATCGCCTTCAATCCTTCCATTGGTGTAATCTCTTAACACGCCACCTTCTCAGGAGGCCTTCATGCGTCGCCGCGAATTCCTGATTCGTTCTGCCACCGCCGCCGGAGCGGTCTGGCTCTCCTCAAAATCCATTTTTCAAGCGATAGCCGAGCAGACCTTACCCCGAAAATTTGCCGCCTCCGACACGGTTACGCTGGGCAGCACCGGGATCAAAACCAGCCGCCTCGCCATGGGCACCGGTACCGTCGGAGTCGATCATCACTCGCATCAGACCGCGCTGGGCGTGAAAGGCCTCTCCGATCTTCTGCTCAACGGATACGATCACGGCCTGCGCTTTTTCGATGCGGCCGACTCCTATGGAAGCCATCCGCATGTCGCCGAAGCGTTGAAGCACGTCCAACGCGATAAAGTCACGGTGCTCACGAAGTCTTGGGCGCGCGATGCAGCCGGGATGCGCGCCGATCTCGACCGCTTCCGCCGCGAACTCGGCACCGATTATCTCGATGTCTGCCTGATGCACTGTCTCACGGAGGCCGACTGGACCGACCGCTACAAGGGTGCAATGGACGTGCTTTCCGAAGCCAAGCAGAAGGGAATCATCCGCGCCCACGGATGTTCGTGCCATTCGATCGAGGCCCTGCGGGCCGCCGCGAAATCCCCGTGGGTAGAAGTCGATCTGGCCCGCATCAATCCTGTCGGCGCCTACATGGACTCCGATCCGGCAACCGTGGTGACTGTGTTGAAAGAAATGAAGTCTGCGGGAAAGGCCGTGGTAGGAATGAAAATCCTGGGCCAGGGCACGCTGCGCAACCGTCAGGATGAAGGAATTAAGTACGCGCTGTCGCTAGGCCTGCTCGACGCGTTTACCATCGGGGCCGAAAGCAAGCAGGAGCAGGAAGACCTGATCCGCAGGATCGCCGCCGCATAAATGAAGTAAGACAGTTTTTGGCTTGAAATGTGGGGACAACCGCCCGGCTGTCCAGTCGCGAAGCGGCGCAGACTCTAGCTTTCCATTACCTTCAAGTGCGGGCTCACAACCAACCGCGCCTCAGTGGCCCGCTGCACGTCATCCGCAGTCAGGCCCGGTGCAATTTCTTCGAGCACGAGTCCTTCCTTGGTCACGCGAATGTACGCCATCTCGGTGGCAATCGTATCCACCACGCGCACGCCGGTCAGCGGCAGCGTGCACTTCTTCAGAATTTTCGGAGCGCCCTCGCGGGTCGTGTGCTCCATCGCCACCACCACGCGCCGCGCTCCCGCCACCAGGTCCATGGCGCCGCCCATTCCTTTGACCATTTTGCCGGGGATCATCCAGTTCGCAATGCTGCCGGTCTCATCGACTTCCATCGCGCCCAGGACGCTCAGATCAATATGGCCGCCGCGAATCATGGCAAACGAGTCAGCGCTGGAAAAGTAAGAGGTTCCTGGCATCTCGCTGACGGTTTCCTTGCCAGCATTGATGAGGTCCGGATCCTCCGTCCCCGCGATGGGATACGGTCCAATCCCCAACATCCCGTTCTCCGATTGCAGCGTGACGGTGATGCCGGCGGGCACATGATTCGCGATCAAAGTCGGCATGCCGATGCCGAGGTTCACGTAAAAACCGTCGCGCAACTCGCGCGCAATGCGCTTCACGATGCGCTCGCGTTTGTCTACGTCTTTAGCCGGTTTGCTGGTTAGAGACATATCAGTTTCGATGACAGTGGCTGGTGATGAGTGGTGAGTGAGAAGCAAGGCAACTCCGGAGACTTGCCACTGACCACTAGCCACTAGCCTCTTTCCTCACCGTCCTTCGTTCGATGCGCCGCTCATACAACTCGCCCTGGAAAATCCGTTTCACATAAATCGACGGCGTGTGAATCGCGTCCCCGTCGAATTCGCCCACGTCGACCAGGTGCTCGACCTCGGCAATGGTGATCTTTGCGGCAGTCGCCATCATGGGATTAAAATTTCGCGCCGTCTTCCGGTAAATCAAATTGCCGGCCCGGTCACCCTTCCACGCTTTCACGAAAGCAAAGTCTGCCGTGAGCCCGCGCTCCATCACGTACAGCCGTCCGTCAAACTCGCGGGTCTCTTTGCCCTCGGCGACAATCGTGCCAACCCCGGTGGGAGTGTAGAACGCCGGAATGCCCGCGCCGCCCGCACGAATCCGCTCGGAAAATGTCCCCTGCGGCACCAGATCCAGCTTGATCTTCCCGCTCAGCACCATCTCTTCCAGCAACTTGTTCTCGCCCACGTAGGTACCAATGTGATGCACGATCTGACCCGAAGCCAGCAGCAGACCGTTGCCCACGCCGTCGATGCCCACATTGTTGCTGATAGTACGAAGATTTTTTGTTCCTTTGCGCACCAACGCCCGAATGAGGTTCTCCGGCATTCCGCACAGCCCAAAGCCGCCGATCATGATGGTCGCGCCGTCAAACACGTCGCGGATGGCCTCATCCGCATTGGCCACAACTTTATTCATAGCGAGGAAATTCTAAAGGAAATTGGGGAATTGTGTAATTTGGTGATTTCGTAATTGGGTGATTGGGTGATTGCAAAATCCCTGCCGTGCCTTCTTTTCAATTACTCAATTACTAAATTTCCCAATTACTCAATCTCGTCTTATTTCTTTTTAGCTGGAATCTTGCGCAGTTCGTGCGCCTGCTCAAACTCTTCCGCCAGGGCGCGCGTGGCCAAGTTCTCGCGGATATGCGCCAGCCGCTGCTCCACCTTCCACAGCGCCGATTCCAGATTCTTCTTGTTGCTGATGGCGACATCCCGCCACATGGAATACGGACTCGCCGAAATCCGCGTCATCTCCTGCAGGGCGCGGCCGCCCGCCGGCAGCAGCGGAGCTTCGGGCCCAAACTCCTCGACCAGCGCCGCCGCGAGCGCCGTCGACATCATCTGCGGAACATGGCTGATCCACGCGCATAGGCGATCATGTTGCTCGGCCGGCAGCATCGCGATGCGCGCACCGATTGCATCGATCCACCCGGCAAACTCCGCCAATAAGCCTTCATTCAGATTCTGGCCCAGCAGCGGAGACAGGAACCACACTGCATTGTGAAACAATTCCGCATCCGCATAATCGACGCCGCTCAATTCTTTCCCCGCCATCGGATGCCCCGCTAGAAAACGCTTGCCCGCATTCTTGCCAAACACCTTGACCGCGCGCTCGACCACCGCCGCCTTCGTGCTCCCTACATCCGTAAGCAAAGCCTTCGCCGGAAGCACCGGCCCCACACGTTCAATCAAGTCAATAATCGCGAGCACCGGAGTGGCCAACACCACCACCTGACTGCCGCGCACCGCGTCGCCAGGATCCGCCGTGCCATGGTCGATCGCGCCCCGCATCTTCGCCCGTTCCAGTGTGCCTTCGCGATCGCAGCCCACGATGCGGCCGGCAAACTTCTTCCGCCGGAGCGCCAACGCCAGCGACCCTCCGATCAGGCCGGTGCCGATGATCGTAATTTGGCGAATCGACATAAAGAGATTGGGTAATTGCGTAATTTAGCAATTGAGTAATTTGACGACCGGACGCCGGGATTTCCATTACACAATTACTGGATTTCCCAATTAGCCAATTTTTCTTCCCACTGCCGGCGCGATCATCCTCAACTCGTCCATCAGCTTGGCGAACTGCTCGGGAAACAACGATTGCGCTCCATCCGACAGCGCCTTATCCGGATTGCAATGTACTTCAATCAGCAGCGCGTCCGCGCCCGCTGCCACTGAGGCTCGCGCCATCGGTGGAACTTTGTCCCGGCGCCCCGTTCCGTGCGACGGATCGGCAGTCATAGGCAGATGCGACAGCTTATGAATGATGGGAATCGCCGAAATATCCATCGTATTCCGGGTGTAGGTCTCAAAAGTTCGAATGCCGCGTTCGCAGAGGATCACGTCGTAATTTCCGCCCGCCATGATGTATTCCGCCGACAGCAGCAACTCTTCAAAAGTCGCCGCAATCCCTCGCTTCAACAGCACCGGCTTGCGCACTTTTCCGAGTTCGCGCAGCAGGTTGAAATTCTGCATGTTGCGCGCGCCAATCTGCAGGATGTCCACATACGGCAGCATCATCGGAATCTGCGAGATCTCCATCACTTCGCTGATCACCAGCAGGTTGAATTTCTCTCCCGCCTCGCGCAGCAATTTCAGCGCGTCTTCCCCGTGCCCCTGGAACGAATACGGAGAACTCCGCGGCTTGAACGCCCCGCCCCGCAAGACTTTCGCACCGGCCTTGGCCACCGCTTCCGCCGTAGTGAACAACTGCTCACGCGACTCCACCGAGCAAGGGCCGGCCATGACCACAACTTCATTTCCGCCGATGCCAATCCCATTCCGCAGCTTGACCACCGTGCCCTCGGGACGAAAACTCCGCCCCGCCAGCTTATAAGGGGAACTGATGCGATGGACTTCCTGCACTCCGGGCAGCAGCTCGAGAATGCGGATGTCGAAATCAATCCCCGAGCCCACTGCTCCAAGCACGGTCATCCGCGCCCCGGTGGAGCGGTGCACCTCGAACCCCATCTTCACCAGGTTCTCAATCACCTGCTGAATCTGCGCCTCGTCAGCGCCTTCCTGCATGGCAACAATCAT
>DASYYT010000204.1:0-39724 GCA_035949755.1 Candidatus Sulfotelmatobacter sp.
ACGAATGGCCACATCAGCGGGCAGTTACGGTAAGCCATGGAAGAGAAGGGCGCGGCGCGAAGCGAACATCGGTCAACCTCGCCGCAGCAATGTTGTCGCGAGTGCCGGATGCCTCATCAGCATCGTTTGCTTTGCATCTAAGAGAGGCAATCTTGCGATCGTTACAGGTTTGCGAATGCGAAAGGCAGGTTGGACAAACTAAGCCGCGTTTTCAATAGCTTACGAGGCCCCCACGTTCGTGCCATGGATGGCACTGAGGGGCCATTTACCGGAATTGGGGTCGGGACTAGAGTTGTTTTCGAGCAGCACTTGGGGGAGGGCTGATCAACAGACGTCCTGAGACTCAAAGCGAGTCTGGGACGTTTTGTTTTGCGCGCGAAAATCGCCGGTCCTCAACTTCCGCTTCTAAAGCTCCATTAAAACTCCATGCTGAAGGGATAGCGCCAGGGCGTGACGCGGGGACGCCGGCGCTACGTTCCGCGCTATTGCCACCGGGCCGGACTCTACCGCGCTACCCCCTATAACTTTGTTGGTGGTAGATTTGTTGGCGCCCTTCTTTTGCTGCGACCAATTTCGGTTTGAGGTGCCACGATGCCCGCCCCCATCGCACGCCGCGAATTCCTGGCCGGAATGGCCGCCATGACCGCCGCAAATGCAGTGTCGCCCTTCGGCCGACTGGTTGATTTCGGCTCAACCTTCCGGGTCTCGGTGATCAATGACGAAATCTCGCAAGACTTCGGCCATGCCTGCGAAGTCGCTGCGCACGAGTTCGGCATGGGCTGGATCGAACTGCGCGGCATGTGGAAGAAAAACATCGTCAACCTCGACGAAAAAGAGGTCGCCGAGGCGCGCCGCATTCTCGACAGGTACCAGCTCAAAGTCAGCGACATTGCCAGCCCGCTGTTCAAGGTGGACTGGCCAGGCGCACCGAAGTCGAAGTTCAGCGAGAAAGGCTCTTTCGGGGCGGATTTTTCCTTTGCACAGCAGGATGAGGTGCTGGAGCGCGCCATCGAAATGGCGAAAGCCTTTGGGTGCGAGCGGGTGCGCTGCTTCGATTTCTGGCGACTGGGCGATCAGGCGCCGCATCGGGCGGCCATGAATGACAAGCTGCGCCAGGCAGCCGAGAAGACGGGGCAAAAGAAGATCATCCTGGTGCTGGAAAACGAGCCTTCCTGCAATACGGCTACCGGCGCGGAAGCCGCCAAGGTGCTCAGCGAGGTGCAGGCGCCGTCGTTCATGCTGAACTGGGATCCCGGCAATGCCGCGGCCAGCGGCGAAATTCCTTACCCCGACGGTTACAAGCTTCTTCCCAAGGAGCGCATCGGTCACTGCCACTGCAAGGACGTGGTCAAGAAGGGCACTAAATATGACTGGGCGCCGATGGGGGGTGGGCTGATCGACTGGGCTGGGCAGTTCCGGGCTTTAAAGAGCGATGGCTATCATTACGCGGTGAGCCTGGAGACGCACTGGAGGGGCGGGGGCTCGGCGGAGGAGTCGACGCGAAAAAGCTGGGCCGGAATGAAAAAGCTTCTGCAGCAGGCGGGCGCATTTTAATTATGGGGGAAATCATGACGGATCAGACTCGACGCACTTTTTTGAAACAGGCAGCCATGGGGGCGGCGGTGCTGGCATATCCTTCGGCGACGGTGCTGGGGGCGAATGACCGCGTGCGGGTTGGCATGATCGGAGTCGGCGACCGCGGCAACGATCTGCTGGGGCAGGTGGTTAAAGTTTCCAATGTTGAGCTCGTCGCTATGGCCGACGTCTATAGCCGGCGCCGTGATCAGGCGAAGAGCAAAGTGCCGGGTATTCAGACCTTCGACGATTACCGGCGGCTGCTCTATAGGAAAGACATTGACGGCGTGATCGTGGCCAGCCCGCTGCACATTCATGCGCGGCATTTTGTGGACACGCTGGCCGCCGGCAAGGATCTTTATTCCGAGAAAACGATGACGTGGTCGATTCCGGAAGCGGATAAGTGCCTGGCCGCCGCCAAAGATTCGAAGGGAGTGGTGCAGATCGGGCTGCAGCATGAGAGCTCTGGCGCGCTGGTCGATGCGAAGCAGTGGATCAAAGATGGTTCGGTCGGCAAGGTCACGCAGGTTGAGTCCTGGATGAGCCGCAATACGCCTCACGGCAAGGGGCAGTGGGTGCGGCCGGTACCCTCTGACTGCACCGCGCAAAACGTGGACTGGAAGGCGTTCCTCAACGGGCGGCCCGATCGTCCGTTTGACGGCTACAAGCTGATCAACTGGCGATTGTTCTGGGAATTTTCGGGAGGCAATTGCACGGAGAACATGGTGCACCAGATTGCCTGGATCATGAGCGCTCTGGACTTGCCCGAGCCGTCTGCGGCGTATATGTCGGGCGGCGTGTTCTCCGAAAAAGACGGACGCGAAGTTCCCGACACGATCGTGGTCACACTGGATTTTCCCGAAGATATCGTGGTGACCTGGCAGTCCACGTTCAGCAACAAGCATTACGAACTCGGCGACCGCATTCTGGGAAGCGACGGCACGCTGGAGCATCATTTTGAGGAACCGCTGCAGTACTGGCCGGAGAAGGTCAACCGTCCCGGCGGCGAAGCCATGAAAGGCAAGACCCACGATCAGGACCACATGAAGAACTGGATCGACTGCATCCGCAGCCGGGGCACGCCGAATGCTCCGGCGGAGATCGGATACAAGTCGGCGATCGCGGTGCACATGGCAAACCTGTCATACAGAAATAAGAAGCGTATGACGCTGGAGGAGGCGAAAGCGATTACGCCGGAGTACTCATGATCGGAGCCGTCGATATCGGCGGGACGAAAATCGCGGTCGGTATCGTCGATGGCAACGGCAAGGTGCTGGCGCGCATGGATGCGCCCACCGATCCGAACCGCTACTCCGATTCTCTCGAACTGATCGCACACCTGCTGCGCCGGACGGCGCAGAAGGCGGGCGGAACGATTACCGGCATTGGGATCGGATCGACCGGACCGGTCGATCCCATGCGCGGCGAATTTGGCGACGTGGATTTTCTTCCCGGGTGGAGAGGCAAGAGTCCGGTCAAAGATTTGTCGGCCGTGTTCAACGTTTCGGTGGCGCTGGAGAACGACGGCGACGCGGCGGCCTTGGCGGAGGCGAGCTGGGGAGCGGGGAAGAATCGCAAGCGGCTGATTTACATTACCGTCGGAACCGGAATCGGTGGAGGCATTATTTTCGACGGCCAGCTTTATCGCGGCGTGGACGGGGCGCATCCCGAGGTGGGGCACCAGGTCATCGATCCGGCGGGCCCGCAGTGCACCTGCGGATTTCACGGATGCTGGGAGTCGCTGGCGGCAGGTCCGGCCATGGTGGCATGGCTGGAGCGCAACGCGCCGGCGAATTATCCGCACCGGCAGGGTCTCACCGCGAAGCGCATCTGCGAACTCGCGCTGGAGGGAGACGGGCTGGCGCAGCAGGCGGTCGAGACGGAGGCGTTTTATCTGGGCATGGGGTTAGCTAATCTCATCAACCTGTTCACTCCGGACGCGATCGTGCTGAGCGGGAGCGTGATGAAGAGTGCGCCGCTTTTCATGGATCGCATTCATGCTCTGATCCGCAGCGGATGCAGATTCGTGCCGGCGGCGAAGACGGAATTGACGCTGGCGTCATTAGGCGACGACACGAATCTGATCGGTGCAGCGCGGGTATGGCATTACCGGTTTGCGTGAAGAAGTTCTCCACGGGCCTCCACTCCGAGGATGCCTTCCAGGCGGACATAACTGGCTTCCATCCCACGTTCCATTCCTGTGGAAAGCATAGCCGCCCGCGTTTGCGCGTCAGGCAGTGTCATGCGCATGGTCATCAAGGTTCCTGCGCCATCAGCATCAAATCTGGTTTCAATATGATTGTCTGGCGTCGGATCAGGCAGGTGCATCCGCTCGACGTGAACGATCCTGCTATAGGGTTCAAGTTCCAGAAATTCACCGGTGATATGGAAGCCAGTTTTGCCATTCGTCCACTCATATCGGAACTTGCCGCCGGGTTTTGCTTCGTTGATGCAAACCGGCATGGTCCAGCCGTCCGGACCGAGCATCCATTTCTGGATTATTTTCGGCTCCGTGTGGGCGCGATAGACGGCCTCTGGAGGCGCGGCGAAGCGCCTGGTTACCACCACGTGTGTATCGCCTTCAGTCTTTAGCGTCATCTTGCTCATTGCTTTTCTCCTCTCTTGGGTTGTTCCATCGCGGCCAGCACATCGTCCAGCCGGTCGTAATTTTTCTGCAGGGCCTTTCGCAGCATCGCTAACCACTGGTCCATGGCTTCAATGCCGGCTTTTGCGAGACGCCGAGGACGCTTCGTGCCATCGATCCGACGAACAATGAGTCCTGCGTCCTCGAGCACCTTGAGATGTTGGGAGATGGCCGGCTGCGTCATTTCGAAGGGCTCGGCCAACTCGTTCACGGTCGCCTCTCCCTTGGCCAGACGGGCAAGGATCGCCCGCCGTGTCGGGTCAGCCAGGGCGGAAAAGGCGGAATCAAGGCTTGTCATAAGCAATACCTTATATAAGTAGTTTATTATTGTCAAGCAAAAAAAACTATTTCAGCCGAAGCGGTGATTCCCGATTTCCTGAGGACTCGTGACTCGAATACGTTCTTGCGTTGTGCTGCTTGTGTTAGACTCCTGCCGCTTCCACTGATAGAGATAGGAGAAGACATGCGTAAACGGGTGCTGGTGGTGTGCTTGCTTGTGGCCGCAACTGCCTGGGCGCAGACGGTCGCCATCCGTGCGGGGAACCTGATCGACCCCGCCAACGGAACGGTCGCGAAGAACCAGATCATCCTGGTGAAAGACAAGAAAATCCTCGCGGTCGGAGCGAACGTAACCATCCCGAAGGACAGCGCGGTCATCGACCTGTCCAACGAATGGGTGATGCCGGGCATCATCGACGCGCACACGCACGTGACGCAGAGTGTGAGGTACTTTCGGGAACTGGATCACAATTACCTGGTGGAGGGTACGGGCCTGCGCGCTCTGCGCGGGCTGCACACGGCGCAGACGCTACTGAATGCCGGCATCACCACTGTGCGAGACGTGGGCAACGACGCGAACTTCGCGGCCGTCGATCTGCGGAAGGCGATCGATGCAGGATGGTTCGTAGGTCCCACGGTGCAAACGGCAGGCAAAATCATCGCGCCGTTTGGAGGTCAGAGCTCGGGGATTCCGCCGGAGCAAGGCCCGTTCTGGCGCTTCGAATACTACGACGCGGATAGCCCGGATGAGATCCGTAAAGCAGTCCGCGAAAATATTTTCTACGGCGCCGATTTGATCAAACTGGTCGCGGACAATAGTCCTTATCATTATTCCGTGGAGGAGGTTCGCGCCGCAGTGGAGGAAGCGCACCACGCCGGACGTCCGGTGGCCGTGCACGTGCTGGGCGGGGAAGCGGCGGACAACGTGATTGAAGCGGGCGTCGATTCCATCGAACACGGCTTCTACCTGACCGACGATCAGCTGCGGCGGATGAAAGAAAAAGGAATCGTGCTGTCGGGAACGGATTTTCCCGCCATTCACTTTGAGGCTGGCGGGTTCCCCAATGGGACAAAAATCGGCGATGCAATTATCGACCGGCTGAAACGGGCCTATAAGGTGGGCGTCAAGATGGGCTTCTCAACCGACATCGTGACCGATTACAAGGACGAAGACCGCGCCCAAATGACCTGGGATTATTTGGCGGTGTGGCGCGCGGCGGGCGTGCCCAACGCAGAACTGCTGAAGTGCATGACCACAAATGACGCGGAGTTGCTGCGGATTCAGAAAGAGCGCGGGGCGATTGCGGCAGGATTATTCGCAGATATCATCGCTATGCCCTCGAATCCTCTGGATGACAGCGAGTCGTTGCGCAAGGTTGATTTCGTGATGAAGAACGGCGCTGTCGTGCGCCGGCCGCGATAATAAGGGCGATCCGATCGGGCTGCAGCATAACCAGATAAGCTCTTAAAGGGGATTACTCAGTCATCCGTTCGAGTAGCAGAGTGCCGTAGCTCGGGGCAGACCCATCTGATCGTAAAGTCGATAACAAGGCAATCGGCGAGCATGAAAAAGAATCCGAACGCCCATTTCCATTGGGAGGCCAGGTCCTTACTGGCGAGAATCAGTGGCACTTGCAACGCCATCGCTGCAACCATAGTTATCCAAAACCAAGCCCTTCGAGAGAAGCACCAGAAACGCAGGATCATCGTTCCGATCGCGCCGCTCGAGGCACAGATGGGAAAATAATAAGCTGGAGAAAAGTAAAGCGCTGCGGATGCGGTAATTGCCACAAAACCCAGGAGAAGCGCGTGAAAGCGCCATCCAAGTCTCCTCCGGATTGATGTGAAGCTCTCAATCTCGTGCGCGCCAGCCTTCATGTTGAATCCATTGTTATTGGGGCGATCCAATGATCGCACCGTTCTCTTGAAATTAGCAAAGCTAAGACACTCCCGTGCGCAGTATCTTTCGCTTCGTCCTTCAATCTGTTACTGTTTTCTGTTTGCCTTATGTCGCTTTCGTGACGCATGTCGCGGGAGGCGCGGATCGGCACGGAAAGGACGAGAGTTCAAGTGATCGTCGGAGTTCCGAAAGAAAGCTATCCCGGAGAGCGCCGGGTCGCCCTCGTTCCCGTCGTCATTCCCAATCTCATCAAAGCCGGTCTTGAGGTGGTCGTCGAATCCGGAGCGGGCGAGCAGGCCGGTTATCCGGATTCCACCTATATTGAAAAAGGCGCGAAGATGGTTTCGGGCCGGGCCACGGTTTTCAGTACCGCCGACATTATTGTGCAGGTGCTCGCGTATGGCTCGAATGATGTTACGGGCAAAGCGGACCTGGCTCTTTACCGGCGCGGGCAGGCGGTGATCGGGTTTCTGCGGCCATTCGGTTCGGCGGAGGTTGTGGGGGAGATCGCGGAGGCCGGAGTAACCAGCTTTTCGGTGGAACTGATGCCGCGCACGACGCGCGCGCAGAGCATGGATGCGCTGTCTTCCATGGCGACGGTCTGCGGGTACAAGGCCGTCCTGCTGGCGGCAGAGACTTCGCCCCGCATCTTCCCCATGATGACGACCGCGGCGGGCACGATCACGCCGGCGCGCGTGTTCGTGATCGGTGCGGGAGTGGCGGGACTGCAAGCCATTTCCACGGCGCGCCGCCTGGGAGCAGTGGCCTCTGCCTATGACATGCGGCCCGCCGCCAAAGAGCAGGTGCAGAGCCTGGGTGGACGCTTCGTCGAACTTCCCATCGAGGCGCAGAATGCGCAGGATGCCCGAGGCTATGGCACGGCGCAGGACGAATCGTTCTACGCCCGCCAGCGGGAACTGCTGACCCGCGTGGTCGCCGAGAGCGACATCGTGATCAGCGCGGCCGTGATTCCCGGCAAGAAATCGCCCGTTCTGATTACCGGCGATATGGTGAAAGGGATGGCGCCGGGATCGGTGATCGTCGACCTGGCGGCGGAACGCGGCGGCAACTGCGAACTCACCCGCATGGGCGAAACGGTTATTGCAAACGGGGTGTCGATCATCGGCGCGATCAACCTGGCCAGCAGCGTGCCCTATCACGCCAGCCAGATGTATGCGCGCAACCTGATGACATACCTGACGTACATGGTGAAAGATGGGAAACTGCAATTGGATGTGCAGGATGAAATCGTGCGCGAGACCCTGATCACGCAGGGTGGAGAAATCGTGAACGCTCGTGTGCGGGAATTTTTCAAACTGCCGTCGCTGGCGCCCAGCAGCCAGTGATCGCATTCTTGACCCGGCGATAAGGCAGGGAACGAATTTGAAGGAGGAATCGTGCCAGCGGATTTCATTTCTAATCTTTACGTCTTCATCCTCGCGGGATTCGTGGGCTTCGAAGTGATCAGGCGGGTGTCGCCGCTGCTGCACACGCCGCTGATGTCGCTGACCAACGCGCTCGACGCCATCGTGGTGGTGGCGGCGATCATTATCGCGGGACGGCATGAGACGCGGCTGACCACGATTCTGGGCGCAATCGCGGTGGCTGCCTCGTTCAGCAATATGGTGGGCGGGTTCCTCATCACCGACCGCATGCTGCGCATGTTCAAATCGGGCAGGTCGAAACAATCATGAACGAGTTCGCCCTGCAGCAATATCTCGACTTCGCCTACATTGCCGCCGTCATCCTCTTTATTCTCTCTCTGAAATTTTTGAGTTCGCCCACCACGGCGCGCATGGGCGTTCTGTGCGGAGAGATTGGGGCTGCGCTGGCGGTCGCGGCCACCCTGTTCAATCCCGAGGTTACAACGTACCGGTGGGTGCTGATCCCTCTGATCATCGGCGCCGGCGTAGGTATCCCGCTCGGCATGGTGCACATGACGGCCGTGCCCCAACGAACCGCCTTGAGCCACGCATTCGGCGCGCTGTCGGCAGCCATGATCGGCATCGCCGAGTATTACGTCGGCACGGCGCCGGTCACGCGCTTTCAGATGGGCGAGATCGGGCTGGAAGTGATCATCGGGTCGCTCACCTTTACCGGCAGCCTGATTGCGGCGGGAAAGCTGCAGGAGATATTGCCGCAGCGCCCCATCGTATATCGCGGGCAGAATATCGTCAGCCTTTCGGTTCTGGCAGGAGCGCTGGGGCTGGCGATTGCGCTGGTGGTGAATCCCGGGCACGCCATGCTGTTCCCGATTATGGTGATAGTGGCACTGATTTTCGGCGTGCTGCTGGTGACTCCGATTGGCGGCGCAGACATGCCGACAGTGATTTCGCTGTTGAATTCCTACGCCGGATTTTCGGCAGCCTTGCTGGGATTCGTTTTGAACAGCAAAGTGCTGGTAGTGGCGGGCGCGCTCGATGGATCGTCCGGCTTCATTCTTTCGCTAATTATGTGCAAGGCGATGAACCGCTCGTTCACCAACGTGATGTTTGGAGCATTTGGGCAGGTGCAGGTGTCGGCGGCGGGCGCCAAAGAAGAACGGGTGGTGCGCAGCGCCAATCCTGAAGAAGCCGCCGCCATTCTTGCGGCTGCGAATAAAGTGGTTGTAGTTCCCGGCTACGGCATGGCGGTGGCGCAGGCGCAGCACAAAGTGCGCGAACTCTACGACGTGTTGACCAAGAAGGGTGTGGACGTTCGCTTCGCCATTCATCCGGTTGCGGGACGCATGCCCGGCCACATGAACGTGCTGCTGGCCGAAGCCGACATCCCCTACGATCGGTTGATCGAGATGGACGAAATTAACGGAGATTTTCCGCAGACTGATGTCGCCCTGATCATCGGCGCCAACGACGTGACCAATCCCGCCGCGCGCACCGACAAATCGAGCCCGATTTATGGCATGCCCATCCTCGATGTGGATAAGGCCCACACGGTGATGGTGATCAAGCGCAGCATGAACCCGGGCTTTGCCGGCATCGACAACCCGCTGTACTATCTCGACCACACGCTCATGCTGTTCGGCGACGCCAAGCAGTTTGTGGGTGCTATTGTGCGCGAGTTGGGCGGAGGGCATTAATCGATGTAGCTCTGCAAGACTGGCCTTAAATTCGTGGAGGCGGCTCTTATGAGAGTTGCACAGTTTTTTCAAGTACTAATAGGGGTATCGACGCTGTCGCTTTTTGCCTTCCCTCAATCCCAACCGCAACTCAACCTCATGCCGATGCCTTCCAGTGTGCAGCAGGGCTCGGGGCAGTTGCCGATTAATGAATCGTTCTCGGCCACAGTTAGCGGCACGCATGACGCTTCGCTCGACAGCGGCATGCAGCGGTTTACCAAGAATCTTTCGCGGATTACCGGCATACCCTTCCGCGCGAATGCTTCCGGGACTCCCACGCTCGAAGTGCATGCTGACCACGGGCGCGAAGCCGTGCAGAAGCTCGGGGAAGACGAATCCTACGAGCTGACCGTCACCGGCTCGGGGGCGAAGATCACGGCCCCCACTCCGCTCGGCGCGCTGCACGGCCTGCAGACTTTCCTGCAACTGGTGCAAATCACGCCCACGGGTTTCGCGGTCCCCGCCGTCACGATCAAAGACCAGCCGCGTTTTCCGTGGCGAGGCATGCTCATCGACGTCAGCCGCCACTTCATCCCGATCGACGCGCTCAAGCGCAACCTCGACGGCATGGAAGCGGTGAAGATGAACGTGCTGCACTGGCATCTTTCCGACGACCAGGGCTTCCGCGCCGAGAGCAAGAAGTTTCCCAAGCTCACGGGAATGGGGTCGGAGGGCAAGTTCTACACGCAAGAAGAAATCCGCGATCTCATCGCCTATGCGCACGATCGCGGAATCCGCGTCATTCCCGAGTTCGATACTCCCGGCCACAGCCGCTCGTGGTTTGTGGGTTATCCGGAACTGGCCAGCAATCCCGGTCCGTTTACGGTGGAGAACGAAAACGGCCCTTCGTCGGTGACCGATCCCACGCGGGAAGAGACCTACAAATTCATGGACAAGTTCGTGGAGGAGATGGGAAAACTGTTTCCCGACCAGTTCTTCCATATCGGCGGCGATGAGGTGAATCCGAAGTACTGGGACTCCAATCCCAAGATTCAAGCCTTCAAAGAAGCGCACGGAATGAAGACGGATGCCGATCTGCAGGCCTACTACAACCAGCGGCTGGAAAAGATTCTGGCGAAGCATCACAAGACGATGGTGGGCTGGGACGAGATCCTGCATCCCGACCTGCCCAAAAGCATCGTGGTGCAATCGTGGCGGGGGCAGGAGTCGCTGGCGATTGCGGCGCAACAGGGCTATCGCGGCCTGCTTTCGTATGGCTACTATCTTGACCTGATGTGGCCGGCTGCACGGCACTATGCGGTCGATCCGATGAGCGGCGCGGCTGCGAATCTCACCCCGGAGCAAAAGAAGCTGATTCTGGGCGGCGAATCGTGCCAGTGGGCCGAGTGGGTGACGCCGGAAAATATCGATTCGCACATCTGGCCGCGCAATGCCGTTATTGCTGAGCGCCTATGGTCGCCGCAGGATGTGACCGACGAGAATTCGATGTATACGCGGATGCACGCGGTCAGCCTCGAGCTCGAGGCGCTTGGCCTGACACAGCTTTCGGCGCGCGACGAGATGCTGCAGCGCATGGCAGGAGATGCGGACATCAGCGCCTTGCGCGTACTCGCCGATGTAGTCGAGCCGGTGAAGGACTACAACCGCTGGAGCGAGGAACAAAAGGGGCCGATTAATTTCCACGCCCCGCTGACCCATCTTATCGATGCGGTCTATCCCGAAAGCCAGACGGCGCGCCGGTTCGCCAATCTGGTGCAGCAGTTTGCGCAGAGTGGGTACAAAGACCAGGCCGCGGCGGATCAGATTCGCAGCTGGCTCAGGCTGTGGCGCGACAATGATGCCAAGCTGCATCCGCTGCTCGAACGATCGTATCTGCTTGAGGAAGACATTCCTCTCTCGCAAAACCTGGCCATGCTGGGATCGGCAGGGCTGCAGGCGCTCGATTATCTGGGGAAAGGCCAGGCCGAGCCGGAATTGTGGAGGACGCAGCAACTGGCCGTGATCGATCAGGCCAAGAAGCCCGTGGCGGGACTACTGCTGATAATTACAGCCCCGGTGCAACAGTTGGTCGAAGCAAGTGCGGGGCCAACCGAGCAGAAGTGAGCTAGGGAAGTAGCGCAGAGGTCTCGACGGCTGCCAGGCGGCCCCCCGCCCGGGTGAAACCTACGGAAGAGTTCGATCTTATCTTGGACGAGTTCGATCACCGAATAGCCGTTTTCGATGAGGCCGCCCCCGCGAAGCAGCGAATCTCACGGCAGCGAGGCAGAAGAGTGGACGCGTCGGAGAGCTACGCGACACTATGATTGCCGGCATCGTGCTCGCCCGGCACGCAAGCCTGGCTACTCGGAATGTGTCAAACTTCAGCGACATCTCGGCGACGGTGCTGAACCCATGGATCGCTTAGGGAAACGCTGTTGGGCGTGATATCCTAACACTTACAGCTGCGCACCGACCTGGCGGAATTCTCCGCCGTTCCTGAAGCAATTCAGAAGAAGCTCAGCAGAAGAGAAGCCACAACCATGCTTTCAGTCAGTAATGTATCCATGCGCTACGGCGCCAAAATTTTATTCGACGAGGTTTCCACGGCGTTCACGCCGGGCAAACGCTATGGTCTGACCGGGCCCAACGGCGCGGGCAAAACGACGTTCATGAAGCTGCTCAGCGGCGAACTGGAGCCGCAGAAGGGGACCGTAGTGCGCCCGCGCAAGCTCGGGGTGCTGAGCCAGGACCAGTTCGCCTTCGACGCCTATTCCGTGCTGGACACGGTCATCATGGGCAACAAGCGGCTGTGGGCCGCCATTCAGGAGCGCGACGCGATCTATGCCAAGCACGACATGACCGATGAAGAAGGCATGAAGCTGGGCGAACTCGAAGGCATTGTGGGCGAGGAAGACGGATACTCCGCCGAGAGCGATGCGGCCATTCTGCTGCAGGGCCTCGACATTGCGGAGGAGCTGCACGCACGAAAAATGGGCGAGCTGCAGGGTGGGCAAAAAGTCCGTGTGCTGCTGGCCCAGGCTTTGTTCGGGCATCCTCAGGCTCTGCTCCTGGATGAGCCGACCAACCATCTTGATCTCGACTCGATCCACTGGCTGCAGGGATTCCTGAACGTCTACGATGGCGTGGTTATCGCAATCTCGCACGACCGGCATTTTCTCAACAGCATCTGCACCCACATCGCCGACATCGACTACCAGACGATCATCACCTACACCGGCACTTATGACGACATGGTGGTGGCCAAGACGCAGGTGCGCTCGCAGATCGAGTCGCAAAACGCGCAGCGCGAGAAGAAGATCGCGCAGTTGAACGAATTCATCGCCCGGTTTGCTGCCGGAACGCGATCCAGCCAGGTGCAGTCGCGGCGCAAGGAAGTGGAACGCCTGCAGGTGACGGAACTGGCCAAATCGAACATCCAGCGCCCGTTCATCAAATTCGAGCAGAAACGGCCTTCGGGCAAGCACATTCTGGAAGTCGAGCACCTCTCCAAGTCTTACGATGACAAGAAAGTCATTCGCGACTTCACTGCCAGCATTACTCGTGGCGAGAAGATCGCGCTGATGGGACGCAACGGCGCAGGAAAAACTACGCTGCTGAACGCACTGCTGGCGAACTCTCCGACTACCCCGGAAGCCGAGTTGCGCAAGACCAGCGGCTATGATGGTCCGCTCGTCGACTCCGGCAAAGTGATCTGGGGGCACGAAGCCTCGATCGGATACTTTGCTCAGGATCACCGCAGCTTGATCGAAGGCGGTACGACGGTGCTGGAATGGTTGCATCAGTGGGATGGCGCGGCCGTCACCGAAGAGCTGCGCGGAATTCTCGGCCAGATGCTTTTCGCCCGCGAAGAAGCCACCAAGAACACCAGCGTGCTGTCCGGCGGCGAAGCGGCGCGCCTGCTTTTCTGCAAGCTGATGCTGCAGAAGCCTAACGTGCTCGTCCTCGACGAACCCACCAACCACCTCGATCTGGAATCCATCAACGCGCTCAACATCGCGCTGCAGCGCTATCACGGCACAGTGTTCCTCGTAACCCATGACCACGATCTGATCGACGAAGTTGCCACTCGCATCTGGCACTTCGAGAGCGATCACAAGATTACCGATTTCAAGGGAACGTACGAGGAATACCAGTCGGCAGTGGTTGCCGTTTAGTCGCGTTTCACCACCGAGGACACGGAGCCACAGAGAAAAACAAAGGCTGTTCCCTGTTATCTCAGTCGTGAATAGTCTTGCCCGGCCTGCACCATTTCCGCTGCATGTAAATCAACCAGATTCTCCACAGCTTTTCACAGGGTTAACAGTTGCGTTAACTGGCGCAGTTGACGATAATGGCCGAAACATCCTGCGACGAGCCGCAAGGGTGTTTGGTCTCGGGTCCTGTGTACAGTCGAGCTGATTTACTGAGAATTCTTCACCTCACGCCGCGCCAGTTGGCTAACTGGGAGCGGGCGGGTCTGCTGGCGTCCGCTGAGTCGTACTCGTTCTCGGATATGCTTGAAATCAAGAAAGTCAGGGATCTATGCGCCATGAGCGTGCGGCCCAACGTCATTCGCGAGTCGCTTGAAGCCATGCGCAAACAGGCGGCGGGGGTGGAGAAACCGTTGCTGGAAGCGGGGGCGTGGACCACCAAGAAACATCGGATCGCTTTCCGTCACGACGGGAAGCTGGTGGAGCCGATTGCCGGGCAATTTCTGATGGATTTTTCCGAGCGCGAGAAAGTCGTGACCTCGACTCCGGTGCCGCGCTCGGAGCCCACGCCGCAGGAACACGAAGTGGCCGCCTGGTTCGCCCGCGGCATAGCGCTGGAAGAAAACCCCAGTACACAAACCGAGGCGATTGCGGCCTACCACCGGGTGCTGGATCTGGAGCCGGCGCACGCCGCCGCGCACATCAATCTCGGAACGCTTTATTACAACCGGCAGGACTTTGGCCTGGCGGAACGGCACTACCGCAAGGCCATCGAATCGGACGCGCGCTACGCTCTTGCCTACTTCGATCTGGGAAACGTGCTCGACGAGACGGGCCGGGTGCAGGAAGCAGTTCAGACCTACAAGGTCGCAATTCAATTGGCGCCCACCTACGCCGATGCCCACTACAATCTGGCGCTTGCTTACGAAAAGCTGCGCGAGCCACGCAAGGCGCTCAAACACTGGCAGGCTTACATAAAGCTCGATACGTCAGGACCGTGGTCGGTGCATGCCCGCAGCCAGATTAAACGCATCCTCCAGGCCGACGGGCTCAGGATCGTCTACAAGCGCGCTTGAGACCGTTTGCTGTTCTCCTTCTTTTTCACGTGCAACCAGAATGCTTTCCGTCATGCTCCAAAGCTAGGTGCGGCGCGCGCGGTGCTAAAATCACAGGTTCGCTATCTTCTCTTTTGAAGGTGCACTCATGCCTGACACCCTGCAAGCCGCCGCTCCTGCGCCGCTGACCACGCTCACCGAAGACGAGATCCTGTTCCGCGACAATATCCGCCAGTTCGCCGACGAAAAAATCCGACCCCTGGTCAAGGAGATGGACGAGAAGGGCGTCTTCGAAAAAGACCTCATCCACGATTTCTTTCAGCTGGGGCTGATGGGGATCGAGATTCCCGAGCAGTACGGCGGCGGCGGCGCCAAGTTCTTCGAAGCCATCCTTGCGGTCGAGGAACTGTCGCGCGTGGATGCCTCTTCCGGTGTGATTGTTGACGTGCAGAACACGCTGGTCAACAACGCCTTGCTGCGATGGGGCAACGAAGAGCAGAAGAAGCGCTACCTGCCGCGCATGGCGACCGAGATCTTGGGAGCCTACGCGCTGAGCGAAGCCGGATCTGGCTCCGACGCCTTCGCCCTGCAGACCCGCGCCACCCTAAAAGGCTCCGAATACGTCCTCAACGGCCGCAAGCTCTGGATTACCAATGGCAAAGAAGCCGGCCTGTTCGTACTTTTCGCGACGCTTGATCCCAGTGCCGGATACAAAGGCATTACCGCATTCCTGATCGAAAAGGATTTCCCCGGATTCACGGTAGGCAAGAAGGAAGACAAGCTCGGCATCCGGGCCTCTTCGACCTGCGAACTGATCCTGGAAGATTGCCGCGTGCCGAGGGAAAACGTGCTGGGCGAGCCCGGCAAAGGCTACAAGATCGCGATCGAGACCCTGAACGAGGGCCGCATCGGCATCGGGGCTCAGATGATCGGCTTGGCCCGGGGCGCGTGGGAGTTCGCCTGCAAGTACGCCGTCGAGCGCAAGCAGTTCGGCAAAGCGATCGCGGACTTCCAGGGCATCCAGTTCCAGATCGCGCAGATGGCTACTGAAATTGAGGCGGCGCGCCTTATGGTCTACAACTGTGCCCGCATGAAGGATGCCGGGGTGAACTTCGTGAAGGAAGCCGCCATGACCAAGCTCTTCGCCTCGCAGGTGGCCGAGCGCGTCACGTCGCTGGCCATCGAAATCTATGGCGGCTACGGATTTACCAAGGATTATCCCGTGGAGAAGTACTGGCGCGACGCCAAGATCGGAAAGATCTACGAGGGCACCTCGAACATGCAGCTGGCCACTATTGCCAAGCTGGTGCTCGGCAAGTAGCTGCCAGGTGCGGAGTTAAGGCGTGAAGTGCAATTCGATGGTCTCCTGCGACTCCGGGCCGGCAGTGAACTTCCATTGTGAAATGGCGCTTTGGGCAGCCTGCACCAGCAGCGGGCTGCCGCCCACGGGTTCGACTTTCGTGACTTTGCCGTCGGCCGCTACCACGGCGACGACTTTGACCGTACCGCCTAAGTTCATCTTCTTGGCCAACTCCGGGTAACGAGGTTCCACGCGCCTGACTACTACTCTGTGCATACCCGCCGTAGACGACTGCTGGGCCTGAGAACTGGTTGCAATTCCGAAGCAGAATGAAAGCGTGACAGCGAACAGGAAGAGATGAAATTTCCGCATAGGTTGGGGGTTCCTGAGAAAGCGTTAATGACAACCGATCATGATACGGACCAGGGCCCGGCTGGGAAAGTAACGCCGGTAACCAAAGTCATCGGCAAGAGTAGTTTTCTGCGACAGCAAATCGTGCCTGCTCATAATGTGCATCGAGTTGCACTTGGGTCTTCTCGATGCCATCGGTGGGTTGAGGCTAATTGTCTTCCGCTGAACGACTTACGATTGATCCCCAAATTGGTGCGCTGGGTGCAATTCCAGGTATGCCTGCGAGCTTGAGGCGCAAACTGGAGCACCACTTGACGACTTTATTCGGGGCTGTCGAATCCGCAGAACTCCCCGTAGTGCACGAAGCGACGACAAAGAAGCATGGCTGGTTGCCGCTTCTGACCGTTCTGTTCCTGATCTCGTACGGGCTGATGACGATGCTGATCGTGGAACAGGGCCAGACGATTGAGTCGCAGCGCGCCTTGATCCGCGAGCTCTTTCGCGATAGCACCGAATTGTCGGCAGTGAAGATGAGAGCCCATCAGCAGGCCCGCGCTTCGCAGCCAGCGGTGACCCAGAACCCGTCATCCCAGACTCCTTTGACCCAGAACCCGTCGACCCAGGCACCGAGCAGGCAGTCCCCGTCTACCCAGGGGCAACATCGCATTCAGAAGCAAGTGAAAGAAAAACCCTTCCAGATGCCCTCCAGGCCGGCTTCCGATGTGGCGGACGCTGCCCGGAGTTTGATCACGATCTAGAAGCAGTTTTATCGATTGCACCAGGTTCCGAATAAGCAGTAGAAAAGCAGTTAACCCTAAGCGGAAGGCAAGACAATGAAGGTTCTGACCCTAGCCTTGTTGTTCAGTCTGCCGATCAGTCCCCTGATGCCGCAGAAACCCTTGCGGCAGCCGACCACGCAAATGGCTAAGCATTCCAAGGGCGGGCGCTGGTACTTCGCCGCCAGCGGACACGCCGTTTACTGCTACGGTCCGGTGATGACTGTGCCGCGCGCCAACGGCGACTTGCAACGAGTCGCTACGTTCTGCCGCGACGGCAGCGCAGTGGTCCCGCTCAAGGACTAGAAGTCATCCATGCCACAAAATCCGTTGTGCTAGCTGGTCGCTCCGGCTAGCTTCTGGTTTGCCGACAACTCTGAAGTAGTTATTGGTCCTTCCTGGCGTAACGGTAAAAATTAACTAGACCGTTGATGCACGTTCCGCAACCAGCGATCAAAGCTCCACGGCCCTCCACCCGTGCTCGCGAAATAAAGGAACATGAAGCAGTAAAGCACCACGCCTTCGCCGTGGTACAGCAGCGGCCAGAATCCCTGCGGTGCGTGGAACTTGAAGTAAGCAACAGCCATCTCGCCTGAAAGAATGAAGGCGACGGGTCGGGTGAATAGTCCAAGCAATAAAAGCAAGCCACCAAAAGTCTCGATAATGCCGCCTGCCAGAAACAGCGGAGGAAGGTGTGGCATCGGGAACGGTGCAGGAAAACCAAACAACTTCTGCGTGCCGTGTACCATGTACACAAAAGCAGCAATGATTCTCAGAATGCTTAAAAGATATGGCGACCAGCGGTTCATAGGAGCCCCCTTCACTTCGATTAGCCACCGACAACGAACCGTAGAAAGACCACGCCGTTGCGGAACCGGTGCTCGTTGACCAATTCCAGCCTCCACCGCACACGATCCGGGACGAACCGTTTTCCGGAGCCGACGACCACGGGGCAGATGAACATTTGAATTTCGTCAACCCGACCAGCGAAATATCGCTTCAGTCTCAGCTTTTTCTGTCACCGTTTCAAGTAATGAAGAGCAACACATCCTGATTTCTCAAAGAAAACGAGTTGCTGCACCAAGGGCAGAGCTTGCTTCTGTCGGCTACTGACCGATAAGTGGGCGATTCGCGGAAAAAGCCCCTGGCAGCGAGGATTTCCACCGCCGTCTGCGTCCAACCGCCCTGCCGCAGCATCAAAAACACGACACCCGGAGAGGCCCTCATGTCCATTCGACCCGTCAAGCGGTTAATCAAGTCCAAACCCACACTCGAAGGAGCCGGAGTGCATCTGCGGCGGGCCTTCGGTTTCGGCAGCACCGGAGAGTTCGATCCTTTCCTCCTCCTGGACGACTTCCGCAATGACGTTCCCGAGGACTACCTCGCGGGATTTCCCTGGCATCCGCATCGCGGCATCGAGACCATTACCTATGTCCTGGCGGGAACGGTGGAGCACGGCGACAGCATGGGCAACCGGGGCGCCATCTCAGCCGGTGACGTGCAATGGATGACCGCGGGCAGCGGCATCATCCACCAGGAAATGCCCAAGGGCGACACCACCGGCCGCATGCACGGGTTTCAACTCTGGGCCAATCTTCCCTCGGCGTTGAAGATGACCGCACCACGCTATCAGGAAGTAAAGACGGGCGACATCCCCACCGTTACCGATGACGACGGCACCCATGTGCGCATCGTCTGCGGTACGTTCTGGGGAAAGAAAGGTCCGGTGGACGGAATCGCCGCCGACCCGGTCTATCTCGACGTTTCGGTTCCTCCGGGCGAGCGCAAGACGCTGCCAGTCGAGACCACGCGTCACGCCTTCGCCTATGTCTTCGCGGGAGATGGAAAGTTCTGCAACGCGTCGGGGCCGCTGGCCGTGCCCACCGAGAGCGTAGGATGGCTTGACACCAAGCCTCCCCTGGACGCCGAGAACCGTTCGCTGGTCGTCTTTGATCGCGGCGATGAAGTTGCCGTGCAGGCTGGCGAAGACGGAATCCGCTTCCTGCTGGTCTCGGGCAAGCCGCTGGAAGAGCCGGTCGCCTGGTACGGCCCGATCGTCATGAACACCCAGCAGGAACTGCAGCAAGCCTTCCGCGAACTGGAGCAGGGGACATTCCTGAAGAAGTAATTGAGTCAGATTAGGAGGAGAAACGGTTCCTTGGTGTCCTTCGTGGTTATGATTTTGTATCGAAGCCATGCCTGAACTGCCTGAAGTCGAAACCATCGCCCGCGGCCTGGCCAGGCGCGTCACCGGAGAGATCATTGAATCCGTCTGGCTGGGCCAGAAAAAAGAGCCGCTGAAATCTTCCGCCCGCGAAATCGCCGCGGCATTAGAACAAAGCCGCATCGCAGCCGTCCGCCGCATGGGCAAACACATCGTCTTCGACCTGGATCGGGCGGCGAATGGCGGAAAACCAGCGCGGAGGAAACAAGAGAAGGGCGCCCAATGGATCGTCCATCTGGGCATGACCGGTAGCCTGCGCATCTGCGAGCCGCAAACCGACGTTGCCAAACACACCCATGCGATCCTGAAGCTGTCGTCGGGAAGGGAATTGCGCTTCGTCGATCCCCGGCGTTTCGGCCGCCTGAGCGTCTCTACGAAGTTCGATGCTGCTGGAATCGAGCCGCTGGAAGTCGATCTCGACCGCTTCGTCACGCTGTTCCGTGGGCGCAAGACGCCGATCAAAAGCGCCCTGCTGAATCAGAACCTGCTGCGCGGCGTGGGCAACATCTACGCCGACGAATCTCTTTTCCGCGCCGGCCTTCGGCCGCGCCGCCGCGCCTCCTCGATCACCCGCGAGCAACTGGGCAAGCTCTTCTTGGCTGTAAAAGAAGTTCTGACCGAAGCGATTGCCCTGGGAGGGTCGTCTATCTCCGACTACGTCGGCGCTGAAGGCGAAGAAGGATTTTTCCAACTCCAGCACCGCGTCTACGGCCGCGAAGGAGAGCGTTGCCTGATCTGCAAAACGCGCATCAAGCGAGTCGTCATCGCCGGCCGCAGCAGCCATTATTGCCCGAGGTGCCAGAAATAGATTGTTGATTTTTGATTGTTGATTGAAAGACGACGATCTCCGCGTGCTGCCGAAGTTTTCGATCGTCATCAACAATCATCAATCAAAAATTTCTGTTAGTCTCTTCGGTTATGCCCGACTACTCCATTGGCGTTGACATGGGCGGCACCAACCTGCGCATTGCCGCCATTACCACGGCAGGCCAGCTTCTCGAAAAAATCACTCTGGGCGTGAAGCTCGCCTTGGGCCGAGATTATGTCATCGGGGAAATGTGCGACGCCATCCAGCGGCTTACCGAGCAGTATCGCAATACGGGGCGTTTCCTAGGCGCCGGCATCGGGGTTCCCGGCATTATCGACGTGGAAGCCGGGATCATGCGCAAGTCCGCGAATCTTCCGGGATGGACCGACTATCCGGTGCGCGACGAAATCGAGCGCCGCATCGGTACCCGCATTTTTCTCGATAACGACGCCAATATGGCTGCGCTGGGAGAGAAATGGCTGGGCGCGGGCCGCGACGCGGACAATATGGCCATGCTCACGCTCGGCACCGGCATCGGCGGCGCCATTGTTTTGAACGGAAAGATTTTCTACGGCATGAGCGGCATGGCCGGAGAATTCGGACACGTCACCATCGAGCCCAAGGGCGTCCCTTGCGGCTGCGGCAATCACGGCTGTGCCGAACGCTATGCATCGGCGACTGCGATCGTGCGCATGGCGCAGGAGGCGATTGAATCCGGCCGGGCGCCCGAACTTGCCAAAGCAGCCAGTACAGACCCCGAGTTCGGCGCGAAATCTGTCTACAATCTCGCGCTGCAAGGAAACCCCGATGCTCAGCGCATCTTCCAGCGCTTCGGCGAAGCATTAGGGATTTTGATGGCCGATCTGGTCAACATTCTCGATCTCGATATTTTCGTGATAGGCGGCGGCGTGGTCAGCGCGTGGGATGCCTTCGCTCCCAGAATGTTTGCCGAGCTGCGCGAACGTTCGCTGGTCTATGCCGCTTCTTCTCCTGATGATCCCACGGAAAAAAAGGAAGGCGCGTCAGCCCAAATTGCGCACTACACGCGCAAGAAGACGATCATCACGCAAGCCTTGCTAGGCAGCGATGCCGGTCTCTACGGAGCCGCCAGAATTCCGATGTCGTGATTATTGGAGGACTGGCTGGTCGTCTTTCCACTCTACTTGCTCGAGGGTCGCGGGCGCGACCGGTTGCTGATAGGGCACGCGCAACACGAGCCTGCCGTTGTGCGTGGTTACTTCCCCACCGTTCGCCAGCAGGATCTTCATTCCAATCAGTGCGGTGTCCTCGGCCAGCACGTCAACCTCGTAGGAATCCGGCAAACCCGCCAGCGTCTTGTTCCAGTAGGTGTTGTGCAGCGGTTCGCGGTACTCGGCGGGAATCGCGTGCGCCCCAATCAGCGTCCCCAGAATTCCAGCGGCGTTGGCGGGATTGCAATCGGCATCCTGCCCGGCGCGCGTCGCATAGTTCATGGTCTTGTACCAGTCGCCGTTGCCATAAAGCAGCCCCATCACGACATAGCCTCCGTTGAGCTTAGCGTCGATGTTGAAGGGCTGCTTGTATCCATCGGGACAATGGTCCACCTCGCCCCACTTTGCCTGCACCAGGTGCCAGGTCTTCAACCAATCGTTCGGATTCTCATCGTGCCACCGGATCACGTCTCGAATCAGCTGCGCATACAAGCTCCGCGCCGGAATCGCTTTTAGTCCACTGTCCACGACCTCACGAATATCTTTTGCGAAAAATGCCTGGGTATACATCGCCGAGATGAACATGCCTCCATAGACGCCATCGCCGTAATTCATGATGTGTCCCATACGGTCGCCATAGCGGTTCGAGACCTGCGGCATGCCGGGTGCGATCATGCCAAAGACATCGGATTCGATCTGGAAATCAATGTCGTCGGCATGAAGGTTGTAGCGTGGATTGCCCGAGTCGGGCGGCAGAATGCCCTTGCGGATATTCTCAAGGCCGGCATTATTTGCGTGCCAGACCTTGCGGATTTTGCGATCCCACTCGTGGGCTACGGTTACGGGGTCGACATCGATTCCGTATGTGCGCAGGCAGTAGAGAAAAAGAATGTTGATGTAAATGTCATCGTTGTCGGGCGCGCCGAAGCTGGGATGCTCCTTTTCGGAATCTTCAACGAATTTGTGGAGCATGACAATCTTGTGATTGTCGGCTTCGCGTGTGATGGGGTCCCAATCTTCCTGATCCGGCCGGTTTTCGGCGCGAGCCCGGTAATCCTTCATGCGCGTCGGCGAAAGCGGCCAATCGGTAATGTCGAAGCCAATGGGTGTGTTCTGGTACTGAAACTCCCACGGCTGCCCGAACGTCACCCCAATCATCTTGCCCATCCAGGCGCCCTGGACCTTATCGAGATAGGTATCCCAATCCAGTTCCCTTAACGCAGGTTGTGAAGATTTCTTCGTCGAGACAGGATGATGCCGAGCACCGGCCCAAGCACTCGCGGTGAGGAGGAGCAACAGACCTGGGAGAACCATTCTCATGAGTTTTGGCGAATGAAAGTATTCAATGACCGCGATTGTAAGCTGCCTGTTCCCCGCTCAAGACCGCTTTATGAGACAGTTTCTGCGTGGTGAATACTATCTAACCCTCGGCTGCAGCCCGAGGCGTCTTTCCCACAATCCTCTGCATGGCATCTAGAAAAATGGCATTCTGCTCTGGCGTTCCAATGCTCACGCGCATGCAGGTGGGCGCGCCCCATCCGCCCAGCGGACGCACGCTGATCCCTTCGCCGCGCAGCCGCTCGGTCAGTTCACCCGGGTGCTCGCCAACATCGCAGTAAAGAAAATTAGCCCAGGTCGGCACCACACGATACCCCATTTCCGACAGTCCTACACCCACAATCTGAGCCTGCTCCGCGTTGTTGATTGCCGTGCGCTCGATGTGGTTCTGATCGTCGAGTGCCGCGAGCGCGGCCGCTTGCGCCACCGAGGAGACCGAAAACGTGTTCCTCATGCGTGCGCAATAGGACAGCAAATCCGCTGGTCCCACGCCGTAACCCACTCGCAGCCCAGCGAGCCCGTGCACCTTCGAAAAGGTTCGGAGCAGGATCACCGCCGCGCTCCGCCGCACATAATCGAGCGACCGTGAATACTCCGCTTTGCGCCGCTGCGCAAAGCACGCGGCATATTCGTGGTACGCCTCATCCAGCACCACCACAATGTGCCCGGGCACTTCCGCAACAAACTTCTCGATGGTTGCAGCGTCAAGCAGCGTCCCAGTGGGATTGTTGGGATTCGCCAGGAACACGATCCGCGTGTGCTCGTTGATGGAATCCAAGATCGCGTTAAGGTCGAAACCGTCGTTGCGCATCGGCACTTCGATGAATTGACCTCCGGCTGCGTGCACCGCCATCCCATAAACAATGAATGAGCGCTCGCTGGTGACGGCATTCAGGCCGGGTGCGAGCAACGTCTGACATAACAATGCCAGCATTGCCGTTGAGCCCGCGGTTACCAGAACCTGTTCGGCCGGAAGCTGGTGATGCGCAGCCAATTTGCGGCGCAGGGCCGTGCAATCGTCTTCTGGATAGGAATTGACCGCGGCCAGGGCGGCTCGCATTGCCTCCATCGCGCGCGGCGATGGCCCGAATGGATTTTCGTTGGAGTCGAGCCGGACCAGCCGTGGCTCGGCCTCGGCAGTCGCGGGGCGGAGCGGCAGGTAGTCGCCCATGTCGCGGACCGGCTTCGATACCAGATCAAAAAAACGACTCATACCGGAATGACCCATTTCCCGCATTTCTTGCGAGAAGCGGGAGTTCACAGACCATCAAGCAGATTTCTTCCTGCCGCCGACACCGCCCTTGCTCGCCGACTTCAGCCGCTCGATTTCCTTCAGGGTCAGCGAGCGAAATTCTCCCGGCGGCACGTCGAGCGTCAGAGGCCCATAGCGCACGCGTTTGATCTTCTCCACATGATGCCCGACCGCCTCAAACATGCGGCGAATCTGCCGGTTCCGCCCTTCGATCAGCGTAATCTCATACCACGGATTCGCCGCTTCTTTGACGATCCGCACCGCAGCTGGGCCCGTTCTGACGCGCTTCCCGTCATCAGTCGGGATCGAAACTCCCGCCCGCAGCTTGGAAATCGCATCTTGCTTCGGCACGCCCGCCACCTTCACCACGTAAGTTTTGGCGACGTGCGACGCTGCTTTCATCAACCGATTCGCCAGGTCGCCGTCGTTGGTCATGAGGAGGAGCCCTTCACTGGCGTAATCCAGCCGCCCTACGGGATAAACGCGGCCCTTGACCCCGCGAACCAGGTCCATCACGGTGGGGCGCTTTTCCGGATCGCTGACGGTGGTGACATAGCCCTTCGGCTTATGGAGCAGCAGGTAGACGTGGCGCTGCTCTCGATGGTGCAGAAGCTTTCCGTTGACCCGAACATGATCGACTTCTGGATCGGCTTTGCTGCCCAGTTCCGTGACCAGGGCGCCATTCACCTGCACGTGGCCGGACGTGATCAACATCTCGGCCTTCCGCCGCGATGCGATTCCTGCAGCCGCAATGATTTTTTGCAGACGTTCCTGAGGCATGTTAATCAAGACCGCGATTGTTAGACATCATGAGGCCTTCGTTAGAGGCCGTGATTGACCGTGGAAGAGCGGCCTCGGTAAGAATCGTAATGGTTTGGGCTTCAGCGCCCTTGGTCGCTCCTGAATGGCGACCGAGTTCGTTAACCCGCCTTCTCCTCGTGAACGCGCTCGCTAACCGATTCGGCTTCGCGCGATGGCTCGCCCTCCAGCAGGGCAACCTCTTCCTGCGATGCCGCGCTCTCCGCCGGAATCAACTCTGCCTGAAACGATTCGGCCACCAACTTCTCGAACTCCTCCATGCTGGGCAATTCATTCACGTCTTTCAGCCCAAAACGCATCAGGAATTCTTTCGTCGTCTTGTAAAGAATCGGGCGCCCAATCACCTGCTTGCGTCCCGAGGTCGTGATCAGCTTGCGGTCGAGCAAGGTCCCAATCACGCCACCAGAATCCACACCGCGAATGTCATTGATCTCGGGCACAGTGACCGGCTGCTTGTAAGCGATCACGGCTAACGTTTCGAGCGCGGGGAGCGACAGACGGATCGGCGGCTTCAGGCTTCTGGCAAACGCGCGCACCACCTCGTGCTGCTCCGGCTTGGTGGACATCCGGTATCCGCCGGCAACCTGACGAATTTCGATTCCGTGTTCCGGCGCACCATATTCGGCCACGAGTTCTTCCAGAGTGGATCGCACGCGCGA
The DNA here is from genome assembly GCA_035949755.1 of Candidatus Sulfotelmatobacter sp. Taxonomy (GTDB): domain Bacteria; phylum Acidobacteriota; class Terriglobia; order Terriglobales; family Acidobacteriaceae; genus Sulfotelmatobacter. The sequence goes on from DASYYT010000204.1 coordinate 25,440, forward strand.
CTTGATCTCCGCCTCGTCCGATGTTCCTTCGGCCATGATTGCGTCTTTGACCAAGGCAGTCATCTGCTCGATCGTAATCGGCGTCTCCGCCGCGTAAATGATGGCTTCGAGTTGAGCTTTTAAGGACATAAGATCAGGGATTAGGGATTAGGGGCCACGGATCAGCGAGAATAAAACTAGTCCGTAGCCTCCGATTCCTAATCCTTAGGTTCATCTCCAATCATCCCGCACCGGTGCACGTTCATTCATGACTTCCTCGAAGTGCGTGTGCTTGCGGACGGCGATCTCCCCGAACAGCTTCTCCTGCCGCACCTGAATAGCCTGCAGCCGCACCAGTTCGAGCAGAGCCAGGAACATGCATACCAGGGCCTGGCGCGAGGAGACTCGCATCAGAATCTGCTTGAGCCGGATGGGCCGGTCTTCGAGCGAAAGCCGCCGCCGCAGGTAGTCAATCATCTGCCCGACCGTGACCGTTTCCTCATCCACATTCAGCACCGGCCGCGTACGCACCCTCTCCAACACCTGCTGAAACGTTTTGACCAGATCGATGACGTCGGCCGCGATCTCCGGTTCGGTCCCCTCGGCCTGCATAAAATCTTTGAGTGAGGGGTTGCTCAGCACCGCATCTTCAATCTGCTGCTTCTGCAGCAGCATCTGCGCCGCGGACTTGAACTTCTCATGCTCCAGCAGCCGGTTGACCAGTTCGCTGCGCGGATCTTCCTCCTCCTCCGCGGTGGCCAGGGGATCACGCGGCAGCAGCATCTTCGACTTGATATGAATCAGTACCGCGGCCATGTAAATGAACTCGGCCGCGACGTTCACATCGAGCTCGCGAATTTTCTCCACATATGCCAGGTACTGCGCCGTAATCTTCGCGATCGGAATGTCGTAGATGTCGATGTCCTGTTTGCGAATCAGATCGAGCAGCAGATCGAGGGGGCCTTCGTAGACATCGCCCACGGCCACCGCAAAAGGGAAGTCGCTCTCTTGTTTCTTAGGCGAGTCCTTGGGCTTTGCCGCAGATGGGCCGGCAACAATCGCCGGTGAAACTCCTGCAGCATCTACGGCGCCGATTTTTGCTTGTTCTGTCATGCCACTTTACGACGTTGTCATTCCTCGCGAAGCGGGGAATCCCTACCCTCGGCTTCTACTTGGCTGCGTCCACCTTCGGCGGCTCATACTCTAACGACATCCCCATCGCAGCGCGCACATCTTTCATGGTCTCGCCGGCGGCCTGGCGTGCCCGCTCGGAGCCCGCCTCCAGAATATCCCAGGCCAGCCGCGGATTCTCCTCGAATTTTCTGCGCCGCTCCTGCATGGGATTCAGCAATTTCACCAGCGAATCCGCCGCCCACGATTTGCACTCGATGCACCCAATCGCCGCCGAGCGGCAACCCTCATACACGTTGGCGAGCGTCTCTTTGCTGCTGAAGATCTTGTGCAGATCGCCCACCGGGCACACGTCCGGATTCCCCGGGTCCGAGCGCCGCACCCGCGCCGGATCAGTCACCATGGTCTTCAGCTTCTGCCGCACTACCGGCTCCGGATCGGCCAGCATGATCGCGTTTCCGTACGATTTCGACATCTTGCGGCCGTCGGTTCCCGGCAACTTTTTTGCGGGCGTGAGCAGCGCTTGCGGTTCAGGGAAAAGTCCCTTGGCGGGGCCATAGAACCCGTTGAAGCGCCGCGCAACTTCCCGGGTCAACTCCACATGCGCCACCTGATCCTCGCCGACGGGAACGCAATCGGCTTTGTAAATCAGAATGTCCGCTGCCTGCAGCAAGGGATAGCCCAGGAATCCGTACGTACCCAGATCCTTGTCCTTGATATTCTCCCGTTGCTCTTTGTACGTCGGCACGCGCTCCAGCCAGCCCAGCGGGGTCACCATCGAAAGCAACAGGTGCAACTCGGCATGCGCCGGAACATGGGACTGCAGAAACAGCACCGACTTTTCCGGATCGAGTCCCGCCGCCAGCCAGTCAAATGCGACTTCGAGAGAATTGTCTTTCACGTGCGACGTGTCGGCATAATCGGTGGTCAGCGCATGCCAATCCACGACGCAGAAGTAGCATTCGTACTGGCCCTGCATGCCCGCCCAGTTCTGCAACGCGCCCACATAGTTGCCGAGATGCAACTTGCCGGTCGGACGCATGCCGCTGAGCACACGTTTGCGAGTTTTCGACAAAGCGGTCATTATCTGTGAAGCCCAACGCTCGACAGCGCCCGTGTTGCAGGGCCGTCCGGGCTGATCCCAAGTGCAAGTATCATGCAGGATTGCATTCGATACTACCATGCAAAAAGGTGAATTTCGCGTGCGATGAACCTGTGGGGAGAGCCGCCGGCGGCTGTCAGCCCGGCCGAAGCCCGGCTGCAGTGCCGCGGGGCCATCTACTTCTTTTCTAGCGCCCTCTGCAACTCCTCCGGCGCAATCGACTTCACCTTGATCGGCTTGGCCGGAATCCCGCCCACGATGTGGTAGGGCGCCACGTCTTTCGAGGCCACGCCCATCGAGCCCACGATCCCGTGCTCTCCCACCTGCACCCCGCTTAGCACGGTGGCGTGATAGGTCACGCGTGCCCGCGGCCCGATCTCGGTCTTGTGATTGTCTACGATCATGCCGTCATTCAAGTCGTGCGCATGCGAATACACGTTCGCATAATCGGAAATCGAGCAGCCCTCATGAATGATGATTTCGCCCCGGTCATCGAGCAAAACATATTTGTGAATCGTGCAATTGTCTTCGACGGTCAGGTTGTATCCGAACGAAAACTCGACGCCGTGAAAAATCTTCACGTTCTTTCCGCAATGCTTGAAGATGTGCCGGGCCAGCATCGCGCGCATCCGATAACCCAGCCAGTGATTCAATCCTGCCGGCGACCGGTCGTACATCATCCAGAACCAGATCAGAGGCTTGCGCTCCGCATATTTCGCCGCGTCCACATCACCGTAATATTCCGGCTCGAGCGTCGCGTTGCGCGGATCGAATGAATGCACGAGCACGTTCTGAGCAGGCTGACCGCCCGGCCCCGCATAGGGCCGCCCCAGATACAGTGCGTGCAGAGCCTCGCAAACCACGTCGCTGCGGCGCGCCGGATCGCGGTTCATGAACTCCGCATCCAGCTTCTCGATCCACTCCAGAAAGGCCGTCTCGCCCGCCGGCGTCGGATGCAAATCACGGTATTCATATCGAGGCATGATTCATCTCTTTCTGAGGAATGCAGGGGATAGGGGCAAACATAGCACACCGCAAATGCTTTATAATTCGCGCCGCCCTCCCAAACCCCGATCCCGTGAGCACTCTCGCCCGCAAACTGCGCGCCACCGACTACTTCACCCTGGGATGGGGAACCATGGTCGGCGTGGGCTGGCTGGTGGTCATGGACGACTGGCTGCTGCGCGGCGGCGCACTGGGCACGGTTCTCGGATTCGTGATCGGCGGGGTGCTTCTGCTTCCTATCGGATGGGTTTACGGCAAACTCGTTATCGCCATGCCCGATGCGGCCGGTGAAGTCGCCTACACCTCCGCCGTTTTTTCGCGGCCCGTCAGTTTCGCCACCGGTTGGATGATGACTCTCGCCTATTTCATTGTCTGCCCGTGGGAAGCGGTCGCCGTCGGACGCATCGCAGCCTACATCCTGCCCTGGCTGGACTCGGTGGAGCTCTATCACGTAGCGGGACGCCCGGTGTATTTGCCGCATCTTATGGTGGGACTCGGGCTCACCGCTCTTCTTACCATCCTCAACTATCGCGGCGTCCGCCTCAGCGCCACATTTCAGAACTGGACCAGCTTCGGTACGCTCGCTCTTTTCGTCATCTTTGTAGGGTCAGGTGTCAGCCGCGGATCGCCCGCAAATTTCCCTCCGCTGTTTACCCGCGCTCCGTTCATTTCGATTTTGCTGGTCATTCAAATCGTCCCTTATTTCATGACCGGGTTCGAGTCGGTCGGGAAGGCTGCCGAAGAAGCCAGCCCCGATTTCCGTGCCCGCGGCTTTTATCGCGCCATCTGGATGGCAATCCTGATTGGAATTCTTTTCTATGCCGCAATTGTCGCCGCCGTGGGGTTCGTCGCTCCGTGGCGGCAGTTGACGGGCGAAAAATTCATGACTGCTGTGGCCTTTCAGCACGCCTTGGGATCGCGCTGGATCGTCAACATCATTCTCGCGGCCGCCTTGCTCTCGCTGTTTAAATGCTTCAACGGAAACTTTGTAGCCGCCAGCCGCCTGTTCTTCGCGCTCGGACGACGCGGCATGGTTCACCCGGGGGCCGGAACGATCCATGAGCAATTTCGAACTCCGTCCACGGCAGTTCTGTGCGTGGGACTCACGACCGCAATCTGCATGTTGCTCGGTGATGCGATCCTGGTTCCCATCACTGAGGTCGGATCGGTGGCCTGCGCCATCGGTTGGGCGGCGGCCTGCGCCTCATGCCTGGCGCTGGCACGCTCGCGGCCCGAACTGGTCGCGCTCTCAGCCCCAGAAGTCGCTGTCGCGGCGTGTGGATTGATAGTAGCGATCGCAATGGCATTGATGAAGCTGATCCCGCAAGTCCCCGGCCACTTCACCATTTACGAGTGGCTGGCGCTGGGAGCCTGGATTTTATTAGGAGTGATTGCCTCGCGCACGAAAGGTAGCGCCGCTGTCACGGCGGCTGTGACGCGGGCGTCCGCGCCCGCTAACTCGGAGAGTTCAACAAAATGACGAACAGATTCCCGTCGAGCAAATTGTTTGCATTGCTGGCCGCTTTCTTACTGCTAACCGCAGCCATCGGAGTGTCTGCCCAAACCCCAACTTTCGACGTTGTGATCACTAACGGCCATATCATTGACGGCACTGGCTCCCCGTGGTACTCCGGCGACCTCGGCATTCGTGACGGCCACATCGCCGCCATCGGCAACCTTTCGGCCGCGCCGCGCAAGCGCACCATCGATGCCGCCGGAAAGGTCGTCGCCCCCGGCTTCATCGACATGCTGGGCCAGTCGGAGCGCACCATCCTCGTCGATCCGCGCCTGCCATCGAAAATATTCCAGGGCATCACTTCGGAGATTACCGGCGAAGGCGATTCCATCGCACCGCTGAACGACGCCATCATCCAGGAAGGCAAATCGGGCTGGGACTATTACAAAATCACTCCCGATTGGCGCACCTTCCGCCAATATTTTGCGCGGCTCGAAAAGCAGGGGATGGGGATCAATCTCGCGAGCTACGTCGGCGCGACGCAGGTTCGCCGCATGGTGCTCGGGGATGACGACAAGCAGCCCACGCCCGAGCAACTCGAGCAGATGAAAGGGCTGGTGCGCGATGCCATGAAAGATGGCGCCGTCGGGGTCTCGACCGCCCTGGAATACGCTCCTGCACCGTACGCCAAAACCGAGGAACTCATCGCCCTCGCTACCGTAGCCTCCAAATTCGGCGGCATCTACGCGACCCATATGCGCAACGAGGGCAGTTCCGTGCAGGAGGCGATTGACGAGGCCGTGCGCATCGGCCGCGAAGCGCGTATCCCGGTAGAAATCTGGCACATCAAAGTCGCAGGCAAAGACAACTGGGGAGAGATGCCGCAAATCGTCGCCAAGATCGACGCCGCTCGCGCAGCCGGCGCCGATGTCTCCGCCGACACTTACGCCTACACGGCGTGGTTCAACGACTTTTCCGCGTTCGTTCCGCCGTGGGCCCACGATGGCGGCACTTCCAAGATGGTCGAGCGCCTCAAAGATCCCGCCACTCGCGCCCGCATCCGCCAAGACATGCTTACCCCGTCGAAAGACTGGGACAACGAATGGCAGGAGATCCCCGGACCCGACGCCGTCATCATCGGCGCCGTCGAAAATCCCAAGCTGCTTCCCCTGCAAGGCAAGCGTCTGTCTGAAATCGCCAGACTATGGAACAAAGATCCCATAGATGCGCTTTTCGATTTCCTGATCGAAGATCCGGCGAGCGGTGTCGCGGTGTTCGGAATGTCGCAGCCCGACGTTACTCTCGCCCTGCAGCAGCCCTGGGTAGCAATCGATAACGACTCGGAAGGCACGTCGCCGGAAGGCCTGCTGGGCCAAGCTCACCCGCATCCCCGCGCCTACGGTACCTTCCCGCGTATCCTCAGAAAGTATGTCCGCGAAGATAAAGCGCTCACGCTGGAAGATGCGATCCGCAAATTTTCCGCGCTTCCGGCGCAGCGCATGCGACTTTCCGATCGAGGCGTGCTTAAAGCCGGTATGTGGGCCGACGTGGTCATCTTCGATCCGGCAACGGTGCGGGACCGCGCCACTTTCGACAATCCCAATCAGCTTTCCGAGGGAATGGACTACGTCTTGGTGAATGGAGTTCCGGTCATCGATCAGGGAAAAATGACGGGCGCGCTGCCCGGCAAAGTGCTGCGCGGCCCAGGGTACGTGCCGTAAAAGAACGACCTATTTTGAAGAAACGGCTTTGAGCCGAGCCTGCTCAGTTCCCGCCAGCGGCGCCACATGCGGCTCGGCCACAGTTCCGGTGATCGTGTATCCAGTTCCCGCGGCCCCGCTTGGGCTTCGCGTGAGCTTCAAATCTACATCGCGCTTCAGCGAAGCCGTTCCGCTCAACACGTATCTTCCGTCCGGCGAATCCACCTTGGCGTCGACGATCTCGATCTTTCCCGCTCGCAAACGCGCCTGCGCGCTGAGCCGCGTCACGCGGAAGGGATCGACGCCATCGCCCAGAATCACGTGCGAAAAAATCCCATCTCTCATCTCCACGCGCAGAGTTCCTTCCGCGGTCTGCCAGAAATTCGGCGGACACGGGCCCTTCACCTCATAGCCAGCATCAGCTGTGCCCACGATCCACCCGTCGTTCATCGCATTCGCCAGGGAAGCCAGGGAAACTCCGGTGAAATTTCCCGTGCTCTTGCAGGCCCCCATTTTCGCGCCGAACTCGGCTTGCCACTGCCCGCGGTACTTTCCCCCGAGGATGGCAGCCTTGAGTTCCGTAATGTTCAGATCTCCCTTTTCCAGGCTCACGTCCGCCGACAAATGCGTTGCCGCGACGCCATGTACCAGAAACCGCTCGGCGCTGATCTGCCCGGAGGCACGCAGGCTGCCCAGCAGCGAGGGACCTTGCGGCGTACTCGACTGCAAAACCTGGTACCACTCCTGCTTCTTTGCGCCCGGCTGGATCCACTCGTGCAGCGCGCTGAGCGCAAGCTGGCCAGTGTTCAAGGCGAAGCGCGCGCTACACGCGTCCGGGGTACCGCAGCCGCGCGGTGTTTCCACCCATCCCGACCAGTCTGTCCCAGCCGCCCGAGCATCCAATTTGGCGAGCCGAATCTTGTCTGACAATAAGTGCATTTCCGCCGACACAATCGTCACCGGTCCACCGGCCCCGCGCACAGCGATCTGAACGTTGCGCAACTTGGCCGTGCCGGTTACCTGGGGGCCAGCAAAGTCTCTCGCCATTCCGCTGCGCGACCACGATCCCGCCACTTGCAGATCAACCAGTGCTGAACCTTCGACTGCCGCAGCTGAGGCAGGAAGTCCCATTGTGCGCGCCAGCCGCAACAGCTTTGCAATCTCAGTTTCGCCGGAGATTGCAAAATCGTAGCCGCCGCGATTCAGCCATCCGCGAACAGGCGGTCCTTCAGCGTGGCCCGATCCCAAAGCCAACGGGCCAATCGCCAGATGGGGACCGTCCGGGAAGCGCATTCCGCTTTTTGGCGATCGCGCCCCGCTCACGACCGAATTTCCGGCCAGTACAAAGGGGATCGTCTCCGGCCCGATTAGCGCCTTATTCGCTGCCGAGCTCAACTCCAGGTTCGCGATCTGTCCACGCCCTTCGATCTGCGGTGGCGTACCCGATGCGGCATCTTCCTCCAAGGAAAAGCTGCCGCTGATGATTCCCTGCGCCTCCAGATCGTCGGGCAAATTCTTTTTCACCCGCTGGGCCAGCACGGCCGCAGCATTGGCGGGAACATGGTCGGCCGTAACGGCTACCGAATAGCGACGGCTGCCGGGCAGGCCCATATCTCCCGTCAGCGTGACCATCCCGCCTCCTACCGGAGCATTGCACATGACCTGCTGAAACTCATGTGTCGCGGTGCTGTATTGCGCATCGCAATGCGCAGCCATGCGCAACGCGCGGCCGCTGGTGATGTCGTAACGGCGGAAATCATCGAGCGCGGCATCGGTCGCGATCCGCAGATTCTCCGGAGTTCCCGAAAGTGCGACCTCCAGCTGAACTCCTCCCCGCCATCCTTGATCGTTGCCGGTGAATAATTTCGTCAATTGCCCCAGCTGCGCGCGGCTCCACTCCGCATTGAACCGGAGCGGCGTCTGGTGCAATACGCCGGCTCGCTGCCAGGTGCCGTTCACCTGCAATTGCCCGGTATCGTTCAAATTAAAATCGCTGCGGAACGGTTCCGCTTTCAGCCGCACGCCCCAGGTATTTTCCGAATCCTGCCACAGGGCGAAATCGGCATTGGTCAGCGCGTACGGCTTCTTTTCCGCTCCAACTTTGAAATTGATACGTCCCGAGCTGCCCTCGATGTAAGGAAATCCCGGCCGCGGCTCCGACTTCGGCTTTGCCGTCGGAGCCAGCGGGGTGCGCGCCGCGCGCTCCAGCAGGGCTTCCAGATTCCAGCGTCCGTCCGGTCGATGCGCCAAGTTCAGGCTCGGCTCGGTGAGATCGAGCCGCGAAATTTCTAACTTTCCCCGCAGCAGCGACATCAATCTCAGGTCCGCCGTCACCTCGCTGGCCCGTACCATGGGCTCCGCTTCGAACGACGGATCGTCATATACCACCAGGTTTTTGAGATCGAATCCCGGCCGCGGCAGCAGCCGTATGTGAACCGACCCAATATCGACGGAACGTCCTACGCCTGCGCTGATGGAACGGATGAGCCGCGATTTCAGCCGTGATGCGCCCGGCCGGATCAGAAATAACGCCACCAGCACAACTAACGCCAGCGTCGTTACACGCCGTTTGGAACGGAAGAGCTTCACTGCGCCCTCACACGAACTTCGAGGGGCCTCACCGAACGACCTTCAGGGTCCGGTTCCAGCGTGTCTCGTCGAAGAAGTGCAGAATTACTTTGACCAGAAACAGCAGACGATCGCTCCAGGCTGTCTTGCGATATTGGTCGTCGGGAGTCTCAAAGGACCAATAAATAAACATGGGCCGCCCAATAATATTTTCCTTCGGAATAAATCCCCAGTAACGGCTGTCCAGGCTAACCGCGCGATGGTCTCCCATGGCGAAGTAATGGCCCGGCGGCACCACCAGGTCGTCGCCTTGAATGTAAGAGGGTAAAACTGTGGCCCAATCCGCAGAAACGTTGGGATCGTCGTCCGGCGGCACAGCCGGAAAATTATTGCGGTAAGAATCGGCCGGATTATTGTTGTCGGTGTCAACGTAGGGTTCGTTGAGCGCCTGGCCGTTGCGGTACACCACGCCGTTGCGCAGATGAATTCGATCTCCCGGCACGCCCATGACTCGCTTCACGACGTAAAGCCCGGGTTCGGCCGGCGACAGAAATACCACAATGTCCCCATGCCGTACGTCACGATAGGGAAGCAGCGGCCCAATCCAGTTTGTCCTGGGAGCGAACTGGACCCGGTTCACAAATACGTGATCGCCGATCAGCAGCGTGTTTTCCATCGAACTCGAGGGAATCTCAAACGCTTGCACCACAAACGTAATAATGAATAGTCCGGTGACCAGGACGGCCGCCAGCGACGCCAGAAACTCTACGGTCGTCTCCTTCGGCTTCTCCTCAACCGGGTTTTTCTCTAAGACCGCTTCTCTCTTAGCCACTCTCGTGCTTTCGTATTCCACGTACTGTCAATGGCGCAATGACGCGATGAATCAATCTCCTCAGTGTATCAGCCGCAGGGTGCGGTTCCAGCGCGTGATCTGGAAGATATGCGTCACCGCGTACGCCACATGCTGGAGTCTTCCGGCAAATGACGCCGAGGGGTTCCGGTCCCAATCCCGCACCGACCAATAGATCACCAGCGGCCGCCCGATAATATTCTCCCGCGGGACGAACCCCCAATACCGGCTATCCTGGCTGTCATCCCGGTTGTCGCCCATCACAAAATAATGACCCTCGGGAACGATGAGCTGACCATCCTCCACCAGTTTTCTCATCTCCAGCCACCATTTTCCTTCCAGTCCATAGGCGGGAATGTCGGTGCGGGGAAAATTATCGCGGAACAAGTTATTGGGCGGCTCCAGGTAGTGCACATAAGGCTCATCCAGCGGTTTGCCGTTGATAAACACTTTTTTGTTTACCAGCCGCAGCCTGTCTCCCGGCACGCCGACCACCCGCTTTACAAAATGCTGCTGCGGATCGACCGGATAATGAAAAACTACAATGTCTCCCTGCCGTATGTTCTGGTACGGCATCAGGTAGTCCCCAAAGCCGGGCCCTCCATAGCAGAGTTTGTTCACCAGCAGGTAATCGCCCACCAGCAGCGTGTTCTCCATCGACTCGGACGGAATCTGAAAGGCCTGCACGATAAACGTGATCACAAAAATTGCAATGACCACCGTCCCCATCAAAGATTGCACGGAACTGATGAGATCCTCACCAAGGTTAGTGACAATTCGCCGCTGCGGGGTTGCGGTCGTCGGGGGAGCAGGCGGCGCAGCCAAGTCGACGGCCTGACCCTCGGAGCTTGGGCTGGAAGCAACGGCGATCTGGTTCGGCAACACTGCGGGCTCGCTGGCCGATACCACGGGATGATTGGGAGAATCCATGTCTACTTATTCGCCGCCAGCGGCGCTCGCGCCCCGGCTTTTGCTTCTGTCAGTTTCGTGCGCGAAGCCAGATAGGTCAGGAGTTGCCGGGCCGCATCCTGTTCGGCTGTTTTTTTTGTCGAACCCTGCGCCCGCCCCACAAATTCGGAGTCCTTCTGATCCTTGCCCTGCAATCTCGCTTCCACGGTAAATGTCTTGCTGTGCTCGGGGCCAGCCTCCTCCACCAGCACATAGGATGGCTGCGGCAGACCCAGACTCTGCACCGCCTCCTGGAGCGCGGACTTGAAATCGGTAATCGGCAGGCTCCCGCCGCCGCGCTCCATCCGCTCCAACTCCGGCGCAATCACATTGCGCAGCACAAATTCCCGCGCTTCCTCCAGACCGCCGTCCAGATAAATCGCCGCCAGGATCGCTTCCAGGGCATCCACCAGCAGCGCGGTCTTGCCCCGTCCGCCGCTTTTTTCCTCGCCCCGGCCCAAGCGCAGGTAGTGCCCCAATTCCAACTGCTGCGCCACCCGGATTAGATGCCGCTCGCTGACCAGATGCGCCCGCAACTTGGAAAGTTCGCCTTCTCGAAACTGGGGAAACCGCTGATACAATTCCTCGCTCGTCACCAGGGCGAGCACGGCATCGCCCAGAAACTCCAGTTGTTCGTTGTCGCTGACCCTGAACTTGCTGTCGCCCGTCTGTTGCGCTTCCTGCTCACGCGCTTGCGAACTGTGCGTGACCGCCTGCTCAATGACTGCGCGGCGCCGGAAATGGTATCCCAGCCCCGCTTCCAACGCCGTGATTTCCCGTTCTTTCATGCTGGAGCCAATCGAAGAAGCACGTAGAAGCCGCCGTGGAAAAATGCGGGGCCAGCCGCGCCGAAGGTGTCCGGCGAGCGCAGCTCACCGGTTTGCTCGAACAGAGTTTGTCGGCGACGGGGTCAGTTCTTAACCGGCGTCGCGCTCTCCCCCGGCGCTGTCCCGCTATTCAGCTTGGTCAGCCGATCCTGTTCGGCGCGGGCCGCCTTGCCCGCTGCCGAATCAGCACGGTCCTTGGTGAGGTCCACCGCTTGATTGGCGTACTTCAAAGCCTCGGGGAACTTGTTCTCGTTATCCAGGGCAATCGCGAGTCGCAGCACCGCCACCGAGTCCAGCTGCTCGGGAAACGCATCGATTGACTTCCGCAGATTCGCTTCTGCTTCCGTCCAATTTTTGGCGTTGTAAGCTAGCGTTCCGATTACGGCGTAGGCTTCCGACCGAATGAATGCCTTATACTGCGCGATTTTCTCCGGAGGATATCCGCTGGTAGGGACGTCTGTATCCACCGTCACCAGCGCCCGCTCCGCATCTTTCTTCGACTCCGCGAGTTTCTGATCCTTGTCCAGATCCGTATCGCGGGTGCGTTCGGCCTCCACGGTGGCGACCCCGACCAATGCCTCGGGATCATCCGGATCGATACTCAGCGCCTTCTGCCCCATATCCAGCATCTTGTCGGAACTATTGACCTGCTGATACTTCTGCATTGCCGCCTTGTAGAGTAGGACGCGTACTTCGCTATCCGGATATTTGGCCGCAAAATCGTCCGCCGCCTTCTCTGCCGCCGCGGGATCGTTCACCGCCAGTGCTGCTTTGAAGGCATCCGATTCCTGAGCGGTCTTAAAAGCTGGTGGCCGCTTTCCCTGTGCCGCGGGCGCCTGCCCAGCCGGTGCCGCTTGTCCCGCGGGCGCACTCTGTCCCGCCGGCTTTTCCTGCGCCCAGCTCCACACGCCCATTGCTAGAACTGCGATCAAAATCGCTGCTCGCTTCATGCTTTCTCCTCGACAACCACGTCCGTGATTTTTCAATTTGAATTCTGCAACCGTGCATTCTAACTCTGGCCCGCCCCTCGCAGTCTGGGGGTGTCATGCTGTTACCTGCAACTCGTAGCCGGCGGCTCTTCGCTCACTGCGGTTTTGCCGGAGGCTCATACGCCTGTTGCAACCCGCGTTCCGCCGCCGCCTTCACTTCCGGCAACTCCGCCCCTGCCGTCAGCGCCGCGCGATATTCGTTCATCGCCGCCTCCCGGTCTTCCTTCATATCCAGGATTCTTCCCAGATACACATGCGACCACGCTACGACCTTGGGGTCTTTCGTGACCTGGATCGCCTTCTGGAAATTCGTCAGCGCCCCTTCGCGGTTCTTGTCGGCCACGGCGACCTCCGCCAGGATAAACAGCGCCCGCCCTTGGTCTCCAATTTTCCTGTCCAGCGCCTGCTGCGCCAGTTCCTGCGCGCCCTGGGGGTCGCCCGCGGCGAGCCGCTGCTCTGCCGTCACCAGCATCCGCCGGTCCTCCAGTCGTGACAACTGCACCAGTTCCGGCGCCGTGTTGCGCGCAAACTGCACCTCAGCCGCCGCCTTCTGCTGCTGCCTCACATCGATGGCATCCAGAATATCCGGATACGCCGCCCGCAACCCGGTCGGATCTTTCTCAAATGCCAGCAGCGCCTTGTAGAAATACCGCGTCAGAATGTATCCCTGCTTGACTGCATCGTCGACCGCCTGCAGCCGCATGGGCTCGGCGGTTTGCTTGGTGCCCGTGGTGCGAATCTCGATGGCGCGTATCAGGCACTCGGTGACCAGCAGGGATATGTCATTTTTGAAACTTTCCTCCAGCGGCGCATTTTTGACCGATTGCAGCAGCGGCGCCAGCCGCTTGACCGCCGAGAAATGTTTTTCCGCCATCGGATCCAGCAGATAGTGCAGGTACGTATGCCGGATCTGCGGCATCTTCAGCGGGTCCACCGCATTCGCATTCGGAGACGGAAACACCACCACGTAATAATCGCTGCCGTAATTGCGGGCGTTTGCCTGGTTGGGGTCGCCCATGAAATCCAGGTAGATGGTAAACGTCCGCCCCAGGTATCCCCCCGACTGCAACTTCAGGTAGATATCGGTATCGAAGACCATCTTCGCCAGCGGCACGTGATACCGCTCCACCAGGGCCGCATAATTGGCCCGGTGGCGCTCCCAGATCGAGTGCAGATCGGCCTTCTCATAGAACCGTTCCAGCATCGCACCAAAGCCCGCCAGCGGCGCCGCGTCCGGAGGCATGTCGTCCTCCTTGACCTTCGGTAGAAAGTGCGGAGGCCCCTGTAAATACAAGGCCAGCGACACAAACTGCGACAGTTCATGCTGCGGATCTTGCGCCCGATGCGCCACGTACCAGTCGCACATTGCGCTCAGGGCCGTCTGCGCGTCTTCCGAAAACTTCAGATTCCGCTGCACTTCGGCGCGAATATTCATCCGCTGTGCATCCGACCCGCTCAGATCCGCGTCGTAGCCGCACGAATTCATCGCCGTCAGCACTACAAACAGCGTCTCGTTGGTATCCAGCGAAATCGGAGTAGAGTTGTCCGCCGCACACAGCGGCGCCAGCAGCCCCAAACCAGCCGCAACGAGAAAAGCTCGAAGCCTAAAACCCAAAGCGAAGAAACGACTCAGGAATCCCTCCCGCAGGATCGCCATCCAGCGGCGACAATAGGCGGAGAACACATTCAGTTTAAGGGCTCAGAAGCAGAGGGTCAAACGCCTCGGATGG
>DASYYT010000205.1:0-11015 GCA_035949755.1 Candidatus Sulfotelmatobacter sp.
GCAATTGCTTTCGGCCTGCCGCCCCGCGAATCGGGATTGAATCCACGCAATCTGATCTCTCACCGAATCTCCGAAGATGCTGCTGGGATCGGACTGCGGCAGCCTTTCGAACTCCACCCGGTCGCCTTGTTTGCACATGCGGGCAATGACTTGCGCGGTAGTGTGAATGGGATCCAGTTCGCTGCTGATCACGATCACCGGCCGCGGGGCGGCGCGCTCGCCGAGCGTGCTCCGGCGGAAATAGAGTTTCACAAATTTGTTGTCCTGCCAGTTCGCCTTGAGCATTGCCGCCGGCGAAAGTTTCGATTCGATAACAGGATCGGCGCAGGATTGCTCCACTCTCGGGTAGAGCGCCACGCCCTGCTCCGTGAGCAGATCCTTGAGCTGGAATTCCTGATAGTCGCTCTTGACCCCGAACCCGAGAAAAAGCGGCAAATCATACGCGGCCGGCGGAGTCGAACCCGGCGCAGTCGGACTCTGATAATGCTCCTGGGGATCTTCCAGCCCGGAGATGGCTACGCTTCCCAGATAGTTGGGGTCGCGAGTCTCACGCTCCAACTCGTCGACGGCAATCGCCGCCGCTCCTCCCTGACCGATCCCTACCGCCACCCAGCGGCTATCCAGTCCGTGCACGGCAGTTCGCGCCGCGGCCACAGAATAGATCACATCGGCGGCATTCGACTGCGCATCCGCAAACGCGTTGCGGCCCTCGGCCCCTAGTCCCGCATAATCGGTGGCCACGACCGCGTAGCCCAGTTTCACATACATGGAGAGAAACGGCCCGTGCTGGACGTTTCTGCTGAGCGAGGGAGCGCACTGGCGAGCCACACCATTAAAAGCGTGCGCCCACGCGATTACAGGCCAGCCCTGAGCGGGCGGCTTGCCGTCTGGATAGAGAACCACTCCCGATGCGGGAACATCCTGGCCGCTCGCGGAACGCGAATGATACAGAATCCGGGTGGCAAGCACGCCATCGGCCAGGTCGTACTCGTCAAATTCCTGCGAGCGAATGAGGTCGCCGGCCTTTCCTGGCGCCAGATTCGGAGTCTCGTAGAACTTCTTGATCGGGAAGGTGCGCGGGAATTTGTGTACGCTTTCCGCCGCATCGCCTTGGGGCGGGGATTGCTCTATTCCGGATCGCTGAGATGAAACCGCGGGAACTGCCGCAGCATAACTACCATGAAGTGCAGCCAAGAGTGCGCAGACAGCCAATGGCTTCAGCAAATTCACGTCAGGCCTGTCTTTCGCCACATCGGGAGATTCAGGCCTTGTAGACCATCATCATGGCCAGCACAATTGGAAGATACAAGACCGAGGCATGAACCACCTTGCGGGCCATGACCGTCGAAGTGGATTTCATCAGGTTGCCTACGTGATAGAGCATGTAGCAGCCCGCCAGCAAAACGGTGAGCAGGTAAACCGGACTACCCCGTCCGGCCAAGGGCAGCATGGTCACGGCCACCAGGACCACAGTGAATCCAAAGATCTCCGCTCGGGTGAAGCGCGAATCTAGATCGAAGCGGGGCAGCATCCGGTAGCCGGCCCGGGCGTAGTCGTCGCGATACATCAAAGCGATGGCGAGGAAATGCGGAAACTGCCATAGAAAGAGAATGCCGAATAAAAGCCAGGCATTCCGGTTGATTCCCGCCGACGCCCCGGCCCAGCCAATCAAAGTCGGCATGGCGCCCGGAAACGCGCCCAGCAGCGTGCATAGCGGTGTCTTGCGCTTAAGCGGGGTATAAATGAAGAGATAGGACAGCAAGGTCGAAATGGCCAGCAGGGCTGCCAGCGTATTGACCGCGAACGCGAGATAGAGTCCTCCGGCCACGCTCAACAACATGCCGAACCAGAATGCCTCTCGGCTCGTCAGCCTTCCCGCGGGCAGCGGACGAGACGCCGTGCGGCGCATCTGCCCATCCCAAACGCGCTCGAACCACTGGTTCAAGGTCGCCGTGCCGCTGGCCACCAGCAAAGTTCCAATCAGCGTGTTGAGCAGTCCCAGCACGTGGAAGGGTCCACGCGACGCCAGGTAGTATCCGGCCGACGTCGTCATCAGGATCAGCAGGTTCACCTCAGGCTTGGTCAGCGTGAAGTAATCCCGCAGCTTGGACTTGAGCACTTGCGAAGAGATAAGGTTCCCCATTACGTGCGTGGTCGCCATTTTACCAGTCCTGGCCGGATTGTTCACGGTCATCGGTGCGCCGTCGAACCTGATTGTTTTTGCGATGCATAATAAAAATCATGCCGATAGATCCCAGCGTGGGAGGGACGATCAGGATCAGGATCCCACTTTTGAGCGCTTGGATCATTCTTGACCCAGAGGAAGCCGCTTGCGTGTAGCAGAGCGCGCATTGCTGGGAGAAGGCCGGCACAGCCGTCAGCAGCAATACTGAAGCCGCCAACGCAAGCCATGCCAGTCGAAAAAGAGATTCACGTCTCATGGGATGATCCTCACCGCTAGCTCGGCCCAGTATTGGTCAGCCGGAACACGAGCAGCCGGAAACTGTCGGTCCAGATGATGTTCATGGTAGTAAGCACGAAAAGCATGAAGAAAACAAAAAAATTGAAGAAGCTGCGCTTTTCGGTGCTCAGGTTCATGAGGAACAGCACCACCAGAACGGTTTCAATGCCACCAAAAGTCAGCATGCGCACGATCAATGCGCCACCCTCGAGATTTTGGTAGCCGACGAAAAACTGCACTGCGGTGAGAACCACCAGGGCAAGATAAACCACGACATACTTCTTGATGCCTTGTGTTTGAGCTGTCGTCATGTTGTCGCTCCCTGTTTGGCCTTGCCTAGCGGGCCATATTCATCAGATAAACAGCCGGGACGATAAACAGCCAGGCCAAAGTGACAAACTGCCAGTAGAGATTCATGATCTCAATATCGTTGGCCTTGTAGCGGCCTCCCTGGTAACGAATTCCAACGATGAGTAGAGCAATCGAGCCCACCCCAATGTGCAGCAGGCTGAATCCAGTGATGATATAGTAAGCGGCGCCGAAGGCTGATGTTCCCCAGGGATTGTGGAACATTCCTACACCTTCTGCCATCATCTGCATCCATTCGCGAATGTGAAGCAGAGCGAAAACCAGGCCTCCGGCTCCCGTAACCATGATCCAGCGGAAGGCGCCTGCTTTGTCGCCGGCCTGGGCTGCCTGCAGGCCAATCAGCATGGTCAAGCAGGTCGTCAGCATCAGGAAAGTCATGACGGCCACGATGGTCACGCTGTGGAATGGCCTGGGCCAGTCGGGCGTGGAATTGCGGAGAAAGGCGTAAGCTGCGAAGCAAGCCGCCAAGGTCATAATGTCTGACATGATGAATAGCCACATCGCCAGCTTCTTGGAAGGAATCGAAAACGGGGATTCCTCGAAGACTTGCGGCGTATGCGGGCTGCTTGCGGCATGACTCATAGTGGCTTCAGTCACGGTTGTCCTCCCTGTAATCGGCGTTACAGCCTCATCCAAAGCAACAACAGCAGATACACCCAAAGAATTCCCATGAAGTGCCAGTAATACGAAAACGAATCCAGTGTGCTGCGTCGCAGAACGAGTCGGTTGAGCTTGCCCATCACATAGAGCAAACCGCCGAGCCCACCCAGTACGTGCAGCGCATGAATGGCTGTCAGCAAATAGAAGAACGAACTGTTGGGATTGGTGGCCATGTAGAGGCCTTCGGACCGCAACTGCAACCAGGCGACATATTGCCCGGCCACAAAAGTCAAGCCCAGGAACAGCGTGCCATAGAGCCAACCCGTTGGAGTGTCGTTTGCGTTTCTGATCCCTCCCATGAAAACCGCGACCTTGCGGCGCGCGAGTTCCAGGGTCACGCTGCTAGCCAGCAGAATCAGCGTGTTGAAATAAAGGATCTGGGGAAGAACAAGGTGCCGCCAATCCAGTGCCGAGCCTTGCCGTACCACCAAAGCGCTGGTGAAGGCGGCGAAGGTCATGGCGATGGCGGCAAGGAACACCCAGATTCCCGTCTTCGACGGAGCCGGAGCGTGGTCTCGCACCGCGCGCAATTGCCCGTCGAGCGGCCCCAGATTGCGAAGTCCCCCATTTCCCGAGTGACCGAGGGCGGGGAGACCGCCCTCACCGATTTTCGGCGGTTCGTGAACCGTAGTTGCCATAGAAGACAGACTCCTTTGAACGAACAGTGCGTGCAGTTAGACTATGGTTCATCGTGGGCGCCCTTAATCTGTTCTGGTGAATCCTGCATCACGTAGTCCCCGTGCGCCCCTTCAACCCCGAGCTGATAGGGATCGTGATAAACCACCATTTGTCTGCCCCCGAAGTTATCCCACGGCGGCGGTGAGGACGTCGACCACTCCAGCGTAGTGGCCTCCCATGGATTGTCCGGGGCAGGCTCTCCCCGGTATTTGCTATAGAAAAAGTTGTAAAGGAAGATTAGCTGGACCGCGCCGGTGAAGAGCGCGGCGACCGTGATGAACTTGTGCACGCCCACCAGGGGCTGCATGTAATCGACGACGAAGGCCTGGTAACGCCGCACGTTGCCGGCGAGCCCCAGGTAGTGGAAGGGCATGAAAATGCAATATACGCCGATGAACGTGAGCCAGAAATGAATCTTGCCCAGGGTTTCGTTCATCATCCGGCCCCACATCTTCGGGAACCAGAAATAGGTTCCGGAGAAGATGCCGAAGATCGCGGCAATGGCCATGGTGAAATGGAAATGGGCCACGACGAAGTAAGTCGCGTGCAGCAGGATTTGGATGGGAGGCTGCGCCAGAAAGAAGCCGCTCACGCCGCCGGTGATAAACAGCGAAATGAACCCCAGCGCGAACAGTGAAGCGGAGTTGATACGCAACTTCGAACCGTAAAGACTGCCCATCCAGATCAAGACAATGATCGTCGAGGGGATGGTAATCGCCAGCGTCGGGAAGGAGAAGTACAACGACGCGGCGGGATTCATGCCGCTGACAAACATGTGGTGGCCATACACCATATAGCTGAGGATGGCCAGGGAGCCCATCGAATAAATGATGACGCGGTGGCTGAGCAGGGGCCGGCGCATGTTGGTCACGAGAACCTGCGAGACGATGCCCATGCCGGGCACAATCGCGATGTAGACCTCGGGATGTCCGAAGAACCAGAACAAGTGCTGCCACAGAAGAGTGGATCCTCCGGAATGGGGCTGCAGCTGGTCATTGAGTACCAGGTTAGAGGCCACAAAGAAGCTGGTTCCGGCCACGTGATCGAGAATCAGGAGAATGCAGGCGGGCATGAGCACGGAGAACGCGGTCAGGCCCATGCACGAGGTAATGAACCATGCCCAAGTCGACATGGGGAGGCGCCACATGCTCAGGCCCTTGCAGCGCAGATCCAGCACGTTGGGAATAAAATTCAAGGCGCCGAACAACTGGCCGACGCAAAAGATGGCGATCGAGGTCGCCCAGATCACCACGCCAGCTCCCTGGCCGGGACCGGCGACGGAGCCGACCGCGCTCAACGGCGCGTACATCGTCCAACCTCCGAGCGTGGGCCCATCGCTGACGAAGAACGAGGAGACCATGACGCAGAAAGCGACAAAGGTGGTCCAGAACGACATCATGTTGAAATGGGGGAACGGCATGTCTTCGGCGCCGGTGTGCAGTGGCAGAAAGAAATTGCCGAAGGCCGCAAAGGGAGCCGTGGTAAGCACAAAGAAGACCATGAAGGTGGCATGCATGGTCATCAATTGCAAGTAATACTCCGGCGTCATCACATCGCCAGGCGCGCCGGTGCGCGAGAGCAAGTGCAATCCTGGAATCGCCGCATTCGTCCATCCCAGATGGATTCGCATCAGCCAGGAAAGCACCATCCCAATGATGACGGCTGCCAGGGCCAGATGGTAATACTGCTTGCCGATCACCTTGTGGTCCAGGCTGAAAACGTACTTCCGGATGAAACTGGTCGGAGGTCCGTGGTGTACGGCTGCATGCGCTGACATATCGTGCATATCCTCACCTCGAAACAGATGTTTTTCGTCCAACCCGAGAGCGTGGACGCACTTCCCTACTGGAATGCCGCTTGCTTCTTCAACCAGTCATCAAAGTCCGCCTGGGACATGACCTCCAGATATGCCTTCATGTTGTAGTGCCCCAGGCCGCAGAGTTGGCTGCAGACAATCTCATACTTTCCGACTTTCGTTGCCGTGAAATGAATCTGGAGGTCGAGGCCCGGCACAAAATCCTGATGGATGCGCAAGGCGGGTACATAGAAGGAGTGGCTCAAGTCTTTGGAGTGCATGAGGAGACGGATCTCGCGATTGACCGGAATCGCCATCTCGGCGGTCACGACATCGTCTTTGGAATCGGCATCGTGATCCTGATCTAAGCCGTAGAAGTTCTGATTGGCCTCACTGATCATGTCCGGGTGAATGGGGCCGAAGGTACCGTCGGGGCCCGGGTAGCGGAAGTAAAAGGCGAATTGCCCGGCCTGTACCTGAACTGGCATGGCATTGGGGCCAGGTGGAGTGAAGTAAAGTTGGCCCCAGGCCTTGACTCCGAAAATTCCCAGAGCAAAAACCTCGATCCCGACCAGAACAATCGCGGCGATCACCAATCCTTTGGCGCCGCCGGGGAAAATTTTAGTCTTTTCACCGGGGCGATTGCCGGAGAACCTCCAGATGAACCAGGCGAGAATGATTTGCGAGGCCAGGAACGAGATTCCGGCCTCCCACATGGTTTCGGACATCTGGTCATCGATCGCTTGGCCGTGCGCAGAAACGTCAGGCACGGGGTGCCAAGTATTCATGACGATTGGGATCGCGGAAGCGATCGTAATCAAAACGAGGGTGACTGCAAAAACCTTAGCCATAAGAGCCCTCCCTTGCGGTCGGTTTGTAATAGCCACCCCGCCGGATTCGTGGGGCGGCCTACTACGGACGATATTCCGCCGTCACTTCGCCTTGAAGGTGAAATCGGCTTTCGCCGGCGCCCCGGCGGCCACCGTTACTTTTTGCGTTTGCGTGCCATAGACTTCCTGCCATGCCGTGACTGTGTAGCTGCCCGGCGGCACATTGTTAATGGTGTAGTTGCCGCTGCTGTCCGTGGTCGCGTACGGTCCCTTCACCACCGCGAACCAGCCGTGCATCCAGGGATGAATGTTGCACTTCACTTCAATCATCTCCGGCGCCTTCCAGCTTTTCTCGATGGCAGGAGCTCCCGGCGGCTGCGATTGATTCCACGGGATATTGCCGGTCATCGGATTAGGGTTCGGATGAATATTGTGGGCCGTCTGGTCGCTGGTGGTTACCTTGAAGGTCTCACCCACATCCATGGCCAACACGTGCGGCACGTAGTGACAGTTCTTCTGATCGAAAACCGGCACTGCCGTCGCCGGCTTGGTCAGTTCCGCACCACTCAAGCCCTCGGAAATATAGAGGACCACGTTCTCTAATCCTCCCCCGCTGCCAACTTCAACATTCTCAAGGTGGGGGTTCGTATTGGCATTGACCTTGACGCAATAGGGATCCTTGGACATATCGATCCCCTTCATGTGCGGAGCCGTGCCGTCGAGTTTGACCGTTCCGCTGATCTTGCCTTCGCCAGCTGCGTTGACTTTCTGATTCAGAAGCAGAGCGCCGCAGGCAACCAGGACGGTCGCCGTCAGTACGGCCGCGAGATTATGTCTTTTTTTCATACCCTTCTCCTTATGCTCCCTTATGAAGCTTGCGACTGAAACCTCATCGCGCTCTGGTCATCCCGGCTACTGCGCTGGCGGAGGCGCATTGGGATTGACCGGTTTCAAACCAATTTGTTTCGCGATCGCTTTTTCCTTGCTGGGCTGCGCCATAAACGTTCGCAGGTAGAAGACCAGATCCCACGCCTCATCCGGCTTGATGTTGTCGGCAAATGAAGGCATGGGAGTGCCATCCAATCCGGTCATGAAAATCCGGTAGATGTCCTTGTCGGTGTCGCCGCATTTGGGCCGCGAGCCTTCTCCGAAGTTGAACGGTGCGATAGGCCGGCCAAGATCGTCTTGCAGAGTCGAAGCCGACGGGCCATTGGCCTGCCCTGTCACCCCGTGGCATTTCCAGCACTGCACGCGGGCAAACACCTCGCGTCCGGCTTTAATACGATCCGCGGTAACTTCCGGCTCGGGCGGAATCGTGATCGGCGTCCCCGGCTTTTCGCTGACGAAGCGCGGCGAAAAGTGTTTCACCCACGCCACCAGATCGGCTCGTTCTTGCTTCGTGAACGTGCTCCACTGCGGCATGGCGGAGCGATCGAGACCCCGGGCGATGGTGTCGAACAAATCATCATCGGTCGGCAAGGTTCCCGTCGGAGTGGAGCGGCATTTGAATATGCCCAACTGAAAATCGCGGGGCTTGGGCCACATTGGCGGCTCCAGCCACTGCGCGACTTCGCCATTTCCATCTCCCAAGTCGCCATGGCAACCTACGCAGTACCGCCGATAATCATCCTTGCCAGCTTTGGCATGGCCGGTGATGTGGCCGACATGGCTCTCCATGCCCAACCGAGTGTCGATGTCAGCCATCGTGAGTTGCGCCGATGATGCGACCGGGAAGGCGAAAATTGCGACCACCCCCAGGCAAAGTGACCACAATTGCAGTCTCATTCGCATGTCATCCTTCTTGATTGAGTTCAAACCTAGAAATCAAAATCAAATCCAGTTAAGACTTCGCTGGTGTTTATGTTGGTTGTCCCCAAGCCCAGGACCGGGCCGGTGCCGTCCTGGTGCAACCAGTTGTATTCGTTGTGCCAGGCGAATCCTGCGCGCGATGTCATGAACGGGTTGTAGCGAAATCCGATGGTGTAGTCTGAGATGTTGCCGTAGTTAGACGGGGTAGGCGTGGTCGAGCCAGCACCATTGGCCTGCCGCGACATCCGGATGGTTTCGAAGCGGCCGATAAAAATCAGCTGCGGACTGTACACGTAGTGAGGCTCGACTAAGACGCCGTTCCAGGTTGGAGCCTGCGCGCCAACCGGCAGCACTCCCCCAGGAACATTGTTGTTCGAAACCGTGCCGCCGATCAGGTCCCCGTATCCTTGCCCGAACCAGGCGTTATCCCAGCCATGCTGCGTGACCACCTGCAGGTCGACATGCTCGCCGAAATAGAACAAACCTACAAAGCCTTCGCGATGGAACGACTTGTTGCTCACGCCCGTGCCCGCAAGCGGGGTCCCAGCCGAGGTCTGATAAAACGTCGGCGCTTGGCCGACCATGGCATAGCCGCCGATACGATCGACCCCCAGTTTGCCGGTGTCAAACGCCTGGCTGAAAGTAAAGAATCCCGTGTACGCGTTGCCGTACTGCAGTCCGACGTTTCCGTCCACGGAGCTGAGCAGCGCCGCCGAGTACCGCGTCCGATCGTTGTCGGAGTGCCCCATCAACTCGGCGCCGAGCTGGTTGTCCCCCATCTGCCCGAAGATGTTGCCATCGCCCACGGGGATGAAGTGATAGAGCTGGTAAATGCCTCCGTTGCCGGTCAGCGTCAGAATTCTCTTTTCCGAAAGCAGATTGTCGAGTTCAAACTTGCCCAGCTTCAGGTTCAACCAGGGACTGCCGAAGAGGTTGTCGAGCCGCGCCATCACGGTCTCAAAGTGGAAGGCACCCGTGTTGTCGGAGGACGGCAACACGTAAAACGAAATGTTCTTCTCCAGCGTGCCTCCGGTGTGGAAGTCCAGCCCGCTGAGATCAAAGCCGGAGGTCGTAACCCTCTGGATGGCGGTACCGTTCGGGAGGGTCGATCCCCCTGCATAGGTGTCGACCGCGACCTTGCCCGTGCTCACCCGGTGCCAGATGGGCGTGATACGGAACGTGACCGGCCAATAGCTGGGGTTTTGCCAGATCGGGGCATCCCGGTCATTCATGATCTGATAGCCGTTATCTTTGAATTTCTGGCCAAAGTAATTGAGCATGGGCCAGGACTCATGGCAGGCTGAACAGCGCAGCCCATACTTGCGGGCAAAAGCCGGCAGAGCATTCGCCCTGGGGCTCGCGCCCAGCATCAAGAAGAGAACCAGCAAGCCCGCGACCAGGAATTGCTGCCACCCACGCGAGGCACAGATGAACCACAACTGCGTAGCTCGACGCATGCCGAATCCCTCAGGCAATCAATTTTTTGAAACGCATTCCCACAAATGCGAAAGGCAAACTTTGGACTGCCTGACCCGAAGCGCGCGAGAAACCCCGTTCTGCGCACGCCTTTCGAGGAAAAATCTAAAATCTAACTTCCTCGATAGGTCAGACCACCTTACCGGGGCCGAATCCTACTACGGGCACAACTCAACTTGCAAGAGCTTACGAAAATATTTTTTTACAATCTTTTTACAAGGTAAATTTTTTCAACACTCCCACCTTCGCTCTCCCTTTTGTTTTGACTTTTCTCCAGGAAAACCAGCCGCGGGTTGACACCGCGAGTCGAAGCTGAGAATCTGTGCCTTCATGCGGAGTTGGCTCGCACTCATCGGCAGTATGCCCCAGGGAACCAGGCTGGGGATTGGCGTCGCCTTGATTCTGCTCTTATCCGCGCCCGCGATCTCCGCGCGCGAAAAGGACAGAGTGCAGTACGGCCAAGGCCTTATCGTCAACCTCCCCTTCCCCGAGTCCGAAGTTTCCCAGGTGGTGCAGGACGTGGTGCAGAATGGCATCATCCGCGGTACCAAGGAATACAACAAGGACCCGTACATCACCGGCGCCACTCCAGCCAGCTCCACGCGCGCCTTTCCGGAGTGGACCGAAGGCGGCAAAGTTTTTTATAAAGTCCGCCTCAAAGCCCTCGATCCAAGAAACTTCAAGGACGGCGGCGACGTCGGAACCCTCACCGTTCGCTACGTGGTGCAGCCCCAAGGCGACAAAAATACCGTGCTGCGAATTGACGCGGTATTTGTTGAAGATTTCCGGCACTCGTCGCACGCTTCCAATGGGTCGATCGAAAGTGCGGAATACAAGGATATTCACGACCAGCTGGATGCGCGCGACATCATGAGGGCTCAGACCGCCGAGGCCCAGAAAGAGAAGGATGCCCGCGCCCAGAGCAGTGCCCAGCCGG
>DASYYT010000206.1:0-20993 GCA_035949755.1 Candidatus Sulfotelmatobacter sp.
CCGTTGTGCTGCGTCCTTCCGCTTCGCCCTAAAAAGCAGGGCTACGCTCCAGGACGCAGCACAACGGAACTGACATCAAGCAAGAAAAGGGGACATTTCTAATGAGTTAAGCACGGGGACATTTCTAACGAGCTTTGACACAAGTGCTTCCACCGATTGACGATTCCACCCTCTCCCCGTACCCTGTAAGGTGCGCTCGAAAAGCTCAGAAATGTCCCGCCTGCGCGTAGCTGATGACATCACCCAACTGGTCGGCGAAACTCCAATGCTGCACCTCAAGCGGCTCGTACCTGCCGGATCGGCCGACGTCTTTGCCAAGCTCGAATACCTCAATCCCGGCGGCAGCGTAAAGGACCGCGCCGCCATTGGGATCATCCGCCGCGCCGAGCAAGAGGGAAAACTCCAGCCCGGTGGAACCATCGTGGAAGCAACGGCGGGAAACACCGGCATCGGCCTGGCGCTGATCGGCGTTAACAGCGGCTACAAAGTCAAGCTGTTCGTGCCGGAGAACTTTTCTCAGGAAAAAGTCATCATCATGCGCGCCCTCGGCGCCGAGGTCACGCGCACTCCTGACGCCGAGGGCATGCAAGGAGCTATCAATCGCGCCAAAGCCCTGGTTGCCGGCGATCCCAGCGCCTTCATGGCCGGACAATTCGAGAACCCCGCCAATCCTGACTACCACTACGAAACCACCGCCCACGAAATCCTCGAACAAATGGACGGGAATATCGACGCGGCCGTGATTGGCTGCGGCACGTCCGGAACCTTCACCGGCGTAGCCCGTTATTTGAAACAGAAGCTGCGTGCAGTGCTCACTGTCGCCGTGGAAACTCAAGGCTCTGTTCTAGGCGGCGGCCAACCCGGCCCCCACAAAGTCGAAGGCATCGGCGCCAGTTTCGTTCCCAAGACATTTGATCCATCCGTTTGCGACGAAATCCTGATGGTGATGGATGATGACGCCTTCGACACCGTAAACGCCCTGGCCGCCAAAGAAGGCGTTCTCGCCGGATCCAGTGGTGGCGCAGCAGTCTATGGCGCACTCCAAGTCGCGAAGCGGCTAGGCCCCGGCAAGCGAGTCGTGACCATCATCCCCGACTCCGCCGAGCGCTACCTCTCCAAAAACATCTTCGAAGGCGGCGTTTAATCGATGAAGAAATCCAAATCCCTAGGTTTCGCCACCCGCGCCATTCACTCCGGACAAGAACCTGACCCGCTCACCGGCGCGGTCACCGTCCCCATTTACCCGACTTCCACCTATGTCCAGCAAGGCATCGGCGAGCACAAGGGATACGAATACTCCCGCGTCTCGAATCCCACGCGCACTCGCCTGGAAGAAAACCTTGCTGCCCTCGAAGGCGGAGCCGCTTCCCGCGTCTTCTCCAGCGGTATGGCTGCTATCAACGCCGTCGTCTGCATGTTGAAATCCGGAGATCACGTGGTTTGCGGCAATGATCTCTACGGCGGAACTCCGCGCCTGTTCAACCAGGTCATGACCAACTTCGGCCTGGAGTTTTCTTACGTGGACACCTCCGACTCCGCCAACGTCGAGAACGCGATCCGTAAGAACACGCGCATGGTCTACGTCGAAACGCCCACCAATCCCCTGATGCGCCTCAGCGATCTGGCTGCCATCAGCGCCATCTGCCGCCGCAAGAAGCTCGCCCTGGTCGTAGACAACACATTCATGTCCCCGTACTTCCAGCAACCCCTCTCGTTGGGCGCTGACATGGTGGTTCATTCGACTACAAAATTCCTGAACGGACACAGCGATGGTCTCGGTGGAGTTGTGGTCTGTGCCCATCCGGAGCACGCCGAGAAGTTGGCATTTCTCCAGAAAGCCGCAGGCGCGATTCTCTCCCCCTTCGAATGCTGGCTGATCCTGCGCGGCGTCAAGACGCTGGCCGCGCGCATGGAAATCCACGACCGCAGCGGACGCATCGTCGCCGACTTCCTCTCCAACCACAAAAAAATAAAAGCCGTCTTCTATCCCGGCTTACCGGATCATCCCCAACACTCCCTGGCCAAGCGCCAGATGAGCGGTTTCGGCTCCATGATCACCTTTGAAACCGGCTCGCTGAACAACGCCAATAAGATGCTGAAGAAAGTACGCATCTGTTCGCTGGGCGAATCGCTCGGCGGCGTCGAGACCCTGATCTCGCATCCCGCCACCATGACCCACGCCGCGCTCGGCCCCAAGGGCCGCAAGGCCATCGGCATCACCGATGGCTTGGTCCGCATCTCCGTCGGCATCGAAGATGTCGACGATATTCTCGACGATTTGGATCAGGCCCTGAATGCGATTTGAGCGACACCCGGCCGCCATCCTGAATGGGAATTCAGGTTGCTGAATGGCAGCGATGGGACCCCGAATTCGGATGCCAGTGGTTTACAATTGATGGTTCCTAAGCACTTATCCCATCCGCTCCAGGAGGATTCTTATGAAACTTACCCCCGGCAAACTTTCCGGTCTCAAAAAGGTTTCCAATGAACGCGGCATCATCGCCGCCGCCGCTATGGATCAACGCGGCTCGCTGCAGAAGTCTTTAGCTAAAGAAAAAGGCGGCGAAGTCACCGACCAGATGATGGAAGAATTCAAATCGCTGGTCACGGAAGTGCTCACCCCGCACGCCTCTGCCATCCTGCTCGACCCCGAGTGGGGACTGCCCGCCTCCAAGCGCCGCGCCAAGAACGCCGGCCTGCTGCTCGCCTATGAAAAGACCGGTTACGACAAGACCGGCCCCGGCCGCCTGCCCGATCTGCTCGACGTGTGGTCCGCGCGCCGCCTGAAAGAAGCCGGCGCCGACTGCGTCAAGATTTTGCTCTACTACACTCCCGATGACCCCAAGCACGTCAACGAGATCAAGCATGCCTGGGTGGAGCGCATTGGCGACGAATGCCGCGCGAACGACATCCCCTTCTTCCTTGAATTCGTCGGATACCAGGAAGGCGCCGACGAAAAGGGCTTGGATTACGCCAAGAAGAAACCTCACATCGTTACCGAGAGCATGCGCGAATTCAGCAAAGACCGCTATGGCGTTGACGTGCTGAAGGTCGAAGTGCCGGTGAACATGAAGTTCGTCGAAGGCACCAAGTCATTCGCCGGCCAGAAAGCCTACACCAAAAAAGAAGCCATTGACCACTTTCATAAGGCTGCCAATGTTGCCACCAAGCCGTTCATTTATCTCTCGGCCGGGGTCAGCAATGCCGAATTCAGCGAGACCCTCGAACTCGCCGGAGAGTCCGGGGTGAAGTTCAATGGCGTGCTCTGCGGCCGCGCCACCTGGAAAGATGGCATCCCGGTCTATGCCAAGCACGGCGCCGCCGCCTTCCGCAAGTGGCTCGAAACCGAAGGCGTGAAGAACATCAACAACGTCAACAGCAAGCTCAAAGCTGCCACCAGTTGGCACTCGATCTACGGGGTGGAACTGGTTCACGCGTAAGATTGAAGGTTCCGAAAGATGGCGCGGGCCTTTGGTCCGCGCCTTTTCTTCTTACGAGTCATACGTCGAGGAACGCACGGTGAAAAAGAAGATTCTTCTCTCCTGGAGCAGCGGTAAAGATAGTGCGTGGACGCTCCATCTGCTGCGCGAGCGTGGAGATCTCGAAATCGCCGGCCTCCTCACCACCGTCAATACTCATTTTCAACGCGTGGCCATGCACGGCACGCGTCGCGCATTGTTGAAAGCCCAAGCCGATGCGGCTCGCATTCCGCTCTGGGAAGTTCCTTTGCCCTGGCCGTGCAGCAATGCAGTGTATGAAGATGCGATGTCAGGAGCCTGCGCCTCCGCGATTCGGCAAGGAATTTCCGGCATCGCCTTCGGAGACCTGTTCCTGCAGGACGTCCGTCGCTATCGCGAAGAACGTCTTCGCGGAACTGGGCTCGATCCTCTGTTCCCTTTGTGGGGAGAAGACACACACGCGCTGATTGCGGAAATGCTGGCTGCGGGATTGCGGGCGCGCATCGTCTGTGTGGATCCTTCAAAGCTGACCGCCGACTTCGTAGGACGCGATCTCGACTCCGAACTATTGCGCCGCTTCCCTGCCGGAGTGGATCCGTGCGGCGAAAATGGCGAGTTTCATACGTTTGCCTACGCTGGACCCATGTTTTACCAACCAATTTCAATTGAGGATGGCGAATCCGTAACCCGCGATGGTTTTATCTACGCTGACGTTCTTTCCGGCTCTCCCGCCGCGGCACCGTAGCATGGCTCTCTCCCGCTAAAATACTCCCATGTCCACCGTTCTCATTACCGGCGCCTCCGGCGGTATCGGATACGAAATCGCCAAGCTCTTCGCCCGCGATCATCACACTCTGGTCTTGGTAGCCCGCAGCGCCGACAAACTCGCGCAAGTCGCGTCAGAGCTGCAAGCACATGGCGTCACCGTTAAGACCTTCGCGCTCGACCTCGCCGAACCGCCCGCTCCGAAATTCCTCTTCGATCAACTCCAGCGCGAAGGCATCACCGTGGACATTCTCATCAACAACGCCGGATTTGGCGCCTTCGGAGAATTTGCTCACATGCCCGAAGCTCAAATCCTCGGCCAGATCAACCTCAACGTTACCGCGCTCACGCAGTTGACCAAACTCTTCCTGCCCCCGATGCTCGCCCGCCGCAGCGGGCGCATCATGAATGTCGCTTCCACCGCCGGCTTTCAGCCCGGACCGCTCATGGCCGTCTACTATGCGACCAAAGCCTATGTGATTTCTTTTTCCGAAGCGATCGCCAACGAATCGCACCACTCCGGCGTGACCGTAACCTGCTTCTGTCCCGGAGCCACGCACACCGGATTTGCCAAGCGGGCGGGCAACGACAAGTCGCGATTGTTCCAGCAACTCGGCGCAATGAGCGCCCAGAAAGTTGCGCTCGACGGCTATCGTGCCGTCATGGAAGGCCGTACCCTGGCCATCAGTGGCCTGCAGAACTGGCTGGCTGCCCAAGGCACGCGCCTTGGTCCGCGCAAAATGATCACCGCCATCTCCCGCTGGATCTCCGAACCACCCTCGTAACAGCAGCTTCTCTGAATTCCGGGAAATCACATCCATGATGCGATCTTCATCAAACACCCTTCGACCCCGCGCCTTTACAGAGCTTTATCATCTCTTTGCAAAGTTTTACCTCGGCGCGGATATCTTTTTTGACGATTTGCGAGTCCAATGAGCGAAGGTGGTTTCCAGCCGAAACCGCCGCTAGAAGCGCCACAGCTACTGACAGAGGTGCCTTATGATGCGCCCTCGCTTGTGTCGTAGAAGCGTCTCATCCCTTTTAAACCCCCATCCAACCAAAACCACGCAGGCAGCGTTCGTGGTTGCCATTTTCATAGCGGGACTTCCCTGCCTCGCCCAGGATCAACCCGCGCCTAACCAACCAACTCCGCAACCGACGAGCGCGGCCCAGCCTGGCCCAACCACGGTCACGATTCCTGCAGGCACCCGGTTTGCCCTCGTCCTGACCCACCCCATTCAGAGCCGCAACATCCGGCGCGGCGACGATATTTACGCCCAGGTCAACTCCCCCGTCGACTCCGGAAACGAAGTCGTGATTCCAGCTGGCACATTTATTCAAGGAACGGTGGATAAACTCGGGCGCAACGGCAGCCGCGGCGAACTGCAACTTGCCTCCATGGCCATCACATTCCCCGATGGCTACGTCACTCCGATTGCGGGTCCGATCACGCTCGAAACCAATGAGGGTTATGCCATCAAAGATCCCGGCGGAAAAGGCATGGCCGCGGCTTTCGTTCTGCCCGCGGCGGGCGCCGGCCTCGGGGCTTTGATTGGACATTCCGTGGGGAAGGCCGATTCCAGCGTGACCAGCCCCTTTCCACCGGGCTGCGTCGGGCCGGCTCCGTTCTGCACTACCACCACCATGCCTGTCTTCGGAACCAAAGGGAGAGATGCGATCATCGGCGCCGGCGTCGGCGGAGCCGCGGGGATGGTGGCCGCGCTCGCCATGCTGTTCCATTCGCACCATTTCTACATTGATGCGGGAGCGCCCGCAGACATGACCTTGCAGCAACCGGTCACTCTGCAGCAGGACGAAGTGGCCAAAGCGGTTCGCCGGTCGCTCGACCATCCGGTTTATCAGCAGCCCGTCGCGCCGCGCCCGGTCTTTTACCCGCCGGCCGATACCGGACCGTGCTGCACGTCCGGTTCTCCGGGAACACCTCCGCTTATCCTTCCCGGTCCGCCGGGCCCGGATGGCGTACCCGGCGCACCGATAGTCATTCCGGGAACGCCCCCCAGCGGCCCATAACGCAATTCCATCGAAGAATCCGTGCAGCAGCCCTCGGCTGTCTGGAGGCATTTGAGCCTCCCGGCAGCCGAACAAGATTCCGGACACGCCTGTGCTGCTGCACACCCCGACCGTATTCGATAAGCTGTCTCGATGCCAACTCTCATCCCGCAACCCACTCGCATCCAGGCCGCTGGCAACAAACCGAAGCTCATTGACGAATACATCGGGCGTGTCAACTCGAAGACCTCCGCCGCCAGCGTTGCCCACATGCGCAGCCCGGGCGGCTGGGTCGAGCCCGGCCAGACTCCCGCCTTCGATGAGTTCACGGTCGTGCTGAAAGGAATGCTCCGCGTCGAGCACCAGGGAGGATCGCTCGATGTGCATGCAGGCCAGGCCGTAGTAGCCCATGCTGGAGAATGGATTCGTTACTCCACTCCGCAAGAGGGCGGTGCAGAGTACATCGCGGTCTGCCTGCCGGCGTTCTCGATGGAGACCGTCCATAGGGATGAATAGCTCGGAGGGATGAATAGCTCAGAGTGTCCAGATTGCACCGCTGCGCAATACACATAATTGTGAGATTCTTACACATAGAAACTGCCCCATGCGGACCCAACAGGTTGTTCATCCCTCAACAGCGGTAGGGCTCACTCCCACTCAATCGTCCCCGGCGGCTTCGACGTGATGTCATACACCACGCGATTCACTCCCTTCACTTCATTCACAATCCGCGTGGAAATGATCTTCAGCACTTCATGCGGCAGTTGTACCCAATCAGCAGTCATGCCGTCTTCCGAACTCACGGCGCGGATCGCGCAGGTATAGGCGTAGGTCCGCATGTCGCCCATGACTCCAACCGACATCACCGGCAGCAACACCGCGAATGATTGCCAGACTTTCGTGTAGAGGCCGGCTTCCTTGATCTCGCTGACCACGATGTCGTCACACTCGCGCAGCAGGGCGAGCCGTTCCGGCGTAACTTCTCCGAGTACGCGTACGGCGAGACCGGGGCCGGGGAATGGCTGGCGCTGCAGGATTTCTTCCGGCATGCCGAGATCGCGCCCAATTTTGCGCACTTCATCTTTGAACAAGTCTTTCAACGGCTCGATCAGCTTGAGCTTCATCTTCTCCGGCAATCCGCCCACGTTGTGATGCGACTTGATCACCTGCGATGGCCCCCGCACCGAGCGCGACTCGATCACGTCGGGATAAAGCGTCCCCTGCACCAGCCACTTCACCTTGCCTTCATTCTTCTCGATACGCCGTGCTTCCTTCTCAAACACCCTGATGAACTCGTTGCCGATGATCTTGCGCTTTTTCTCCGGGTCGCTCACGCCCGCCAGTTTGTCCAGAAAACGTTCCGTGGCTTCCACCGCATCCAGACGCAGTCCGAGCTTGCCACGCAACGTCTTCTGCACCTTTTCGAATTCGTTCTTGCGCAGCACGCCGTTGTTGACGAAGATGCAGGTCAGGCGCGAATTCCCTTTGGCATCGCGCAGCGCCCGATCCACCAGCACCGCCGCCACCGACGAATCCACGCCTCCCGAGAGCGCGCAAATCGCTCGTCCGCTGCCAACCTGCTCTTTGATTTGTTCGATGGTCGATGCGATGAAGTGCTGCGCCGTCCATGTCGGCTTGGCCCCACAGATCTGGAAGATAAAATTCTTCAGAATCTGCGTACCCTGCGGCGTGTGATGCACTTCGGGATGAAACTGCACGGCGTACCACCTCTTGGCGACATTCTGAATGCCCGCCACCGCGTAATGCGTCTTCGCCATCAGTTCGAAGCCGGGAGGCAACTCCAGCGCCTCGTCGCCATGCGACATCCACACCGCCAGTTTCCTGGCCAGCCCTTGAAACAGCAGAGAATCGGAAACGATATCAACATCGGCATGGCCGTATTCGCGCTTCTCCGCCGGGCGCACTTTGCCGCCCAGCGTGTGCACCATGAACTGCAGCCCGTAACAGATGCCGAGCACCGGCACTCCCAGATCGAAGACGTGCGCGTCCGCCGGCGGCGCGTCTTTGTCGTAGACCGACCACGGTGCTCCCGAGAGCACGATCCCGGCCGGCCCGTACCTCTTAATTTCTTCGAGCGTGGCTGTGCAGGGCAGCACCACGGAAAAAACATTCTGTTCGCGGATGCGGCGCGCGATCAATTGCGTGTATTGCGCGCCAAAATCGAGAATGACGATGGATTGCCTGGCTGAAGTCTGGGGGGATTTGATTTCCACGCAAGAGTTTCTCAGATTCGGGGAGAGAGTGTAAAGAGAGATGTCCTTCCCAGGCTAGCTTTCTAAGATCAGCCCGGGAAGATCGCTCAGAATCGGCTCGTCCCGATCGATGCTGGTTTCGAGCGGCGCTTGCGAAATAGGCGGTTGCCCGCGCACCTGAACGACTTCTGGGGCTTCTGCGATGCAGACATATCCCGCGAGACGCGCCATGTAGAGCCAGTCGGCGACGGCGAAGTACGCCACCGTCACAACCATCACCAACCCGAGGATCAATCGTCCGGGCAATATCCCCGCAAGTCCCAGCGGGACACCGGCCACGGCCGTCGCTGCACCAAATGCGGCCAGATGCGCCAATCCCGTCCAGCTGCTGACCGCAAACACTGCTCCGGTCCGCTCGCGGCACATCGCAGCCGCGGCCGACATCGCGCTCACCGCGTCTTCGCCATCGCGGACCGCCAGCACCGCCGCCAGCGAGAGAAACCAATTCAGGGCCCACGCGACAAAGGCGATTAACACAGCGAGAGCCAGGAACAGTACGAATGCGACACCGGGCCGAGGATTTGAATCTGGCGACGCAAAGCCGGCCAGGATCGCCGCACCCGCCGCGCACAACAGCGCAGCTAACACAACGGCAGCGCGCAGAAAATGAATACGCAACAGTGTGTCAAACGAGCGGCCCCGCGCGGCGCTCGCCACGTTCTTTTTCTCGCCAACCTGCGAAACTCCTATCAGCGAATCGCAGCGCTCCCGAAAATAATCTACCAGGTAAGCGACAGTTGCCATTCGCCCCAGAGAGGCGGCTATGATCCAGAGCAATACCAGCAGCATCGCTGCCAGCACGGCTGATAAGACAGCGCGGCCAAGACTCCCACGCAGGATGTGGCCGAGCACTTGCCCTACAAGATAAGGCTGGCCCGTGCGCAGCAGGAGCATTTCGCGGCTCGTTACCGGCAGACTATCGAGATACTCGATGACGCCGAAGAAAAACAACGCGGTTGCCGTGCCCCCAACGCTCCATCGCCACGCGATCTCACCCAGCGTCAACGAGGGCCGGCGGAAAGCTGCACGGAATCCTTCCAAAGTCGGCGAGACCAGGGCCATGCCGTCCAGCATAACCCAAACACCGGTGTACCTGAGACGGTATGCAGCGAAGCCCTTAGTACAAATCAATGGGATGACCTGCTCACTCGCGTAATGTCTTGTAATCATTTCCGCAAATTGCTAGTCATTTTGTATCGCCGGGCAAATTGTGCAACCGGCACTATGGTCCGGGCATCCACATGATAAGACAGTAAAAAAAACTGGAGGGCATGCGGCAAATGGGGTTTTGTCGTTACGTCAAAGTCCGCGCCGTCTGTGCCCATCTAAGGAGAAAGAAACATGCGATTTATAAAATACTTTGCTTCGATCGTCGCAGTCGCGCTCGTGCTCTCTCTCGGAGCATTCGCCAAGGACAAGGATTCTGGGAACTTTGACCTTGCTCAGACTGCGCGCATAGGCTCCACTACACTGCAGCCCGGCCACTACAAAGCGGAATGGACTGGACCCAACAATGCATTACAGATTTCCATCATTCAAGATGGGAAGACCGTAGCTACCGCTCGAGGACAACTGAAGGAACTTTCCACCAAAGCGCAGGCCGACGCGGTGACGCTCCGAACCGTGGGTAACAATACCCAACAGGTGGAGGAGATTGATTTCAACAACCACACCGACGCGCTTCACTTGTCAGGAATGTAATGAAAGAAACGAGAGAGCACTCGCGGGCGCGAAATGCGCCCTTTTTTCTTGCAATCTACTTCACCACCAGATTCACCAGCTTGCCCGGCACGTAGATTTTCTTTACGACCTGCTTGCCCGTAATGGCCGCTTTCACTTTCTCATCCGCCAGCGCGCGTTCCAGCACGAAAAATTCTTCCGAATCAGCCGGCACGGTGATGCGGCTGCGCAACTTGCCGTTCACCTGCACCGGAATTTCGATTTCTTCTTCTTTCGCCAACTCAGCGTCGTACTTCGGCCACGCAGCCCGGAGCAGGCTTCCCTTCTCGCCCTGCATCTCCCATAACTCGTGCGCCATGTATGGTGCGAACGGCGCCAGCAACAAAATCAGGTCACGCTGCACCTCGGCAAGGATCGCCGGCGGCACAGCCTTCCTGGCTATCTCTTCTTCCGCTCCGTACAGAACGTTCACCAGTTCCATGATGGCCGAGATGCAGGTGTTGAAATGCCAGCGGCCCTGAAAGTCGTCGCTGACGCGCTTGATCGTTTGGTGCAACTTGCGCTGAATGGCGCGCGCCTCCGCCGTTGACTGCAAGGTGCCCGCGGCGGTCCCCGATGCCGCCCCCACGGGATTCTTCACGAAGAACCGATACACCCGTGCCAGGAATCGCTGGATACCTTCAATTCCGGAATCCTGCCAGTCCAGATCGCGATCCGGCGGCGCCGCGAACAAACTGTACAAACGCGCCGCATCGGCTCCGTACCGCGCAATCATCTCATCGGGCGAGACCACATTGCCCAAGTTCTTCGACATCTTCCGCCCATCTTTGATCACCATGCCTTGCGTGAACAGGCGCTCGGCCGGTTCGTCGTTCGTGATCATCCCCAGATCGCGCATGAACTTGGTCCAGAAGCGCGAGTAAATAAGGTGCAAGATGGCGTGCTCGACTCCCCCAATGTACTGATCGATCGGAAACCAGTACTGCGCAATCTTTCCGTCAAAGGGCGCGCGGTCGTTGTGCGCGTCGGTATAGCGGTAGAAATACCACGACGAGTCTACGAACGTATCCATCGTATCGGTCTCCCGCCGCGCCGGGCCGCCGCACCTGGGACACTTGGCATTCACAAATTCCGGCACATCCCCCAGCGGCGATCCGCCCGCCAGCGTGACCTTGACGTTCTCTGGCAAAATCACCGGCAAATCTTTTTCCGGCACCGGCACGATTCCGTCCCGTTCGCAATAGAGCATCGGGATCGGCGTGCCCCAATAACGTTGCCGCGAGATGCCCCAATCTTTCAGGCGATACGTCACCGTCGCCTTGCCGAAGCCCTTTTCTTCGGCATAGGCGGACATCTTCTTGATCGCGTCTTCGCTGCTCAACCCGCTGAACGGGCCTGAGTTGATGGTCATTCCCTCATGCGCGGTGAACGGCAACTGCGGCTCCGTCATCGTTTCTTCAGGATCATTTGAGATGGGAAAGATGACCAGCCGGATCTCCAGGTTGTATTTCTTGGCGAATTCGTAGTCGCGCTCGTCGTGCGCCGGCACGCTCATGATCGCGCCCGTGCCGTAGTCCATCAGGATGTAATTGGCAATCCAGATGGGAATCTTTTCGCCGCTGAACGGGTTGATGGCGTAGTGGTATGTGTTCACGCCATGCTTTTCAATTTCGCCGATGTCGCCCGCTTCTTTCGCCTTGCGTTGCTCTGCAATCAGGCGTTGCACTTCCGCCCCTAAAACCTGGTTGTGGCGCGTGAAGTCGCCTACCAGCGGATGCTCGGGAGCAAGCTGAATCGAGGTCGCACCGTAGATCGTGTCCACCCGCGTCGTGAACACGCTGATCGTCGGACCCGCCGCTCCCGCGCCGCCCTCCAGTTGAAAATCGACCAGCGCTCCCTCGCTCCGGCCAATCCAGTTGCGCTGCATAAGGCGCACCTTCTCGGGCCAACCTTGGAGCTTGTCCAGGTCGCGGAGCAATTCCTCGGCATACTGCGTCGTGCGCACGAACCACTGCTCTAGCTCGCGCTGCTCCACCATCGTATCCTCGTGCCGCCAGCAGCATCCATTCACGACCTGCTCGTTGGCCAGCACCGTCGCGCACTTGGGACACCAGTTCACCTTGCTCTTCTTGCGATAGACCAACCCCTTTTCATAGAGCTTGAGAAAGAACCACTGGTTCCAGCGGTAATACTCGGGCAAACAGGTGGTCACTTCGCGCGACCAGTCGTAAGCGAACCCCAGCCGCTTCATCTGCGCCTTCATGTTGGCGATGTTGTGCAGCGTCCACTCGCGCGGCGGCGTGTTGTTCGAGATGGCCGCGTTCTCCGCCGGCAAGCCGAACGAATCCCACCCCATGGGATGCAGCACGTTGTACCCGTTCATCCACATGTAGCGGGCCAGCGCGTCCCCAATCGCATAATTGCGCACGTGCCCCATGTGCAGCGCGCCCGAGGGATAGGGCAGCATTTCGAGCACGTAATACTTTTTCTTGCCAGAGGCGGGCTCGGCGGCATAAAGCGAAGCATCCTGCTGCCAGCGCGCCCACCATTTCTGTTCGACGCGTTGCGCGTCGTAGCGCTCGTCGTTAGGCCGGTCGCTACTGGGGCGATCGCTCGTCATGGTGGCTTCGGATTTTTCTTCTTGCGCCATAAGCTTCACTTTAAGCCTCTGATTTTACACTCTTGGACCCTCGTTGCTTGCAAGGTCAAGGCCCAGTTCAGCCCGCAGCCGATTTCGGCCCCACCCTCTACGATCTCCGCGAATCCTCAGCGCCCTCTGCGATTTAAGATTTTTAGATCGCGCCGACAACAAGACGCCCGGATCCGATCGTGACTCATTCTCTTCGTACCAGCTTCTTCAAGGCCCCCACGTTCCTCCGGTCGTCGCCCGGTTCATCAATCGGCGTTTCCGCAATAAAAGCGGAGTGCGCCAGGCGAAGATCGTTCAGCAGAATGCGAAATGTTTCCTTGCCGATCATTCCCTTCCCGATGTGCTGATGGCGGTCCAGCCTCGACCCGCGCGCGGTCTTGGCATCATTGCAATGCCAGACTTTGACGCGGTTAAGACCGATGGTTGCGTCGAGGTGCTGTAGCGTCTGGTAAAGCCCCTCTTCGCTGACGATGTCGTATCCCGCAACGTGCGTGTGGCAGGTATCGATGCAAGCGCCCACGGGAATGATCCCGTCCAGCCGCTCCAGAACTTCCGCGACCTGCTCAAAGCTTCCGCCTAGAGAAAATTCGGCCCCCGCGGTGTTTTCAATCAGAATCATCAGCCCGCCTTTGGCCAGATCGAGTCCCTGTGTGGACGCGGCAATGGCGGCTGCGGTGCGCAGCAATCCCTGCTCGCGGTCGGCCCCGCGAAACGACCCCGGATGCAGCACCAGATACTCCGCACATAAACCCAGCGCGCGCTCGACCTCTCCGCGAAAAGCCTGCATCGATTTCTGCAGAAACAACTCAGTCGAACTGGCCAGATTCACCAGGTAATTGGTATGAATCACCAGCGGCTTGAGATCGTATCGCGTCCGCAAACGGTTCATCTCGGCGCACTGCGGCGCGCCCAGTTCATAAGGCGCCCACTGCCGCGGGCTCGATGAAAAAATCTGAAATGTGTTGCAGCCCAGCCGGTAAGCTCGCTCGGCCGCATTCTGCACCCCGCCCGCCGACGACGTGTGAATCCCGATTCGCCGCGAAGTCAACCGCGGCGGCCTCTTCGGCGCGGGCCGCTGGAGAATGTCCTGTTCCCGCGCTATGGAGCGAGCCATATCAAACAGTTTCAGATTTCGGGTCTCAAGTTTCAAGTCATGCGCAGCCAAAACCCGAAACTCAAGACTTGAGTTCGTCGCCGGCTGCTCCGTTTGCGGTGCACCGTAGCACAACGGTAGACTTATAGGGCGGCGTTGGCTTCCCCTGCCGCCGCAGCAGCGAATCGAGCTTCGCTCGATGGACAGCCGAGGGCGGCTGTTTCCACACCATCCGTTCAGGGTGAACCTATGCTAGTGGTCATGAAGGCGCAAGCTACCGAAGAGCAGGTGCGCGCCGTTTGCGAAAAAATCGAAAAGCTCGGCTATCGTGCGCATCCCATGCCGGGGGCAACCCGCACCGCCATCGGCATCACCGGCAACAAGGGCGAAGTCGAACAGGGCACCCTGGAAGAAATGTCTGGCGTGCAGGAAGTCATCGCCGTCTCCAAGCCCTACAAACTGGTCAGCCGCGACGTGAAAGAAGAGAATACGGTCATCCGCTTTTCCGGGACCGCCGCCACCATTGGCGGGCAAGGGCTGGCCATTGTCGCCGGGCCTTGCGCCATCGAGAGCCGCGAACAGGCTTTCACCGTCGCCGAACGCGTCCACCGCGCCGGAGCCCAATTCTTCCGCGGCGGCGCCTATAAGCCGCGCACCTCGCCCTATTCCTTTCAAGGACTCGGTGAAGATGCCCTGCGCATCATGGCGGAAATCCGCCAGCAGTTTGGCATGAAGATCATTACCGAAGCCATCGACCACGAGTCGCTCGATCTGGTCGAAGAATATGCCGACGTGATTCAGATCGGCGCCCGCAACATGCAGAATTTTTCTCTGCTCAAGCGCGCCGGTCGCACCCGCAAGCCGGTCCTGCTCAAGCGCGGCATGTCGGCCACTCTCGAAGAGTTCCTCATGGCCGCCGAATACATCCTGAGCGAAGGAAACTACAATGTCGCGCTCTGCGAACGCGGCGTGCGTACATTCGCCGACCACACCCGCAATACGCTCGACCTGAGTGTCGTTCCGGCCGTGCAGCGCCTGAGCCATCTACCGATTCTGGTCGATCCCAGCCACGGCACCGGCAAGCGCAACAAAGTCACTCCGCTCTCCCGCGCCGCCGTCGCGGTAGGCGCCGACGGATTGCTCGTGGAAGTGCATCACAAACCGGATGAAGCTTTATCCGACGGCCCGCAATCGCTGCTCCCCGAGCAGTTCGACGAACTTATGGCCCAAGTCCGCCAGATCGCCGCCGTGGTAGGCAGAACCGTGCCGGAGATTGGGATTCGGGAAACGGCTGCAGCAAAGTAAATCAAGGCGATAACCAGAACGAAAGCTGCGGGATCGGTTGTACTTTCCTGTGCGGATCTGGCTTTAAAATCTGAAAATCTGATTTTATGAAAAAGACGGTCATCTCCGTAACCGAAGCCGCGCGTAATTTCGCCTAAAGACAAATAGCGATAATTCTCGATGCCGATATAATCATCCAAGGCGAGAAGGGTAACTTCGACCTCATCGCGTGGCTCGACTTGCAGACCGGCCAGAATCTGGAAATCGCCTGCCGTCACCGTCGCCGAACTATGGCACGGAATTGAACGAGCCCTAGCCCCACATCGCGCAAAACGCGAACGGTATCTCCGCACCATTGTCGACAGACTCGAGCCCATACCCTACACAGAACCACGGCTTTCATTCATGCCCGCCTCTCGGCGGAGCTTGAGTCTTCCGGAAACATGATCGGGGCTCATGACTTGATTTTGGCCTCCGTGGCGTTGGAACACGACAGCGTAGTGGCGACCCTGAACAAACGGCATTTTATCGTGGTTCCGGGTCCTAAGGTCATCGAGCCGAAGTGATGCGTCCTTAGACGTCCTCTTCTGCTAATCTTTCTTCTTCTCTGAGACTGACGTCACCTTGCGCAAGCTCCTCTTCATCGCTGTCCTGCTTCCCGTCCTCGGCGGGCTGGGATGGTGGTATTTCCGCGAACCCGACTTCCCCGACTACGGTCCCGCCTTTCGCGAGTACGCCTACGTTTCTAACGGCAAGAGCAATACCGTCAGCGTGATCGATCTGCGCACATTTGCTCTCTCCAAAACCCTGCAGGTCGGCAGCGAACCCACCGGCCTCGCCGCCAACACAAAAAAGAACGAAATCTATGTGGTGAACACAGGCTCGGACAATGTCAGCGTAATCGATGCCGGGACTAACACTGTGGTCGCGACCATCGGCGTGCATGCGCGCCCATACTTCATTGACGTTTCCGCTGACGGCAAGCGCGCCTATGTGGCCAACTCGGGCTCGGCCAATGTCAGCGTGATTGATCTCGCCAAACGAACCGTACTGGGCAACGTTCGCGTGGGCGCCGCCCCCGGCCTGGCGCGCGTTTCCCCCGACGGTTCGACCGTGGTCGTCTCCAATCGCGGCGACAACACCGTCTCCCTCATCGACGCACAGCTCCTGCGAGTTCGCGCCACCCTGCCGGTCTGCCAACAGCCCGAGGACATCGCCATTCTTCCCGATTCCAGCAAGGCCTTCGTCTCCTGCTCGGGATCATCGCAGGTAGCCTCCATCCAGCTTAAGACTCCCGCTCACAATGAGGACCACGTGCTCGCCTTCATCGACGTGGGCCGCACCCCGGTCAACCTCACACTCAAACCGGACGGCGGCGAGATGATTGTCTGCAACTTCGATTCCGACAGCGTTTCCATTATCGAGACCGGCAACGACGAAGTCGGCAGCAGTCAGGAGATCGGTCACCATCCTTCGCATGCCGTAGTCACGCTCGACAATTCGCGGCTTTACGTCTCGAACTTCGGATCCAACAGCGTCGCCGTCTACGACATTGATCTGGGCCACCTTCTTACGACTCTGAACGTCGGCAGTCGCCCCGACAGTCTCGCCCTGACCCCCGATCAAAACTATCTGTTGGTCGCCGATACGCAGTCGGGGGACGTCACCATCATTCAGAAGCGGCGTCCCAAGCGCACACTGGAGACGTCCGAATATTCCCTGCTGACGATGATCCCGGTGGGCGTGCAGCCGAACGCGATCGTGGTGAAGGCGTTCCTGGCCG
This sequence comes from Candidatus Sulfotelmatobacter sp., assembly GCA_035949755.1. GTDB lineage: Bacteria > Acidobacteriota > Terriglobia > Terriglobales > Acidobacteriaceae > Sulfotelmatobacter. The sequence goes on from DASYYT010000206.1 coordinate 16,997, forward strand.
GCGGAGCGAAGAAGTAGAAGGTCTTACACCTGGGCGGCTCTCCCGCAGAACTTATCCAGAGCCGCTTTCAGATCGGCGGCAATGGCAGGAGCTTCGCGCGATTCGATGTCGCGGCGCGGCATCATGTAGACCAGTTGCCCATCGCGCAAAATCGCAATCGAGGGCGAGGACGGCGGCTGGTCCGTGAAGTAACTGCGGGCCCGCTCCGTTGCCTCCGTATCCTGTCCCGCGAAAACCGAGTAGGCATGATCCGGACGCGCCGCATCCCCGAGCGCCAAGCGCACCGCCGGCCGCATGCGTCCCGCGGCGCAGCCACAAATGGAATTCACCACCACCAAGCTTGTGCCCGAATTCTTCAGCGCCTCATCGACCTCGGAGGCGGTTCGCAGTTCCTGGATTCCCAGCCGGGTCAACTCTTCGCGCATGGGGACAACCATAATTTCCGGATACATGTGCAGCTCCTTTGATCTCACTTCCATTCTAGCCTGAGATTCCCTCCCGCGCGGGAGTTGCAAGCAGCGCCGTGGGTTTATAGTGATTCGTTCCCATGCTGCTCGCCGAAAATGTGCCGCTGGCGCCTTTGACCACCTTCCGGATCGGCGGGCCGGCACGTTTTCTTGTCGAAGCAAAATCGCTCGCCGACGTGCAACAGGCGGTCGCGTTTTCGCAAACCAGGAATCTCCGCCTCTTCGTGCTGGGAGGCGGCAGCAACATCGTGGTCGCCGATTCCGGATGGCCGGGCCTGGTCTTGAAAATTGCCATCGGCGGGATGGAGCGGCGCTCGGGCGAACAAGAAGGCAAAGTTCTGTTCGACGCCGGCGCGGGCGAATCCTGGGATCGCTTCGTTTCCTCCGCGGTCGCGGCGCAGTGCGCGGGCGTCGAATGCCTGAGCGGAATTCCCGGCAGCGTCGGCGGCACGCCGGTGCAGAACGTCGGCGCCTACGGACAGGAAGTGTCGAACACGATCGAGTCGGTCGAAGTATTCGACCTCAAAGATAACCAGGTGCGCGAGTTGTGCGCCGAGGCCTGCGGCTTCGGCTATCGCAGCAGCATCTTCAACACATCCGAGCGCGGGCGGTTCATCATCCTGCGCGTGGTGTACGCGCTGATCCCCGGAGGCGAGCCGCACCTCGAATACGCCGACCTGAAGCGGCATTTCGAAGGACGCGAGATTCCGCCGAATCTCGCCGAGACGCGCGAAGCGGTACGTCACATCCGCGCCCGCAAAGGCATGCTGATTGTGGAGGGCGATCCCGATTCCCGCAGCGCGGGATCGTTCTTCAAGAATCCGGTGCTGTCGGAAGGACAGCACCGTGATCTTGAAAAACGTGCGAGTGAGAAAGGACTGATCCTGCCCAGTTACCCCGCACTGGAGCGGCATAAGAAAGTCTCGGCCGCATGGCTGGTCGAGCACTCGGGATTCGCGCGCGGATACGCGGCCGGCAACGTCGGCATTTCGAGCAAACACGCGCTCGCACTCGTCAATCGCGGAGGAGCCACCGCCGCGGACGTGCTCGCGCTGAAAGATCAAATCCAGCAGCGCGTGGAGGAAATCTGGGGCGTGCGCCTGGAAACTGAGCCGGTGTTTATCGGAATGTGAAGCATCAGTGGCGAGAAATCGGTGGTCAGTTATCCGTAAACAGATGTCCAGGCTTTCCGCGCCATCTCTGTCTGGAAGCGGCGGGCGAACTGTCTTCTTCCGAACCCTAGCCACGGACCAGTGATCACTCGCCCTGCTTCTTTCCACGCAAGCCGCAAACGGACTCCCGTTCTTCCTCCAGAAATTCCTGAACACAAGCAGCCGACAGGCGGTCTTCATGAGTGAGGGCAAACGAGTGGTGGCGGGAGACGCGATCCTGAGCGGTTTGGCTACGATCCGAAGCAACGCCGAGGACAATCGCCTGGAACGCACCGGCGAGATTGTCGAAGCCCTGGTTCGAGAGCACTCGCGCCTGGTCTATCGCATCGCCTACGCCGTCCTTCGCCGCCATCACGACGCCGAAGATGCCACACAGGAGACCTTCGTGCGCGTACTGCGCTACAGCTCGAAGCTGGCGGAAGTGGAAGATCCGAAGACGTGGCTGGCGCGCATCGCATGGCGCGTCGCCGTCGATCGCGCGCAGCGCCGCCGTGGGACGCAGGAAGTGGCGATGGATGATCTCGGAAAACCCATCGCGGAAGTGGCTTCGGGCAATGCCCCTGCGGACCAGAACTTGCAAGGCGCGCAAATCAGCGCGGTGTTGGACAAGCTGATTGCCGCCCTGCCCGCGAAGCTGCGTGAACCGCTGATTCTATCGACCATCGAAGAGATGTCGCCGAAACAGGTCGCCGCCACCCTGGGCATCAACGAAGCGGCGGTGCGTTCGCGAGTCTTCCGCGCACGCCAGATCTTAAAAGAGAAATTGACGCAACAAGTGGACAGGAAATGAAGGCGAAGAGTATGGGCGAACCACAAAACAAAACTACCGTTGGACGGGATGCGACTGATGATCGGTTTGATCGCATCCTCGACGCTGAACTCGCCAAGTACGCGACCGCCGAGCCGCGTGCTGGCCTGGAGGAACGCGTTCTCGCGAACCTGCGATCGGACGGCAGCAGGGCTCTAAACCGTGCATGGTGGCGCTGGGCCTCTGCCGCCGCGGTGGCCGTCGTTCTGGTCGCGCTGGGTCTGGCGTGGAGATCGGGAAAACCATCGCAACCCGGCATCGCGAATCGCCCTTCGATCTCTACCTCGGTCCCATCCAAGCCAGGGATTCAACTGGCGAATCGCGATGCAGTTGTTATGCGTCCACACCGCCCGGTCCACAAACTTCATACTTCGGCGCAGCTTAGAACTCTGGTGACGGCAGAGCCGAAGCTCGATCAGTTCCCGTCGCCGCGGCGGCTCAGTGATCAGGAGAAGATGGCGCTGGAGTACGTGCAGCGCTTTCCGGAGCAAGCTGCGCTCATCGCCGAGGCGCAGTCGGCGCTCGCGCGCCAGGAGCAATTAGAGAGAAACGCGATGGAGCCGGGTTCGGCGGAACCGTCAGATATCAACAAAGTAGAGTAGCTCGAATCTCAAGAGAGGATTTCCAACATGCACAGGAAAACAGTTTTGCTTGTCGTTATTCTTACCGTGATTTCCAGTCTGGGATTGAGAAGAATCCAGGCTCAGGAAAACAACGCGCCAAAGCCGCCTGAGCAGCGCAAACCAGTTCCTGCCTATCACCTGGACTTTGCCCTGAACGAATTGGAGGACGGCAAGAAAATTAACACCCGCCAATATGCCATGGATTTACTTGCCGTACGCCAGACGGATCCGTCGTACATTCGCGACATGGGGGACAACTACAAGAGTCTTAAGATTGGAACTCGCGTGCCAGTCGAAACCGAGCAAGGCAAGGTGGAGTACATGGACATCGGGACCAGCATTTCCTGTCGGATGCGCGAGGATGAGATGGGACTCTCGCTGGAGGCCCGCGCCGAGATCAGCAGTCTGATACCCCGTTCTCAGGCTGACGCGTACCGTCCCAACACTGTCGATCCGATCCTGCGGCAGGTGTCAATCCAGTCAGCAACCGCCATCACTCCCGGCAAGCTGACGGCCCTGGGGACGGTCGATGATCCCGATTCCAAGCGGCAGTTCCAACTTGAGGTTACGGTGACCAAACTGCGATAGCGAAGCCTGTCGTTTCGTTTCGAGCCGGGCGCGGAACCTGCTGTCTTCGGCAGGGTCGGCCCTGCACGGGAAAGCACATTCCTCGCTTCGCTTGGAATTGACAATTTACCGGTTGGCAAGTTTTGCCGCTTGCTTGAAAATCTCGACGAACATCTCACGCGTGAGCTTGCCGGTTTGGGTGTTCTGGTTCGAGGGATGGTAGGAGGCCAGCAGCACCTTGCCATCGGGCAGGCGGTATTGGGCGGCGTGGCCGAAGACGAACCTTTTTTTGCTGGTGAGGGGGCCGCGGCGCTTCAGATAATTCAGATAGGCGTCGAATCCGATCTTGCCTAACGCGAC
>DASYYT010000207.1:0-24943 GCA_035949755.1 Candidatus Sulfotelmatobacter sp.
CTCCTCGCGTTAGCCACTCATAAGAAAAGGCAGTTTCGGCTTGGGACGGGCGGTGGGTGATTGCCATCACGGCGTGAGGCCTGCGCAATTGGACTATAATAACGACACAGGACTTCCTGCCGCGGTCATTTTTAATATGTACATTTAATATGTACACAATGCGACTCAGGTACTCATATGACGGATAAAGAAGTCACTCTTTGCGCACGATTAAAAGTACTGGGATTCACAAAAGGAAATCAGATTCGGCTGTACGGAGAGGTTTTTCAGTTGTCAGGCGAGCCGATGGTTATGTCGGACAGTCTAGTTGTTTTGGACGCAACCGAGAAAAAATCAGGACTGTCGAGGCGCCTTCGCATTCCCCTGCCCATCGTGAACATGGCGCATGGGGAACGTAAATCTGCCTGAGCTGCGTCATTTCGTTTTGGGCATAATACCACTGTTGGCGGGCAACAGAACTGGCCTTGAGATAAGGCGCGGAGGTTCTGATGTCATCCGCTGACCTGCATCTCGTTGAAACTGCGTTTGGGTTTACCTTCAAATCCTATCGCCCCGACGAAAGTCTTCAAGAAGATAAAGTGCAATTCCGGTTTTAGTTCGGTGATTCGCTTCGGGCACGGACGATTCTGCGTTATCCCAAACTTAAAATCTTACATTTGGGAGAGCCCTTGCAGAAATCGCAAGGATGGCACACGGGAAAAACTCGCCCGCAAAGTTACCCGAGATTAGAAGCATTGTGTTTCCAATTACTTCGCTCTTGACCCAGAGTTGATTCCCCCTGCATTGATCCCGCTCTTGATTTCAAGCATGTTGGCTGACGGCAAAGCCTCTCAGTGCGAGCGGGTCAGTGCTCGCGTTGTTGTGGAACGGGCGAAAGCAATGTTTTCAACAGCAAACGTCGCGCGGCTTCTCAAAGGTTGGCTCGCACTGGCGGCAGTTGTTCTCACTCTGTTGCTCGGAGCAGGGAAACTCTGCGCACAGCAAACCGGCAATCAAGGCTGGTCGCAGAACGATTCATCCACTGGCCAATACACGCCAGACCAACCTCAGCAGTCGGACTATGGACAGCAGCCTGACACGCAAGCCTCTCCGGATCCCAGTCAAGAGTATCCGCAGCAAAGTGACGGCCCGGCTGCGGCTCAGCCGTTGAATGCGGCACAACTGGAACAACTTGTGGCGCCGATTGCGCTTTATCCGGACCCGCTGGTGGCGCAAGTGCTGGCGGCGTCGACTTATCCCCGTCAGGTTGAAGATGCGGACCAGTGGCGGCAGTCGCAGCGCTACGCCTCCCCTGACCAGGTCGAGGCTGGCGCCGATTTCCAGAACTGGGACCCGAGCGTGAAAGCTTTGACGGCGTTTCCTCAGGTCTTAGCGCAGATGGACCGCAACCTGCAATGGACCACCGACTTGGGCAATGCCTACTACAACCAGCCGCAAGATGTTCTCCAGGCAGTCCAGGTGATGCGCCGGCGCGCTTATGACTCCGGCACCTTGCAGAGTACGCCTCAGCAGGCGGTATATTACGAACACGACAACATCCAGCTGATGCCGGTAAATCCGCAAGTTGTGTACGTGCCGACGTACAACCCGTGGACGGTCTATGGAGAGCAGCTATCACCCTACCCCGGATTTTCGCTGCTGGGCGCCGTGGGGTCTTTCTTGGCTTCGTCGCCCATAACATATGGCGTTGGGATCGCGCTGAGCGCCTTCGCCCAAGCGCCCTGGGGCTGGCTGGCGTGGGGTCTGGATTGGTTAGCACAATCCGTCCTGTTCGACCATTCGGATTACTATTCGCACAGCAGCACCGTGGCGGATTGGGGATTCCGCCATGATGGGTTTCATGCGTACGCGGGAAGAGGAGCATTTCGGGGGAACGGCTACGGCCGCACGCGAGACGGTTTCGTCCGATTTGGCAGTCGAGACAACGGGAACCGTGGACGAGGATTCGCTCGCTCATCCGAGAGATATGCCGGGAACTGGCGAGGAAACTCCGGCGGCGGCTTCCGCTCCTTTGGAAGCGGGTACCGCCGAACCTCTGGGGGCGGCTACAATCGAACCTCGCGCCAAGCCAACAACAACACAAGGTCGCCGGGAAATTGGCAGCGGTTCAACCGCCATAGTTCTGGATCTAGTTGGAACCGGGGGATGGGAGAAGGCTACCGTGGGTCGGCCTCAGCCTACGGCCGTTCGAGGCAGGCCTATCGCGGCTCGGCGTCGGGTTTTCAGCGCAGCGAACTCGGGGGCCGGTATTCCGGAAGTTTCGCCAGCCGGGGGTTTGGGCGTTCCGCCGGAACAGCACCGCACTCGCATAACTTCCACCTGTTTGGCGGTGGCCACTCGCCCAGGAGTGTTAGCAGCCGAAGCTCGGGCGGCTTCCAGATGGGAGGCGGCGGGCATGCGCCCAAGAGCTTCCACGGCGGCGGCAAGGGTTTCGGCGGCGGACACTTTCACGGCGGCGGCGGGCACTCCGGCGGTCACGGCGGCGGCAGACACCACCGTTGACGCGTCTTTTTTCCGTTCCCTACAATATCTCCCCGGTTACTTAGGCACCCGGCGCTCGATGACCTTTCGGATGCGGTCGAAAGCCCAGTCGATTTCTTCACGGGTGATGGTAAGCGGAGGAGCGATGCGGAGCACGCGGTCGTGCGTTTCTTTGCAGAGGATGCCTTCCTCTTTGAGCGCTTCGCAGTACGGACGAGCGGGGCTGTGAAGTTCAATTCCAATCCACAGGCCTAAGCCGCGAACTTCTTTCAGGTCGGGGCTGCGCAGGGTTTGCAGGCGGTTGAGGAAGTAAGTTCCCATCTCCGCCGATCTCTCGACAAGGTTCTCTTCAATCAGAACCCGCAGAGCCTCGCGCGCGATCGCACAGGCCAGCGGATTGCCTCCGAATGTGCTGCCGTGATCGCCGGGGTGGAAGACGCCAAGAACCTTCTTCGATGCCAGGACGGCGGAAACAGGGTAGAAGCCGCCAGCCAAAGCCTTGCCCACAATCAGCACATCGGGGCGAACATCTTCGTGCATGCACGCGAAGAGTTTGCCGGTCCTACCCAGCCCGGATTGAATCTCGTCGCACATGAGCAGAACGTTATTCTCGCGGCAGATCGCCGCGGCCTCTGCTAGAAATCCTGCGGGCGGCATAATAATGCCAGCCTCGCCCTGGATCGGTTCAACCAGAAAGGCACAAGTATTGGGCGTGATCGCAGCCCGCAGAGCGTTAGCGTCGCCGTAGGGAATGATCTTGAAGCCGGGAGTGAATGGTCCAAAGCCGTCGCGATATTGCTCATCGCTCGAGAAGCTGACGATGGTGACGGTGCGTCCGTGGAAGTTGTTGGCGCAGACGATGATCTCGGCCGTGCCGTCGGGAATGCCCTTGACCTTGTACCCCCACTTACGGGCTGCCTTGACTGCTGTTTCCACCGCCTCCGCGCCGGAGTTCATGGGTAACGTCGTGTCGTAACCGGTGAGACCATGCAGTTCCTCGTAGAGCAGTGGCAATTGGTCGTTGCGAAAGGCGCGCGAGGTCAGCGTCACTTTGCACGCCTGCTGCATCATGGCGTGCAGAATTCGAGGATGGCAGTGTCCCTGGTTGACTGCAGAGTACGCGGCCAGGCAGTCGAGATAGCGCCGGCCTTCAATGTCATAAACCCATGCGCCCTCGGCACGCTCGATGACGACGTCGAGAGGATGATAATTGTGGGCGCCGAACTGTTCTTCGAGCGCAATCAGTTCCTGAGAGCGAGTTTTTTCGAGTACTGGCATGTCTTCTCCTAAAAATGTGGTGACGGATCGTTTTCCAGCAGCATGGTTAACAGAGCCATGCGCACATAAAGTCCATTGGCCGCCTGCTTGAAGTAGAGGGCGCGCGGATCGTCATCTACAGTTTTGTCCAGCTCGACGGTGCGTGGCAGCGGATGCAGAATCAGCGCGTCAGCTTTGAGCTTCCTGAGCACGGTGGAATTGATGGCATAACGTTGCACTTGCCAACGATCGCGCAAGCGCTCGGGGCGAATCCGCGTCTGGTAGACAACATCCACTTCACCGATGACGCGGTCGATGTCGGACTCCAGTTCGTACTGCACTCCGTGATCGTTGAGATAGTCGAGGATGTCGGGCTTCATCTGGAGCTCAGTTGGACTGACGAAGAAAATCTTGACCCGGTCGAACTTGGCGAGCAGGTAGGCCAGGGATCGGGCAGTGCGGCCCTTATCCAGTTCGCCGATGATGGCCACGCTGAGGCCATCGAGGGGGCGTTCGCGATAGATGGTGTAGAGATCGAGCAGAGCTTGTGTGGGGTGCTGGCCGCCGTCTCCATCGCCGGCGTTGATGACTGGCACGGGCGAAACCTGAGCGGCGCGCCGGGCTCCGCCTTCTTCCGGGTGGCGCACTACGATCACGTCGGAATAGCTGCCGATAATGCGGATGGAATCTTCCACCTGCTCGGCTTCCACTTCTGAAGAAAATGCTCCGGCATGCTCCGTAGACAAAACGTTGCCCCCGAGCCGGTGCATGGCGGCCTCGAAGCAGAAGCGGGTGCGGGTCGACGGGCGATAGAACAAAGTGGCGAGAATCTTGTTCTGGTAGTCGAGCGATCCGCCTCGGGCGACCACTCGTTCCATGCCACGGGAGCGATGAAACAATTCCATCAGCAGTGGCACGGTGAATTGCTGGGACTCGACGAGGTGCCGTAGCTTGGGCGCATCGGATCTGCGGTCAGGCTCTCGGGTGGATACGGGGATGAATATCGAGTCTGACATTTTCAGCGGCCTCCTACCTGCGCTTGGAGATGCACGGGCAACCTGCGGGTGATGCCTTCGGCATCCGGGAGAATGTGCGTGCCGGCGCGTCCGGCAACGGCATCGCGCAGATGCTCGTACGATGTGATCACCACTTCCTTGCCACCGGCCTGCAGGAAGTGGAGCGCCGATTCAACTTTTGGCCCCATATTTCCCGGCGGGAAGTGTCCTGCGCTGTAATGCTGCCGGAGATCGGAGGCAGTGACGCGGGTCAGCGGCCTCTGGGTTGGCTTTTTGTAGTCGAGATAGACGTAATCCGTGTCGGTAGAGATCGCGAACACGTCAACCCCGAGCTGCGACGCCAGCAGGGCGGAGGCGCGGTCCTTATCGATAACCGCTTCGACGCCGTGAAGGTCGCCATTCCCGCGCACCACCGGAATTCCGCCGCCACCGCAGGCCACGACTAGAACTCCCTGGCTCACCAGGGAACGGATTACATCGAGTTCGACAATCTCCACCGGTTCGGGAGACGGGACGACCCGGCGATACCCGGGGGAGGCGTCCTCCACGATTTCCCAGCCCAGCAGGCGCTTGCGCTCTTCGGCCTGCACCCGCGAATAGAACGGACCGATTGGCTTGCTGGGATGCTTCATGGCTGGGTCGGTAGCGGAGACGATACTCTGCGTCACCAGGCTCACAACCGGGACGTGCTCGCCTGCGATGGCTAGTTCATCCTGCAACGACTGGGAGAGGAGATATCCGATCTCCCCCTGACTGGCGGCGCCGCAAACGTCGAGAGGCTGGGCCGGAACCTGGTCGGCGGCGCGCTCAGAGCGCAGTAATTGCGCGCCCACCTGCGGTCCATTGCCATGAGTTACGACCAGGTGAAAGCCGTCCTGAATGAGCCCCACAATCGCTGCCGCGGTGCGACGCGCGTTCGCTAATTGCTCGGCAATGGTGCCCTTCTCCCCGGCACGGATCAGGGAGTTGCCGCCGACGGCGATGAGCATGGTCTTCAAGAGCAGTTCTCGGTTCGCGCTACTCGGTACTCGGTGCTTCCGTTCTGCGAATTTCAGATTGCGAAATCGCTGAGGGCTTCGGTCTTCTCGCTGCGCTTGATTCTTTGTGCTTCCGGCGCTTCGCGGTACTCCATGAGTTCGAGCAATATAGCTTTCTGCGCGTGCAGGCGGTTCTCGGCCTGCTGGTACACCACCGAGTGCGCGGAATCGATGACCTCGTCGGTGACTTCGTCGCCGCGATGGGCAGGGAGGCAATGCATGAATATGGCGTCGAACTTGGCGCGGCGGAACAAGCCCGCATTCACTTGGTACGGCAGGAAAACCTTACGGCGTTCGGCTGCTTCCGACTCCTGTCCCATGCTGGCCCACACGTCGGTGTAAACGACATCGGCGTTGCTGACTGCTTCCAGAGCATCGTGAGTCACGGTGCACAGGCCGCCGGTCTGGGCGCCGCGCTCGGTCGCCCACTTCACTGCCTCGGCATCCGGTTCATATCCTGCCGGAGTGGCGGTCCAGACCTGGGCTCCCAGTTGCGCTCCGGCGAACATCAGCGAATGGCAAACGTTGTTGCCGTCGCCGATGAATGCGATTTTCAGCCCCGCCACTTCGCCCTTCAGTTCCTGGATGGTCAAATAATCGGCCATAGCCTGGCAGGGATGGCTGTAGTCGGTCAGTCCGTTGATGATGGGAATATTGGTGTACTCCGCCATTTGCTCGACAATCTGGTGAGCGTACGTGCGGATCATGATGGCTTGCACCATGCGTTCCAGATTCTTGGCTACGTCGTAGACGGACTCGCGCTTGCCCAGATTGATCTCGGCGTTCGAAAGATAGAGGGAGAAGCCGCCGAGTTGCTGGATGCCGACGTCGAAAGAAACGCGGGTGCGTAGCGACGGTTTTTCGAAGATCATGGCCAGGGTCTTGCCTTTCAGGACCCCGGAGTGAGCCGAAGGATGTGCTTTCATCTCGCGGGCGAGATCGAGCAGATAACGGATTTCGTCGGGCGAAAAATCCTTGATGGAAAGAAAATTATGACGACCCATGATGGCGCCTCACTCTCTTGAGTTGTCGGTGAAGATTTCAGGGCGACGGTGCGGGAATGCATCCAGGGGATGGCTGGCTTGGAGCATCTGCCGCACACGAGGGCTCATTGGGAACACCGGCGACATTCTCTTGTAATGCTCTCCTGTCACAGCCCAAGGGAGCAGTGAAAGGCGTCACCGGCTGGGGTGATTGGGGTCACGCAGGTTTGTGCAGTACGCCACCCCAGATCACGAGCCGTTTGCGCAACAGGCCCAACCACTGGCGACTGGAATCGAGAACGAATCGCGATTCCGGTCGCCAGATCTTCTCTGATGGGCGATGCCAGACTAAACGTGTTTCACAATCGGTTCCGGCAGCCCGTACTCCTTCGCATTCGCCGAACTCGAAGCGAGCACCTTGCGGCCGGCTAGATACGCTCGCAGCAACTCGGCCTCGTTCCCTGCCTCGGTGAGCGGCAGGGCCACTTGGCCTCCCTCAGCGGCGGAGCGGCAGAGCGCCATCATGATCTCGAAGCCTGCGTACGCGCTTTCGAAATTGCAGGGATGCAGTTTGCGGTCGTCGTCCAGCCAGTTGGCAATATCCTCGACGTAGGGCGGCATGTCGTGATCGTAGTTCATGCAGCCTTCGCCCGAGGACGAACCAGTCTTGGTCACGGCACGCCAGCCGCCGCCGGTCAGGACTTCCGCGAACCCGTCCGTGCCCTGTGCGCCGATGCGGCACTTGCGCCACCAATAATCGACTTCGGGCACGTCGGGAGCGCCCGCGCCGCATTCGACGATGCCGCGCACGCCGTTGGCGAATTGCATGAAGCCGCCGATGTAATCGGGCGAGGGATGCGGATCATTCAGCTTGTTCTCCCCGGCAGCTTGCGCCATGACCCAGCTCGCGTCGGCTCCAGAGTTGAACCAGCGCACGTAGTCAATGAGGTGCGACAACATGTGCATCATCCAACCCGACGCTGTGCCGTACACGGTATGGATGCGGCCCAGCGCGCCGCTGTCGACGATTTCCTTCACTTTGCGGTAATGCTCGCCATAGCGATGCTGGTGACTGACCACCGCCTTTACGTTGTGCGTCCGCAGCAGTTTCCTGATCTCCATGCCTTCACGGCTGGTGAGCGCGACCGGTTTCTCGAATGCGATCAGGCGGGCGCCGCTGCGGATGCCGATGCGAATCATCTCGCTGCGAAGATGCGGCAGAGTGCAGAAGCAGAACACGTCGGGCTTGGCGGCCAACCCGATCTGCAGCGCGTCGGGGCCCTTGATGCAGCCGAATTTCTCGCCCGCAACATCAAGCCGGGCAGGAACGACATCGCAGACGCCCGCCACTTCGAAGCGTTCATTGGCTTGGAATGCGAGGGCATGGTGCATGCCGCGCTTGCCCATGCCGACCACCACCACGCGGTATTTGTGGTTCATCGAATTCTCCGATCCCACTCGAGGACCCTATCCACGGTGTAGTCGACTTCTTCTGCGGTGAGTTCAGGGAACATCGGCAGGGAAATACAGCAGGCCGCATTGCGCTCAGAATTTGTGAGTGGGGCCACGATGCGAGCTTGCTGGCTCCACGGATATCCTTCCTGCTGATGAATCGCGATGGGATAGTGGCACTTGGCGTCGATGCCTTCCTCGTTGAGGAAGGTGAGCAGGGCATCGCGGTGTTTGGGCAGCTTCGTCTCGATGACATAGAGGTGAAACACGTGCCGATAGCCTGGGGTCTCATAGGGGAGCGTAATGTTTCGCGCTTTCTGGAGGCCGAGGCTGTAGCGCGCAGCCCATTTGCGGCGGAGATCGTTCCAATCGTCGATGTGGCGTAGCTTCGCGCTGAGGACACCGGCATGCAAGTCGTCGAGACGACTGTTGCATCCCATGCTGTGGCAGGAGCGCTTTTCGGAGCCGTGGTTGCGCAGCTTGCGAATCGCGCGGTCGATCTCGGGATTGTTGGTGACCACCGCGCCGCCATCGCCGAAGGTCCCGAGATTCTTCTGGATGATGAAGCTGATCGTCGCCGCGTCGCTCAATTCGCTGATGCCGAAGCCATCGCCGCCGGCGCCGATTCCCTGGGCGTTGTCCTCGACTACTTTCAGGTTGTGCTTGTCGGCGATTTTGCGGATCGCTCTCATGTCCGCGCATTGGCCGTAAAGATGAACTGGAACCAGCAGCTTGGTGCGAGGTGTAATCGCGGCTTCAATCATGCTGGGATCAATGCAATTCGTTCGAGGATCGGAGTCGACGAACACGGCCGTCGCACCGGCGATCCAGATCGCTTCGGCGGTGGCAAAGAAAGTGTTAGTCGTGGTGATGCACTCGTCTCCGGGGCCGATGCCAAGCGCCTTGAAGGCAAGCCACAGCGCGTCGGTTCCGTTGCCTACCCCAATCGCAAATCTGGTCCCATGAAAGGCGGCGAGTTCCTGCTCGAAGCGTTTCAGCATGGGCCCCATGACGTATTGGCCACTCTCCAGCACTTCGTGGATGTTGGCGTCGATCTCTGACTTGATGTTGTGATACTGGCGTACATGCCCGTAAAAGGCCACATTGAGCTTGGTTTGCAGCATATTGATCTCCTTGCCTGGATGCCGGGTGGACGTGCGTTCCGCGTGGTAGCTACTGCCACAGAGCCGTTCCCGAGGCGGAACGTGTGCGCGAACCTGGAAAATCGTCTTATGGTAGACAGGGCTTCAGGTACACGCTGTGATCAGCGACACGCGAAGATGTGATTCTCAGAGCAGGGTAGCAGCCGGGTTATTTGGAGCCACGGGAGACCTGCTTTTGCGGAGGGCGCGCTCCGCCCAGGACCAGAGCGCATAAGCGATCTACAAACTGAAGCGTGAGCCGGTTATGCTGGATGAGGAATCGCATGTAGATGGGTCCGTAGAGAGAATCGAGCAAAAAGTCCAGGTCCGTATGCTTGGGGAGTTCGCCGCGCGCCATCGCGCGTTGCAAGGTGAGGTAGGCCTCGCGCCGCCGCGGCCACAAGAAGCGCTCACGGAATTCTGACAGCAGGATTTTGTCGCTTTGTCCCGCAGCCAGGATCGCTGCCACGATGCGGCCTTTCGGGCTGCGAAAAACTTTGACCAACTGGCGCATCTGCCGGCTCATGTCCGTGTAGACCGACCCGGTATCCGGAAAGCGCAGTCTCTGGGTGGTGCTGCTGGCAAATGCGTCCGCAATCAGCGCGCCTTTGTTGGGCCACCACCGGTAGACCGTGGCCTTGCCCACGGCCGCACGATCGGCGACGTCTTCAATGGCGAAGTCGGAAAAGCCGTTTTTCCCCAGGATCTTCAGGGCGCTGCGCAGAATGGCCACCCGCGCCTGCTCGCTGCGCGGGCGTCCGGGAGGGCGTTTTGGGCTGCCGTTTCCCCTGTAGGCCATCGCCGAAGATTTCTGGCGCATAGCGCTACACTACCATATAATCGAGCGCAGGTATTTAGAATCCGATACGCTTAGTATCGAATCTAAGTTGGCATTTGACGGGAGCAGGCTTGGGGCAGCCATTGCAAAGCTTTGATCCTGGAGTGGTAGCAGACCATGTGGATAGTTGCTCTAGCCCTCAGACGTCCTTATACGTTCGTCGTGATGGCGCTCGTCATTATTATTCTCACGCCTATCACCATCCTGCGCACCCCCACCGACATCTTTCCCGAGATCAACATTCCGGTTGTTTCGGTGGTCTGGTTTTATACGGGCATGTCGCCGCAGGATATGGCCGAGCGCATTGTCTCCAATTCCGAGCGCGGCATTACTACCACGGTCAACAACATTGAGCACATGGAATCCCAGTCCGTGTACGGCTTGGGAATCATCAAAGTATTTTTTCGTCCGGGCACCAATGTCGAGGGAGCCATCGCGCAGATCACGGCCATTTGCCAGACCGAGGTGCGAGGCATGCCACCCGGTACTACCCCGCCGCTGATCATTTCTTACAGCGCCTCCACTACTCCGATTATTCAGTTGGGACTCAGCAGCAAGACTCTCCCCGAGCAACAACTGTTCGACCTGGGGCAGAACTTTCTGCGGAATTTCCTGGCCACTGTGCCCGGCGCCGCGACCCCGTATCCCTACGGCGGTAAAATCCGCCAGATTCAGGTGGATCTAGATCTGCCCAAGCTGCAAGCTTATGGATTATCGCCGACCGACATCGTGAACGCGGTCAACGCGCAAAACATCATCCTGCCCACCGGCACCATCAAGATGGGGCCGCTCGAATATGACGTTGAGATCAACGGCACCCCGCAGACCATCGCGGAATTGAATGACCTTCCGGTCAAGACGACGAACGGTTCCACGCTCTACATGCGGGATGTGGCCCATATTCGCGATGGGTTCGCGCCTCAGACCAATATCGTGCGCCAGGATGGCAACCGCGGCGCGCTGATGTCGATTTACAAGAATGGCTCAGCCTCGACGCTGCAGATTGTGGCAGGGATCAAGAACATTGTGCAGCAGGCATCGCAGTCGCTTCCCCCGGAACTAAAGATTACGGCTCTGTTCGATCAATCTCTGTTTGTGCGGGCGTCGATCGAGGGCGTGCTGCGGGAAGGCCTGATTGCCGCGGCCCTGACCGCGTGCATGATCCTGATCTTTCTGGGGGACTGGCGGCCGACGATTGTCATCTCGATTTCGATCCCGCTCTCGATTTTTGTCTCAATCATCCTGCTGGGCGCGCTGGGCGAGACCATCAACATCATGACGCTGGGAGGATTGGCGCTGGCGGTCGGCATCCTGGTGGACGATGCGACAGTGGAAATCGAAAACATCGAGCGCAACCTGGCCATGGGCAAGGAGATGCGGCAGGCCATTCTGGATGGGGCTCAGCAGATCGCCGTTCCGGCATTCGTTTCTACGCTCAGCATCTGCATCGTGTTCGTCCCCATGTTCTTTCTGACGGGCGTCGCGAAATTCCTGTTTGTGCCGCTGGCTGAGGCGGTCAGCTTCGCTATGCTGGCCAGTTATCTGCTGTCGCGGACGCTGATTCCTACTCTGGTGATGTACATCATGCGTGGGCACGAACATCGCGCGGAGGCGCCCACGTCGTATCTGGGACGATTTCAGCGGGGTTTCGAGCGTAAGTTCGAAGAGTTTCGCCGCGGATATGAATCTTTGCTGGAGACGACGCTCGAGCATCGCGGGCTGTTCGCCGCGTGCTTCCTGATTTTCTGCTTGCTCTCGCTCGGTCTGTATAGCTTTCTCGGAGAAGATTTCTTTCCCCAGGTGGATGCGGGGCTGCTGCGACTGCATATCCGGGCACGTCCTGGATTGCGAGTGGAAGAGACAGCGCGCCTGTGTAACCAGATCGAGGGAGCTCTGCGCGCGGAGATTCCCCAAGGCCAGCTGCAGACCATCCTCGACAACATCGGCCTGCCCAACTCGGGCATTAATCAGTCCTACAGTTCCAACGGAACCATTGGCAGCAGCGATGCCGAGATCCTGATCGCGCTCGATCCGGAGCACCATGTTCCGCAGGCGGAACTCAAGCGGCACCTGCGGGAATTCTTGCCGGCACATTTCCCCGGGGTGGAATTTTTCTTTCAGCCCGCCGACATCGTCACGCAGATTTTGAACTTTGGACTGCCGGCGCCCATTGATGTGCAAGTCGTGGGAAACAATGAACAGGGGAACTACGCGATTGCGCAGCAGATCGCCAACAAGATGCGGCACATTCCGGGCGCGGCCGATGTCCACGTGCAGCAACTGCTTTCTCTGCCCACGTTGCATATGGATATCGAACGGACCCGCGTGACCCAGGTGGGCCTGACGGCCCGGGACGTGGCGCAAAGCGCGTTGGTCTCGCTCAGCGGGAGCTTTCAGACTACGCCGAATTTCTGGCTGAACCCCCGCAATCAGGTCACGTATCAGATGGCGGTGCAGGCGCCGCAATACCGCATGACCAACCTGCAGGACCTGATGAATATTCCTGTGATCTCGCAGCAAGGTCCGCAACTCATGGGGAATCTCGTGCAGTTATCTCCGGCGGTACGACCGGCAACTGTGAATCATTACGATGTGCAGCCGGTGATTGACGTCTACGCCAGTACGCAGGACCGGGATTTGGGGGCGGTGGCGGCCGACACGGACAAGGTGCTGAAGATGTTCGAGAATCGTCTGCCGCGTGGGACTCACATCGTAGTCCGCGGGCAGGTTTCGACCATGCGGTCTTCTTTTATCGGGCTGGGAGCGGGATTGGCGGGGGCGATTCTGCTGGTGTATTTGCTGATCGTCATCAATTTCCAGTCGTGGCTCGATCCTTTCATCATTATTACCGCGTTGCCGGGAGCGCTGGCAGGAATCTGCTGGTTCTTGTTGCTGACCCATACGACGTTGAATGTGCCATCCCTGACGGGCGCGGTGATGTGCATGGGGGTGGCCACGGCGAATTCTATTTTGATGGTCAGCTTTGCGCGCGAGCAGATGGACGAAGGGGTTCCCGCGATAAAAGCCGCGGTGGCTGCCGGTTACACGCGCATCCGTCCGGTGCTGATGACCGCGCTGGCGATGATTATCGGAATGGTTCCGATGGCTCTCGGTCTGGGAGAGGGCGGCGAGCAAAATGCTCCGCTTGGGCGGGCGGTAATTGGGGGATTGCTGTTCGCTACAGTGGCGACCTTATTTTTTGTTCCCAGCGTGTTCGCCATCTTCCACTCCCGGCGGGAAGCCAGGCGGGCCGCGCAGTACTCATAAAACGAAGGTCATGATAGGACGGTATTGAGCATGAGCATGGATGGTCGGCAGAATACAATTGCAGAGGAGGAGGAGAGCGTGGAGCAGTCTCCGCACCATGTCCGGGGTTCGCAGGCCCAGCGGGATGAGGAGATCGCCGCGATGGAAGAACACTCGCGGCATCAGCCGCCTACGGTCCAGCCACCGCCGGAGCTTCCGGCCGCGCCCCCGCGGAAAGCATTGATGATCGTGGGGGTCGCTCTACTCGTATTGCTGGCCGCGGGAGCGATGACACTGCTCAGCCGTGCCAGCCACGAGCGCGCGCTGGCTAACGAAACCGAGCGCGAAACGATTCCCACGGTGGCAGTCGTTCATCCTGTGGCGGAGAAGCCGGACGAGGAGTTGGTGCTGCCCGGTTCATTGCTGGCTTATGAAGAATCTCCGATTTACGCCCGCACCAATGGTTATCTGGTGCGCTGGTACAAAGATATTGGCAGCCGGGTGAAGGAAGGCGAGTTGTTGGCCACCATTGATACGCCGGAAGTGGATCAGGAGTTGAACCAGGCGCGAGCGGCGCGTCAGCAAATTGTGGCGCAGTTGGAACTGGCCAGAATCAGCGCCGACCGGTGGGAGAATCTGCGTAAGAGCGATTCCGTATCGGCGCAGGAAGCGGACCAGCAGACCAGCGGATACAAGCAGGCGCAAGCGAACCTGGCAGCAGCGGACGCCAACGTCCGCCGGCTGGAGCAGTTGGAGGGCTTCAAGAGAGTCTATGCTCCGTTTTCGGGAGTGCTGACCAAGCGCAATGTGGATCCGGGCGCGCTCATCAATGCCGGAGCGGGAGTTGCGGGCAGGGAACTATTCGATATTGCCCGCGTCGATCCGCTGAGAGTTTTTACCAGTGTTCCGCAAGCGTATGCACCTTTCATCAAGGTGGGCGAGTCGACGAACGTGACGTTGCAGGAATTTCCGGGACAAAAATTCTCGGCGAAGATTGCTCGGACGGCGGAGGCGATCGATCCGAATACGCGGACCCTGCTGACCGAAGTGGACGTGCCCAATAAGGACGGGCGTCTGCTGCCGGGTTCCTTTGGCGAGGTGCATTTTGCGGTCGGCTCCAATGTGGACAAGGTCACGGTTCCGGTGAATGCGATGTTGTTCCGCGCGCAAGGCGCACAACTGGCCGTGGTTGGGCCGGACAAGAAAGTGCAGTTGCGCGCGATCAATATTGGAAAAGATTACGGAACCAGCTTGGAAATTCTGGGCGGCGTTTCGGTAGCGGACCGGGTGATTATCAATCCGTCGGACTCGTTGGAGCCAGGCCAGATTGTAAACGTTGCCGCACCGTCTCCGGCTGAATCACAGGCGCCGGCCACGCCCAAAAGTACGAGCCAGGAGGAGAACGCTCCGGAACGCCAACAACAGAGCCCGCAGAACTCACCAAAGGGGAAAGCGAAGTGAAGCGAGCTGTTCTCTGCTGGGTCTCTGTTCTGCTGGCGGTTGCGCCAGGGTGCACGGTCGGGCCGCGATATAGCCGGCCTGCGGCTCCGGCCCCGGCACCCGATGCCTGGAAGACACAGCCCCCATGGCAGCAAGCTGCGCCGAAGGACACCATTCCGAAGGGGGCCTGGTGGCAGGTCTTTCACGATCCGCAGTTGGACTCCTACGAGCAGCAATTGTTGCAGGCAAACCAATCCCTGGCTGCCGCGCGGGATCGTTTGAGCCAGGCGCGCGCGCTGGCACGGGTCGCGACCGCGGATTATTTTCCCCAGGTTTCTGCCGATCCGAACATAGTGCGGGAGCGAGGTTCCGGGAACCGTCCGCTGAATGGGCTAGTGCAGCCGGTCACGCCCTATACCCAGAGTGTTTATGCGATTCCGTTTTCGCTCAGCTACGAGGCGGATCTGTTCGGACGGGTGCGGCGCAACGTGGAGGCGGCGAATGCTTCGTTGCAGTCCAGCGCCGCGGATTTGGGGAATGTACATCTGGTTTTAAGTGCCGAGCTCGCGGCCGATTACTTTACCCTGCGCGAATTGGATGCCGAATACCAAGTAGTGCAGGAATCGGTGGTCTATCAACGCAAGGGACTGGACCTGGTGCAGCATCGCCATGAAGGTGGTATTGCCAGCGGGTTGGAGGTCGCTCAGCAAGCGACGGTTCTAGACTCGACGATTTCGCAGGCCTCTCTGGTGGAACAATCCCGGGCGCAATATGAGCATGCGATCGCCGTTCTGGTAGGCCAGCCAGCCTCGAATTTCACTGTGCCGGTGGCGCCCCTGAAGGCCACTCCGCCGCCAGTGCCGCTGGGCGTGCCTTCCGACGTGCTGGAGCGCAGACCAGACATTGCCACGCTCGAACGGCAAATGGCATACGAGAATGCGCAGGTTGGCATCGCCCGCACCGCTTTTTATCCGCATATCACTCTCAGCGGCACTGGGGGGTGGCAGAGCGCCGACATTGCATCGTTATTGAACGCCCCCAGTCTCTTCTGGTCTTTGGGAGCAGAAGCGCTCGAGCCTCTCTTGCAGGGCGGACGAAACCGCGCGAATCTCGCGGCTACTCAAGCCGCTTACGATGAGGCCGTCGCGAACTATCGCCAGTCGGTGCTGACGGCCTTTCAGGAAGTGGAAGACGGAATCAGCAACCTGAGCACGCTTTCCCAGGCCCTCACTACGCAGGCAGCCGCCGTGGCAGATGCGCGGAAGGCGCTGGACATTGCCAACAATCGCTACGTCGGTGGAGTGACCAACTATCTCGACGTAATCACCGCGCAGACTACGCTGCTCAGCAGCGAGCGGCTGGAGACGCAGTTGCTTGGGCAACAAATGGTCAGTTCTGTATATCTGGTGAAAGCGCTCGGCGGAAGTTGGGATGCGAGCCAGATCAAAGACGAGCAAGTGCATCCGCGGGCCGGGCAGATCTTGCAGCAGTGAGGGCGAAACCCATTCCAGACTCTCCCCGAATCTGGTGGGGCGAGCCGCGCGATTTGAGCACAACTGAAACGGGTCGCACGAATAATCTTTCCGCGCAGTCATCCTCTATTGCTAAAGGCTATAATGACGCGCACAGATGCCGTTTGCGTTGCGATGGAGACCCGTGTCTAACCGCGTCGATTCTTCTCAAGTCGTAAGCATCCCAGACCTGCGGCCACTGGCCCGACGAAGGCTGCCTCGCGTCGTCTTTGATTATCTGGACGGGGGAGCCGAGAGTGAATTCACGCTAAGGGAAAACTGCCGCGCGTTCGAGGACGTTACATTTCGTCCGCGCCATGCGGTCTCGGTGCCAACGTGCGATTTGCGTACACGCGTGTTGGGCTTTGATCTGGCGTTTCCGGTGTTGCTGGCGCCGGTCGGCTACAGCCGGTTGATGCATCCCGAGGGTGAGGTTGCGGCCGCGCGCTGTGCCGGAGCGGCGGGCACGGCGTATATTCTTTCGACGATCTCTGGCCACAAAATGGAGGATGTGAGGGCCGCGTCGACTGGGCCCGTCTTTTATCAGCTGTACCTGATGGGAGGCCGAGGCGCAGCCGAGGGAGGAATTGCCCGCGCGCGCGCCGCGGGATTTTCCGCGCTGGTGGTCACGATTGATACTCCGGTCGCGGGCATGCGCGAGCGCGATTCCCGCAATGGCATGAAAGAGTTGATGAGCGGCAGCATCTGGAGCAAGGTTCCATTTCTACCGCAGTTGCTCTCGCGTCCCGGTTGGCTGTTGCGATTCCTTCGTGACGGAGGTGTCCCTCACCTTCCCAACGTTGTGATTCCCGGGCAAGGTCCCATCCCCATGGTTGATGTTGCCGCGGCGCTGGCCAGTTCGACGGTGACTTGGCAAGATTTACGGTGGATTCGCGAAGCCTGGTCGGGCCCGATTGTAATCAAGGGCGTGCTGACGAGCGAGGACGCGCGGCGTGCCATGGATGAAGGAGCATCGGCGATCGTGGTCTCGAATCACGGAGGCCGCCAGCTCGATTGCGTACCTGCTTCGCTGCAGGTGCTGCCGGAAATCGTGGAAGCGGTGAATGGCCGGATCGAAGTGCTTATGGATGGCGGCGTGCGCCGCGGCACGGACGTGATCAAAGCGATCTGCCTCGGGGCGAAGGCGGTATTGGTAGGCCGGGCCTACGCCTACGGACTTGCTGCGGGTGGGCCGCCGGGCGTACGGCGGGCGATCGAGATTCTACGCACCGAGATCGAGCGAACGCTTAAGCTGCTGGGATGTCCCTCGGTCGGCGCGCTGGATCGTTCCTACGTGAACGTGGGTGCGAACCGGCGTGAGAGCAGCACCCACAGCTTGATGGCCTGACTCAGTTCACCGGCCCATACTGCCCTTTTAGTTTAGAAATTTCTGCGGGTTGCGGATTGCTTCGGACAGGTCGCCGAGGAACTGCGCGGCGCGGGCCCCGTCGACTACGCGGTGATCGCACGATAGTGTCAGAGTCATCATCGGCCGGACCGCGGGCTTGCCTTCCACCGCAACTACACGATTGCCAATCGTGCCGACTGCAAGAATCGCAGCTTGCGGCGGCGTGATGATCGCGGTGAACTGGTCCACCTGATACATCCCAAGATTACTGATAGTGAAGGTCGCATCCGCGATATCGATGGGCCGCAGCTTTCCCGCGCGGGCACGCTCGGCCACGTCCCGCCGCTGGATGGCAATCTCGGCCAAGGTGGCCGCGTGCGCATTGCGGATCACCGCCGCAACCACACCATCGTTTACGGCAATCGCCACTCCCATGTTCACATGAGCGTGTAGTTTGATCCCCTCTGCGCTCCAGCTGGCATTCAGGCGCGGATGCTTGAGCAATACCCGGGCTGCGAGCGCGATCAACAGGTCCGTATGCGTGATGCGAACCTTCTGGGTGCTGTCGAATGCGCCGACGATGCGCTCGCGGTATTCGTTGAGCGCGGTCGCGTCGAAATCGCGAGTGACAAAAAAATGCGGGACCGTGGTCCAACTTTGGGTCGTGCGCTCGGCCATGATCCGTCCGAGCGAAGAGGGGACTTCAATGTTTGCAGATCGCGTGGCTTGCGAAGGCTCGGCGGCCGCCGACTGGATGTCAGAAGCGAGTATCTCTCCAGCGGGCCCGGAACCCCTCAGTTTGGAAATGTCCACTCCCAATTCTTTCGCCAGCCGCCGGGCTTTGGGAGAAATCTTCGCGCTGGATGTCGAGATTGGCGATGAGACAGCGGCCGCAACGGGCTTGCCGTGAGCGGTCTCGGCCTTCGTATGCGACGGGGCTCTTGCCGCCGGAGCGCTGATTGGGCTTTCCGCGGGAGGCTGTTCGCCGGGAGCGACGATCCATGCAATTGTCTGCCCGACAGGAATGTCGGCGCCTTCCGCGGCTTTAATTCCGGCAAGGATACCGTCTGCAGGAGCTTCCACTTCCACGACGGCTTTGTCGGTCTCGATCTCGAGAAGCGGCTCGCCTTTTACAACCCGGTCGCCCTCTTTCTTCCGCCAAGCCAGAAGCTTGCCGGTTTCCTGCGCCATCTCGAGGGCGGGCATTACTACGCTGAAGGCCATAGTCGTTTAGTGGGGGAGGGGCACTATGGCCTTCAGTCCGAAACTCCTACGCGCTCGGTTTTGGCGCTGGTCTCGATCATCTCGAGGACGCGCTCGCTGGGCGGAGCTTCACTTTCTCGTGTCGTGGGCAACGGACCATCGACTGTGAAATAGTGCGCGCCCGCTACCAGCAGCTGTTCTGCCGGGAATCGAGTGATGACTTCGTGTCCCGTGGGCGTAACCACGATTTCTTCTTCGATGCGGGCCGCGCTCCAGCCGTCGGTGGAGGGCCAGAACGTTTCCAGCGCGAAGACCATGCCAGGTTTGATTTCTACCGGATGTTCGAACGAAACCAGGCGGCTAATGACCGGCTTTTCCCAAATCGCGAGGCCAATACCATGGCCATACTGAAGCGCGAAGCAGGCTTCCTCGTTGGGGAACCCGAACTCCTGGGCTTTGGGCCAGACCGCCGCGATTTCGGCAGTGGTGCGGCCGGGGCGAACGAGTTCAATGGCGGCGTCCAGATATTCGCGGCAGCGTTTGTAAGCATCGACCATCGCACGCGACGCATAACCCACAGTGAAGCAGCGGTAATAGCAAGTGCGGTATCCCATGTAGGAATGAAGAATGTCGTAGTACACGGGCTCGCCCGGACGCAGCACGCGATCGGAAAACACGTGGGGGTGTGGGTTGCAGCGCTCGCCGGAAATGGCGTTGACCGCTTCCACGTATTCCGAGCCGAGATCGTAGAGAACTTTGCTGACCAGCCCGACAGCTTCGTTCTCGCGCAAGCCGGGCTTCATGGCGCGATAGAGCTCGTCATAGGCGGCATCGACCATCATGGCCGAGGTGTTGAGCAGGGAAATCTCATCCTGCGTTTTGATGACGCGGGCCTCGGACATCAGTTGCTGGCCGTCGACGATTTCCAGTCCTTCACGCTGCAGAGCGAACAGGACTGGGAGTTCGATGATGTCGATGCCGACTGGTTCCTTGTGCAGGCCGCGCTTTTCGAGTTCGATGCGGATTTTTCTGGCGACATCTTCGGCGCGGCCCATCTCAGGAGTCATCGCCCCGCGAAGCATTGAAATGCCCGGGCGCGAGCGCTCGCCCAGCCACGGGCAATGCAGTTGATGATGCTTGGCGGCGGAGCCGAAATCCCACAGGATGGGCTCGTCATTTTGCGGCAGGAGCGTGAAGCGGTTCGCCTTGTCCTGGGCCCAGGTGCCGATGTGCGTCGCCGTCAGATAGCGCACATTGTTCATGTCGAAGCAGAGCAGCGAACCCATCGAGGACTTGGCGAGCAGGTCTTTGGCTTTTTGCAGGCGTTCGCGGCGGAGCCGATCAAAGTCGATGCGCTCCTCCCAGTCGACGGCCATGGTTCCGTGAGTCTTGAGTCCCATAAATCAGCTCCTAGCTGCCTGACTTCCAGTTGTCAGCAGAAGCAAGGGCAAGACGCCCTCGCGCCGGCTGCCCGATGCGGCGGTGCTACGATTTGCCGCACATTTCCTTTGCGGCCCTGCATACCGATTCCTCCGTGGGCACAGTGACGTCTTCCAGCGGCGGTGAAAACGGAATTGGGACGTGCATCGCTCCCATTCGCTTCACCGGGGCATCGAGATCGTAGAATGCGCCCTCGGCGATGACGGCAGCAAGTTCGGCGGCTACTCCGTAACGGCCGTAGCCCTCGTCCATCACGATTACGCGCGATGTCTTCTTCACCGAGTCCACGATTGTCTTTTCGTCGAGAGGCCAGGTGGTCCGCGGATCGACGACTTCGGCGCTGATTCCTTCCTTCTCCAGCAGATTCGCCACGGCCAGTGCAACCTGCACCATGCTGCTGGTCGCGACCAGCGTGATGTCCTCGCCTTCGCGCTTCACGTCTGCCACGCCGAGCGGAATCGTGTAATCGTCCTCTGGAACCGGGCCCTTCTGCTTGTACATCATCTTGTCTTCGAAAAAGACGACTGGATTTTCGTCGCGGATCGCGGTTTTCAGCAGGCCTTTGGCATCGTAAGGGGTGGAGGGCAGCACGACTTTCAATCCCGGCACGTGGCTAAACCAGGCGTGGAGGGACTGCGAGTGCTGGGCGGCCGAGCGTCGAGTGGCGCCCAGCGTCGTGCGCATGACCATGGGAACGTTCCAGTGGCCGCCGGACATGTAGTGGACTTTTGCTGCCTGATTGACCATTTGATCCATAGTCAATGTAAGGAAGTCGCCGAACATGATGTCGACGACGGGACGCAGGCCGGTCATAGCTGCGCCCACTCCAATCCCAGTAAATCCCGCTTCCGAGATAGGGGTATCCACGATGCGCTCGGCGCCGAATTCCTCGACCAGTCCGGAAAGCACTTTAAACGGCGTTCCCGCTTCGGCGACGTCTTCGCCAAAAATGCACACACGCGAGTCGCGGCGCATTTCTTCGGCGAGGGCCTCGCGCACAGCCTGCGCAAATGTCAGTTCGCGCTCAGGCATAGATATCCTCGTCAACCTGATCCGCGCTGGGGTAGGGCGCCTCGAGAGCGAATTTCACTGCGGCTTCGATTTCTTTGCGTGATTCGGTCGCGATGCGTTCCAAAGCCGCCTCGTTCGCGTAGTCATGGGCGATGAGCCACGCCGCGTGCAGTTTGATCGGATCGCGCTCCGTTTTCCAGCGCAGTTCTTCCTGCTTCGAGCGGTAATATTCGCGATTGATGTCGCCAACGTGATGGCCGCTATAGCGATACGTATCTGCCTGAACAAAAGCAGGCCCGCCTCCGCTCCGGGCGCGCTGCACCAGTCGCTCGGCGATTTCGTTCACCGCGTGCACGTCTTGCCCGTCGACGCTCGTCGCTTCGATACCGAACGCCGAGGCGCGACCGAGAATCGTCCCCGCCGTAGTTTCGGAGTAGTGCGTGTACTCGTTATACAGATTGTTTTCGCAGACATAGATGACAGGCAGTTTCCAGAGTTGCGCCAAGTTCATCACTTCGTACAGCAACCCCTGGCCCAGAGCACCTTCGCCGAAAAAGCATACGGCAACCTTGCCGTTCCCCAATCGCTTCGACGCAAAAGCGGCGCCGGTGGCGATTCCAACGCTGCCACCCACAATCGCATTGGCCCCGAGATTCCCCGTAGCCGGATCGGCGATGTGCATCGATCCACCTTTGCCGCGGCAATATCCCGCTTCCTTGCCCAGCAGCTCCGCAAACATGCGATCCAGAGATGCGCCCTTGGCCAGGCAATGCCCATGGCCGCGGTGAGTGCTGGTAATGTAGTCACTGATGCGCAGCGCTTCGCAGATGCCTACCGCAACCGCCTCCTCGCCGCTGTAGAGGTGCGCCAATCCAGGCATGAGCGCCCGGGTGTAAAGTTCATTGACCTGCTCTTCGAACAGGCGAATGCGCACCATCTGCTGGTAGGCGCGCAGCCATTTCTCTTTTTCAACGGCCATATCGCGAGCGGCTTCCGGCTTGGAAGTAACCGGCGTCAATTCTTCTTGCCTCCTGCCGTCACCGGCGTGCTCACACCGGCCATGGATGCCAGCACGTCGAACATGCACGCAAAGTCGTATTTCGTCCAGCCCATGCCGCGTGCCGCACTGAGAAACTCGTTACTCACCGCCGTGGTGGGAAGCGGAACGTCAAGTTGCCGCCCCAGTTCCATCGCCAGCACCATGTCTTTCTGCATCATGTTCACGTCGAACCAGGCTTCTTCGGGTTGCTGCAGAACGAATGGGCCGCGGTATTGGATCATGGGCGATGCGACGGCGCTGTGGGTGAGCACATCGACTGCAGTTTCGCGCGCGATTCCACTTTTTTCAGCCAGCAATACGCCTTCAGAGAACGCCAGCATCTGCACGGCGAGGCTAAGATTTGTGGCGATCTTCATGGAAAGCGCGAGGCCGTTGTCGCCAACATGCGTCACCTTGGGCCCGATGTCGAGCAACAGCGGTCTGATCTTCTCGAACGTTTCTTTCCGGCCACCGACCATGACTGACAGCTTGCCTTCCTGCAAAGTGATGACGCTGCCGGAGACTGGGGAATCGACCATGTCGGCGCCGAGCGCTCGCACCTTCGCCGCGAGAGCGCGGCTCACGTTTGGACTCACTGTGCTCATGTCAATGAAAATTTTCCCGGCGCTTAATCCGGCCAGCAAGCCGGCAGGGCCTTCCGTGATCGCCTGAAGCGCCGCGGCATTGGTTACCATCGCGAACACGCAGTCCGCCGAACTGGCCACGGCGCGCGGGGATTCGGCCCACTGCATGCCTTTCTCCACCAGCCACTGCGCTTTGGAGCGGGTGCGGTTGTATCCAATTACGCCGTGACCCTTGCTGAGCAGACGGTTCACCATTTGGCTGCCCATCACTCCCAAACCGATGAAACCCACTTTCGCCATCCGTCTGCCGCCTCCAAGATTCCGCAATGTTTGCTAGTGCGTGCTCTGCTTGACTGGAACGCGCTTGCCCGCCGGTGCCTGACTGTCATCGCGCACCTGAAATAAATGAGCTCGCATGGCCTGGCGCGCACCTTCGGCGTCGTGGCGCTCGACCGCTTCCAGAATTCGCTTGTGATGAATCTGGCCCCGTTCAGGACCTCCCGGAACCCTGAAGATGCGCAGGCGCTGCTCCCGAAGCAGTCCGACAATGGAATCGAGCAGCGAGAGAATAAGCGGATTCGCCGCGCCCTCGGCCAGCGCCAGGTGAAAATCGAGATCAGCTTCGATGTAAGCGTCGGGATCCTGGCCGGCGCGGTCCATCACAGCCACCGCCTCGCTCATGGTCGCCAGTTCGGCTTCTTGAATGCGAGCCGCGGCTAAGGCTGCAATCTCGGGTTCGAGAATGGCGCGAACCTCTGCGAGATGAGTCGAGCCCTCAGGCTGGCCGATCTTCACCATCAGATCGAGGGATTGGCGGACGGCTTGCGTGGTGCCATCCGTAATGAAGGTGCCGCGTCCGGAATAGGCTTCGACCAGCCCTTTTTCACGGAGAGCCTTGACCGCTTCGCGCACTGCGGTGCGGCTCACCCCGAAGCGCTGGGCCAATTCACGTTCCGCTGGGAGTTGATCGCCTGGCTTCAAGTCGCCTTTGACAATGGATTCTTCGATCTGCTGAACAATTTGCTCGTAGAGCCGGGATGTGCGAACTAGTTTGTACACGAAGCGATCCCCCGCACGAAGAGCCGCAAGGAGCCGCGAGGCTCCGGGGCTGGTCTGGCTACTATACCGCATATCCACGGTGAACCGACGGGGTAAAGTAGCGCGGGAATTTAGGTCCATTGGTATGATGGTATGACCATACAGTATCCCTATTTGCAACGTCAAGGGACTTATTTACTTGACACTGTTTCGGGGAAGGTGGTATGGCTGTCGGACCAAAGTTTTGGAGGGGTTCCATGCCATGTCGCCTCACCCGTGTGTCCCTTGACGGACGCACCCTCGCAGTCGCGCTGCTTAGCGTCTTCGCCCTGTTGCTGGTGTCCGTCCCAGTCTTAGCCCAATCTACCTCGGGCCGGATTCTGGGTACCCTTACCGATCCCAGCGGCGCAGCGGTGGCGGGTGCGACGGTAGTGGTCACGGATGTGCAGCGAGGCGCTTCCCGCACCGTCACGACCGACCAATCCGGAAACTATTCGGTGCCCGACCTTCAGCCCGGAGACTACAAGATTCATGTCGAGGCGAAAGGGTTTAAAGCTGTCGAGCGCCCGAGCGTGCAAATCGAGGTCGCGAGCGACGTGCGCGCCGACTTCGCGTTGCAACCCGGCGAGGTGAACGAGACTGTGACCATCACCGAAGAAGTGCCGCTGGTCAATGCGACCTCGGCGACGCTGGGAGGAACTCTCAGCAACAAGGAAATTAACGATCTTCCGCTCAACGGCCGCAACTACGAAAATCTCTTGCAACTGCGGCCTGGCGTGATGCGCTATCCGGGCGGCGGGTTCTCCACCACCAGTACGGATGGCTTGCGGGCCGAGGATAATGCTTACTTTGTCGAAGGCTTGTTCAACAGCGAACC
>DASYYT010000208.1:0-48738 GCA_035949755.1 Candidatus Sulfotelmatobacter sp.
GTCGACCAGGTCTACGATCTCTGCGCCATGCGCGTGATCACGCGCTCGCTGCAGGATTGTTATGCAGTGCTCGGCATCATCCATAATCTTTGGCGTCCGGTGCCGGGACGCATCAAGGATTTCATTGCCATGCCGCGCCCCAACTTCTACCAGTCGCTTCATACCTCGGTGATCACCGAAGATGGCACGCCCTTCGAGATTCAGATCCGCACCGAAGAAATGCACAAGATGGCGGAGGAAGGCATCGCCGCCCACTGGAAATACAAAGACGGACCGGTTTCGGCGCAGGATGAGCAGCGCCTGGCCTGGCTGCGGCAAGTCGTCGAGTGGCAACGTGACGTCAGCGACCCAAACGAATTCCTCTCCACCCTGAAAGTCGATCTCTATCCCGAGGAGGTCTACACCTTCACCCCGAAGGGCAAGGTAGTGGTGCTGCCGCGCGACGCCACTCCGATCGACTTCGCCTATACCATTCACACCGAAGTCGGCCACACCTGCATCGGCGCCAAGGTCAACGGACGCATGGTTCCGCTGCGCTACAAGCTGCACTCCGGAGACATCGTCGAGATCCTCACCCAGCCCGGCCACAAGCCCAGCCGCGACTGGCTCGGGTTGGTCAAATCGTCGCGCTCGCGCAACAAGATCAAGCACTGGCTCAACGTTCACCAGCGCGAGCGCGCCATCGAAATCGGGCGCAAGCTGATCGAAAAAGAAGCCCGCAAATATCGCATCGCTTTAAAGGAAATTAAAGACGAAGACCTGCAGAGCGTCGCCTCCGCATATGGCCTGGGCAAGGCTGACGATCTGATGTCCGGCATCGGCTACGGAAAATATTCCGCCCGCCAGGTGCTGGCCCGCCTGCTTCCCGCAGGCGCAACCCACTCCATCGCGGGCGATATCGAGTCCGAAGGCCTGACCTCCGAGCCCGGCGCGCTCTCCAGCGTCGTGCGCCGCGTCTTCGGCGATCACAATGCCATTACGGTCCGCGGCCAGGGAGACATGCTGGTTTACCGCGCCCGCTGTTGCAATCCCATTCGCGGCGAAAGCATTGTCGGCTACATTACGCGCGGCAAGGGCGTCGCCGTGCACTCCATCAACTGCCCCAACGTGACCAACCTCCTCTACGAACCCGAGCGCAAGATCGACGTCGAATGGGCCCGTGACGACACTACTCCCACCGCTTACCCGGTGAAGCTCACGGTTTACTGCGATGACCGCTTCGGTATGTTGAAGAGCATCACCGGTGTAATCGGCGACGCCAAGAGCAATATCCGCAACATCGCCGCCCACACCGCCAATAGCCAGGCCAGCGTGGAGGTAGTCCTCGACATCTCCGACCTGAAGCATCTGGAAAACATCATCGCCGGCCTGCGCAAAATCCCTGGCGTGCATGAAGTGCAAAGGCTGCAAAAAATCTAAGCTGCCTTTGATTTTCTAACTCCAGGCTAAGGTTTTCTCTGCTCAGTGCAACTAGCCTTGAATCGCAGCGCACCCTAAGGAAAACTGATCGGGGAGAAACTTTCCGATTTAGGATCTTGAAAGCTCTGAAACCCCAAAAAAATCATCATTCGGCCAGCGGCAACCTCTTGTCCAATGAGGCATCCAAGTGGATGGCAGAACTGCAGCACCCTTCCCTCCGGTCTCACTGAGCGGAGAGGGGTCGGAGGGCGGGGTCGCCGCGGTCTTTCCACCAGTACACCGGTACGTTTTGGCAGCGTCTGCGCCACAGTTCCTCTCGAATTAGATAAACTAGACGTATGAGGGTATTCTGCCGTTTTCTTTTTTCTCTAACGTTGCTGGGAATGGTGTCCCTGTCTGCATTTGCCCAGGAAGGCCCGCTGGAAAACATCCCTCCCAAAGACACCACGCCGGATGAGATCATCAAGCGCTTCGCCGCCAAAGAAACGGATTTCGCCAAGGCCCGCGATCAATACACCTACCGCCAGGACGTGAAGGTCGAAACTCTTGACGGCGACACGGTCGACGGCCAGTACCGGGAAGTCTTCGACGTCATGTTCGACGACAAAGGCCACCGTATGGAGAACGTGGTCTTCGCCCCGCAGTCGAGCCTCACAAGAATTTATATGTCGGAAGAGGACATGCAGGACATCCGCCACATGCTGCCCTTTGTGCTCACCGACCAACAGCTCCCCGAGTACAACATTCTTTATGTCGGCCAGCAGCAGGAAGACGAACTCCAGTGCTACGTCTTCGATATTGCCCCAAAAAAGATCGAGGAAAAGAAGCGCTACTTCCAGGGCCGCGTCTGGGTGGACGACCACGATTTTCAAATCGTGAAGACCTATGGCAAGACCGTTCCCGATATCCGCAAAAAGCACGGCGACGAGGAGAATCTCTTTCCCAAGTTCACCACCTGGCGCCAGCAGATTGACGGCCAGTACTGGTTCCCCGTCTACACCAAGGCCGACGACGAACTACACTTCAAGACCGAAGACGTGCACATCAAAGAAATCGTTAAATACGAGGACTACAAACGCTTCGGCTCGAACGTGAAGATTCTCTATAACGGCAAGGAGATTCCCAAGTCGGATCAGAAGCCGGATGCGAATAAGCCGCAGCCGCAGAATCCTCCGCAAAAATAGCAGTCAGCTTTCAGCTATCAGCCGTCAACAACACGGCGTGTCGGAGAACAGTGGGGATTTCCCGATTGTGGGGAGCAGGCAGGTTAATCAATTCTGGGCCGATCGTTGAGGGTTGACAGCTTAGTAGAACAAATACTTCCTCCACTTATCGTCCGACCGCCCCATCAGCCGCATGATATGCCGGCTGGTGTGCAGATTGAACGCCCTCGGCTCCCGCATGAGTTTCATAGCCGCTTCCGCCGGGGACTGATTGCCCTTTCGCCGGTTGCAAGGATGGCAGCAGGCGACCAGATTCTCCCAGGTAGACGAACCCCCGCGCGAGCGCGGGATCACATGGTCCAGCGTCAACTCACTGGAGGGCAGCACGGTTGCGCAGTACTGGCACGTGTTGCGGTCCCGCAAAAGAATGTTCTTGCGCGACAGCGCCCGGCTCTGGTGGGGAATGCGCCGGTATTCCAACAGCCGGATCACCGAGGGCAGCCGCATGGCCACCCGTGCCGAATGCAGGAAGTGACCGTTCTCCTCCTCCGTCATGGCAACGCCCTTCAGCACCAGCACCAGCGCACGCCGTGCCGCGCAAACATTGATCGGCTCATAAGAGGCGTTCAGCACCAGTACAGGCGCAAGCAGAGCATGGCCATCGCTGCTGCGGTGGGGAGCCCCCGCCGGCGAAAACAATCCCGCCATATGCCGGGATCCTGCGTCGTATTCGCTTCGCAAAGACATGAGTAAAATCTAGTTTCAAGATTTCAAAGTTTCAACGACGGCAACGTCCTCTCGAAGTTCAGGCCTTTCATGGAAACCTTGAAACTCTGCAACCTTCCCAATCTCCTCAATCTCAAGGCGCTTAGATGCCATTTTCAGGGTGCGCGCCACGGTCGCGACCCATACCCTGACCGCCCCGG
Source organism: Candidatus Sulfotelmatobacter sp. (assembly GCA_035949755.1). Classification (GTDB taxonomy): domain Bacteria; phylum Acidobacteriota; class Terriglobia; order Terriglobales; family Acidobacteriaceae; genus Sulfotelmatobacter. The sequence continues at coordinate 3,509 of DASYYT010000208.1, forward strand.
CTCGCCGTAGCACCTTGGCGCATTCCGTCGCCGTGGTGCCGGTCGTATAAACATCATCCACGAGAAGCACTTCGCGGCCAGTGACTTCCTGGGCACGCGCGACCGCAAAAGCACCGCGCAGATTTTCCCGCCGCTGGTGGCTCGTCAGCCCGATCTGCGAATGCGTCTCCCGGGTTCGCAACAGCAGGTCTGGCGCGAGTTCCAGCCGCCCATGCGCCGAATAGAACTTGAGGGCCCCTTCCGCAATCAGCCGCGCCTGGTTAAATCCCCGCTGCCGGCGCTTGCCTTTGAACAGCGGCACCGGAATGACCAGCACGCTCTTTTGCTCGAATCCCGATTCCAATTCGCTCCAGGCTTCGGCCAGCATTGGTCCCAGCACATTGGCCGCGGGACGCACTCCGTTGTACTTCAGCAGATGGATCAGTTCCCGCAGGCCGCCATCGTAGCTGCCATAGGACACCGCGCGCTCAAACGGACGTTCCAGCCGCCGGCACACGGGACATCGCCGCAATCCTTCTTCGTCCGGATCAGCGTAGACAGACAGTACCCTCTCGCCACAAATCGAGCACACCTTCCCCTGCACCGGCTGGATCTTGGCAAGGCATTCCGGACACACCGGTAACCGCGAGATGTTTAACAGCGGTAAGCCGCAGATGCGGCAATCGGAGGGAAACAGCACACAAAAAAGGCTCTCGGCAGCGCGCCGGGCATAGGCTCGTGCCACACTCGACCAAGCCTCTTCGGACGCAACCGCAGCGGACGCAACCTCAGCCCCATCTACTGCTAGCGCAGACTGGCCAGCCCGGATTCGGTCCTCGCTACTGCTGAAGACGGCCTCCTCATTGCTCCGCGGAGACTAATCCTCCGCGGTCAGCCTCTCAGGTATTACCTCAGCAGTATAGCGGCGACTGCCACCGCTAGGCAACGTTGCGATTGGGCGTCGCGGGCTGTTTTCTGGGCGCAATTCGCGGCGTCTCCGGCAAACGCTCGCGTACGGGAGTAAAAATCAGCCGGTAGTCGCGCCGGAAACATTCTCCGCAACGCACGGGTTGCATCAAGAACAACGGAAGAATGTAGCGCTCGGTAAACGTGCGCCGCCGTGAACGGAACCCCACTTCGCTTCCACAATCGCGGCATCGATAAGGCTGCCCAAACGGTGTATCGGGGGAATTCATACGACTGGCACCTCGAATATCAGAACGGCAGTATGGAGTGAACAGGTTGGTAACATTTTACCGCATCGGGGGCGTTCTGCACAAAGAAACTAAATACTAATCTCCGGGTTATACGTGCGAGGATAACATTTAAGCAACGTTCCCGGGAGTAGCACGACATGCCAGTCACTCCGACACCCAAGCCTCCTCGCCCGTGGCGGGTCGTCGCTGAAGAAGCCTCGCGCGAATACGACCCCGAGAGAATGGCCGAGTTGATGCAGGAACTCAGTCAGGCGCTGGGAGAGCAGGGAATCGCGAACTCCGACGAACTCCCCCAGAAAAAGTCGGCTTAGCGTGCTGCCTGAGTAGCGCAATTCCCCACAGCGGCATCTGCCCGCCTGCTTGCTCGATCACGGTGCCGATCCTAACGCCCGTGCCTCCCTGCGCAAGCAACTGCATTTTGTCCCCGATGTGACAATGCACGAGTGCCGTGATGTCACGCCCTTGGCCTGGGGCAAGCAATTCCACGGGCAGCGCTTTCATGATTGGGTGAGCAAACCCGCAATGCGTCTGATCGCAGAACCGCGGAGGGCGAGGATAGAGTTGGAGGAGCGGCAGTTTCTCCCGGCTTGCGAATCCTTCGGTACCTTCGTGTCCTCGGTGGTTGAAGATTGAAATCCGAGCGGGGCGGCGGCACGGGCCAACCTCGCATCAAAAGTTGGTAATATGATCCTGCCTGCTGCGAGCGCATTCACGGCGGGAGCATCGCGGATTCGCTCTTTTACAAGCGCCTCTCGGTTCGAGCGCGGCGTTCCGCCATCCCGGCAGCGGGAGGAGAATGAATGATTCGAAAGTTCCGAACGGTTCCCGGCCTCGGCCTGATTTTATCCGCGATCTTGATGGCCATGCTGGCAGGAGCCGCGACCGTTTCCGCCCAGCAAACCGAGCCGGCGCAGCAACCCCCAGCTCAGCAACCTCAAGGCCAGCAGCCTGAAGCCCAAGCACCGGCTGATCAACAGTCCAGCAGTAGTCAGGAAGCGTCCACCGAGGAAACCACGCGAGCGCCCAAGAAAAAGGCTTACAAGAACTGGATCTTCAATGTGGACGGCGGGGCCAGCCTGACCAACTCAACCACCAAAGATTTTGTGCGCGGAGGAGGTGGCATCATCGGCGGCGGTGTCACGCGCAATGCGAGCAAGAGTTTGGGACTCCGCCTCGACTTCCAGTTCGACAACTTGCCACTGCGCAATTCCGCGCTCGAGTTGGCCCAGGCGCCGAGCGCGACTGATCACGCGTTCACCGTCATGCTCGATCCCATCATCAACATTTCCGCCTCGAAAAATTGGGGCGGATACATCGTGTTCGGAGCTTCCTACGTCCGCCGCTCAGGCAAACTCAATTCCTCCACTGCCATTGTGGGGTCTGCCTGCGGTCCGTTCTTCAGCTGGTGGGGCAATTGTTACGTCAGCTTGCCCATTAACGGAAAATTTCTCGACGAGACCCAGAACCAATTTGGCTACAACTTCGGAGGCGCCATCACCCGCAAGATCCGTCCCAACGTCGATGTCTATGTCGAGTTCCGTTACGTGCACGGAAAGCGCCTCGGTGTCACTACCGATTTTCGTCCCATCACGCTGGGCGTGCGCTGGTAAAAGATTTCAGATTGCAGATTTCAGATTGTCTGCGGTGTTGCGTTTCAAATCTGAAATCTAAAATCTTCAATCACCTTCACTCCGGATTCGTGCGGTACCTCCACAAGTCCGCTTCCTGCTTCTGCAGTTGGACTAATGACGATGCCGTTCTCGCGGGCGCAACCGCGCCGTTCGTGTTCGCTTCTCGCACTGCGGATTCCACGAAACCGTGCGCCGGAGCGAGCGAGCACGCCGGATCGGTTACAGTGGCATCTCCAGTCAACAAGAATGCCTGGCAGCGGCAGCCGCCGAAGTCTTCCGTGCGGCGCTCGCAACTGCGGCAGGGCTCGGGCATCCACTCTTCCCCGCGAAATTTCTGGAACGATGAGGATTCTTTCCAGATCCACTCCAGCGATTGTTCGCGCACATTCTCGAACGAAAATCCCGGCAGCACTTCGGCGGCATGGCAGGGCAATACCTTCCCAGATGGATTGATGAGCATCAATTTTTTTCCCCAGCCTCCCATGCAGGCCTTGGGATACTGCGCGTAATAATCGGGAACCACCGAGTCGATGCGTATCCGCCCGGCCAGTCGCTTCTCGGCGTCGGCTACGATCTTCACAGCTTTATCGACCTGCGCTCGCGTCGGCATCAGCGCGGCGCGATTGGCGAGCGCCCACCCGTAATACTGGGTGTGCGCGATCTCGACCCGCTCCGGATTCAACTGCTCGATGAAGGCGATCATCTCCTCGAGATGATCCAGATTCTGCCGGTGCACGACCAGGTTTACCGTGAACGCGATCTTGTGCCGGCGAATGGCTCGCGACAGATCGATTTTATGGGCATGCGCCTTTGCGCCCGCAATCCAGTTCGCGGCTTCTTCCCGCGAATCCTGAAAGCTGATCTGGATGTGATCAAGGCCGGCATGGACCAGCAGTTCCAATCGCTGCTCGTTCAGCCCGATGCCCGAAGTGATGAGATTGGTATAAAGCCCCGCAGCGCGTGCAGCCGCAATCAACTCGGCCAGGTCCGCGCGAGCCAGCGGTTCGCCCCCTGTGAAATGCGCATGCAGCATCCCAAGCTTGCCCGCTTGCCGGAAGACGCTGGTCCACTCTTCGGTCGAAAGCTCCGACTGCGTTCCCGCCAGCTGCAGGGGATTCGAGCAATAAACGCAGTGCAGCGGACAGCGGTGAGTTACTTCGGCAATGAGGGCTAGGGGATTAGAAACCATTGAGTCATTTAGTCATTGAGTGATTGACTCATTGAGTGATTGCTTCAGCAGTCAGCAGTACCCTTCAATCGCTCAATCACAAAATCACTCAATGACTCAATCCTCAGTAGTCTACGATTCGCTTGCGCTGCAGCTGCTCCAGAAACGTGCCAATATCGCCGCGAATTTTTTCCGGATCGGTGGTGCCAAATTCTTTCTGCAATTCCGCAATGATTTCTCCGAAAGTACGCTGGCCATCGCAGCGCTCGAGGACCTGCCGCCCCGTGCCCTGCAGCTTGATCGCGCCTTCGGGAAAAAGGACGACGCGGTTCTCTTCCGTGCCGCCCCAGCGGCAACCCGCGGCCAGGCGGGGCTGGCTGGCATCGGAGGGAGGCGCCATCACTTCTCCTCGATGCGGAATGCACCGGGCGGAGGCCATCCCGGCTGCACGTAGGCGAAATAGAGTGCGTCGAGCTGCGCCCACAGGATGTCGCACTTGTCGCGCAGCGCCTGGACGACAAGTTCCTGCTCGGCGCGCGTCTTCGCGTTGTCGTAAACGTAATGGATGGCGAACATGGCGTCTTCGGGAGCCTGGGTCAGACGCGCGACGAAATAATCCAGACCCCCAGAGAGCCAGGGATAGTGCTCGCGCAGCTTCTCCATGCGCAGCGAAATCAGGTCGCGCGAGAACAGTTCGGTCAGCGACGAAGCGACGGCTTCGAGCAGGCTGCGGCTGCGCACGATGTTGAGGTACTCGTTGACCGCGAAACGGGTGGCCGGAAGAATTCCGCTGCCGGCGCGAACCTGGTCGGCGCTGAGTCCGGTGGCTTCGGCGAGTTTCAGCCAGCGCTTGATGCCGCCTTCGTTATTCGGGGTTCCGTCACCATCGTGGTCGATGACGCGTTTGCGCCAGGCGCGGCGAAATGCGGGGTCAGGGCCGCGTGACAGGATGATGGAATCTTTGATCGGAATGATGGCTTGGTAGTAGTAGCGGTTCAAGGCCCAGGCCTGCAGCTGCCCGCGGCTGAGGCGGCCTTCGTGCATCATGAGGTGGAAGGGATGCTTGTGGTGATAGCGTTCTTCGCCGACCGCGCGCAGCCGGGCGCGGAGTTCGTCGAAACTCAGCAGCGTGTCCGGCGCGCTCGTGTCTACAGTCTGAATTGCCATCCGTCCTCTGCCAACTCCCAGCCTGCGTCGTGGACCTGGCGGTATTCCGGGCCAGCCTCGTTGAGCATGGGATTGGTGTTGTTGATGTGTACATAGATTTTACGTGGACGGCGCACTTGCGCCAACCGGCTGAGGCTGCCTTTGGGCGAGGAGACGGGAACGTGTCCCATCTGATGCGCGGTTTGTCCCGAGGCTTGCGCGCGGATGAGTTCGTCGTCGCTCCAGAAGGTGCCGTCGAACATCAGCACGTCGGCGGAATCGAACTCCTTGAGCAATTCGTCGCTGATCTGCGGAACCGCGGGCATGTAGGCAAGACGCTGGCCGGATGGCGATTCGACGACAAGACCGAGCGAGGCTTCTCCGGGGACGAGTTGCGAGCGGCGCTGGGCGGAAACGTAGGCGGGAAAATGCGTGCCAAGTGAGATGGCGCGGCAACGCAGGCCGGAATTGGTGCCGGAAGGGTCGAGCAGCGGAAAGGTTGTTCCGGGCCGGAACGTGGACCAGGTCAGTTGTCCGGGAACGCGCTGCAGCATGGCGAACATGGAATTGTCTTCGTTGAGGATGCGGCAGATGGATTGGGTCGCGTGCACACGCAGGGGTTGCAACTCGCGCAGCAGGAGCAATCCGAGGACGTGATCGATATCGGCGTTCAGCAGGACAGCTCCGGCGATCGGGGATTGGCGGGCCGACGAATATGTCGGCCCGGGCGCATTTTGTCCGGGGCACTCACTCCGCTCGCGGGGCAGACGAAATGCGTCCGCCGCTAAGTGTTTCGTCTGCGGATGAAGTTGGGGCGTGGCTTCGATTTGGGCGCGCAGGTCGGGAGAGGCTCCCACCAGAAACCAGGTGCTGCCATCGGCACTGATCGCGATTTGGGTCTGGCTGCGCGCCTTACCGGGGAAGCCGCCAGCACGAACGCCCTGGCAGTTGGGGCAGGCGCAATTCCACTGGGGAAAAGCTCCGCCGGCCGCTGAGCCCAGGGTTCTGATGAGCATGATGGGAGTGTAGCGCAAGTGCAGGTTTCTGGAGGAGGCGGTCGGCGGAGTACGATTGCTCGCGAGATCCCTGGTCCAGCTGGCAAAAAGCGCGGGCCGTCGGGATGACCCAACGCGGTGGTTACCGGCTGGCCAGTCCGCCCGCCGTCTCGCCGCCGTCCAGGGTGAAGACCTGACCGGTGGCGAAGGCCGCATCGTCGGACGCAAGATATGCAAACAGCCCCGCAATCTCCTCCGGTGTGGCATGGCGACCCAACGGAATCTTGCTGTTCACCTCGGCCAGCATAGCGTCGGAATATTCGGCGCGTTGCATGGGAGTCAGCACATATCCGGGAGCGACTGCGCAGACCCGCACCGTGGGGGCCAGTTCCAGGGCCATGGAGCGGGTCAGTTCGATTACTCCGGCCTTGGTTGCGTTGTAGTCCGCGTAATAGGGATAGCCCATCACGCCATTGGTGGACGCGGTTTGCAGGATCACGCCGCTGCTGCGCCCGCACATATGGCGCGCCGCGGTCTGTGCCACATAGAACACTCCCGTCAGATTGACGGCGAGCACGCGATCCCACTCCTCGGGGGTGATCTCGAGAAACTTATGCCGGATGCTGATGCCGGCATTATTCACCAGCACGTCGAGGCCATCCATGAGGCGGATCGCCTCCGCAAAGGCCGCCTCGACCTGCATGAGATTGGTGACGTCGGCGATGATTGCCTCTCCCAGCGCGGGCAGTTCATGCTTGATGTGCCCGCAGGCCTTCTCGTCGCGGTCGAGCACGCAGACGCGCGATCCCTCTTCCAGGAAGCGCGCGGCGGTAGCGGCGCCGATGCCGCTGGCGCCGCCGGTAATCAGGACGCGTTTGTCTTTCAATCCTCGCATGGAAGCTCCGTTAGGCGCAGGGGTTAGTGGTCAGTGGCCAGTCGTGAGTCATCATAATCAGTTCTCGGTTAGAAACTGGGCTGCAAATTCGTTTGCTCGCTGCTCATTGCTCATCGCTGATCGCTCATTGCTCTTTGCTGGTCAGCATCCCGCTGCCCGCACCGCGATGGTGTGGGGCACTGCTTTCAACTGCGCCATCAATTCCTGATCGCATTGACGGTTGATGTCGTAAATCGCGTAACCCAATGTTCCACGCGTATTCAGCGATTGGCGTTCGATGTTGATCCCGCGGTCTCCGAGAATATCGTTGATCGCGCGCAAAATTCCCGGCACATTGTGATGGATGTGCATCAGCCGGTACGATCCCTCTTCATATTCCAGATGGCACTGGGGCAGATTCACGCTGAGGGTCGAATCGCCGGCGCGAACATAGTCGAGCAGCTTGCTGGAGACGAACGAGCCGATATTCTGCTGAGCTTCTTCAGTGCTGCCGCCGATGTGAGGGGTAAGAATGACGTTGGGCAATCCGCGCAGCACGCTGGTAAACTCCGCTCCGGACTCCGGCTCGCGCGGAAAAACATCAATCGCGGCGCCTGCGATTTTGCCCGTCTTCAAGCACATCGCCAGGGCGTCGTGATCCACTACGAAGCCGCGGCTTAGGTTCAGGAAGCATGCGCCATCTTTCAGGGCGCGGAACTCCTGCTGGCCAAACAGATTCTGATTTTGCAGCTTGCCGTCGACGTGCAACGTGACCACATCGGCCATCTCGAGGAGTTCGCGAAATCCGACCGGACGCGCGTTGCCGCGAGCCAGCACGTGGGCGCTGTCGTAGAACACGACGCGCATACCCATCGCCTCGGCCAGATCGGAAAGCTGAGAGCCGATTTTGCCGTATCCTACAATGCCCAGGGTCAAGCCGCGGACCTCGTGCGCGCCCGCCGCCGACTTGTTCCAAGCCCCGCTGTGCATTTCGGTGGAGGCGGCAAAGGTGCGCCGCAGGAGCATGATGATTTCTCCCATGACGAGTTCGGCGACCGAGCGCGAGTTGGAGTGCGGATCGTTGAAGACCGCAATGCCGCGCTCGCCGGCGGTCTTCTGATCGATTTTGTCGACGCCGATGCAGAAGGCCCCGACCGCAATCAGTTTCTCGGCGGCGGCGAGCACGGCCGCGCTGACGCGGGTTTTCGAGCGCACGCCCAGAATCGAAGCGTCACGGATTTTTTCGACCAGGTCGCGCTCATCGAGCGACGCCTTCAGCGACTCAACCTCGTAGCCTGCGTCGCGAAAACCACGCACCGCGACGGCGCTGATGTTTTCCAGCAGCAGAGCCTTCAAGAATCCTCCCGCATGGATGTGGAACAACCAAGGATTATCTCAAAGGGCGGGCAGAAAGATCCTTACGGAGGAGAAAGGCGGACGGTTCTGGCGGTCGGCGGGCAGCGGAAGCAGCTCGATTCCACTTCGGATGATTGAAGAATCCCGGCGGGATGATTTAGGCTCGTTGGCCGAGCGGTTCCGCATTCATGCGCGTAGTGGATGGATCTCAGTAGGGCGGTCATCATTTCGCGCTGACAGCTTTATCGAGGAGGCAAGAATCATGAAGACCCTGTGTCTGCTTTTGACTGTTCTGCTGTTGATTGTTTCTTCGTTCGCCGCCGAAAGCAAAACTGTTTCCTACAAAAGCGGCGACGAAACTGTCCAGGGGATTCTTTATACTCCTGCGGGAAAGGGCCCGTTTCCAGGGCTGATTGTGATCCACGAGTGGTGGGGCCTGAATGACTGGGTCAAAGAGCAGGCGTCGAAGTTAGCGGATCAGGGCTATGCCGCACTGGCGATCGATCTGTATCGCGGCAAAGTCGCCACCACCCCGGAAATGGCGCATGAAATCATGCGCGGAGTCCCCGAAGACCGCGCCAAACGGGATCTGCACGCCGCTTTCGAGTTCCTGGCTTCCCAGCCCAACGTCAAAAAAGACCGCATCGGCGCCATCGGGTGGTGCATGGGCGGAGGATACGCGCTCGATGTCGCCCTGCAGGAACCCACGCTCGCTGCCGACGTTATCAACTACGGCCATCTCGCTACCGATCCCGAGACGCTGAAGAAAATCAACGCGCCGATTCTGGGAATCTTTGGAGCGCAGGATAAGGGCATCACGCCTGAGGACGTTCACAAATTCGAAGAAACCATGGACAAGCTGGGCAAAAAGATCGACGTTAAAATCTACGACGATGCGGGCCACGCTTTTGAAAACCCCAACAATAAAGATGGATATCGGGCCGCCGATGCCGCCGACGCTTGGCATCGCACCGTCGACTTCCTGGCCGCAAATTTGAAAAAGTAATCGCGACCCGTCCCGCGAAAAGCCGTATCCGACGGCCTTTGAGGCAACATGATTGCTTTTACGCTGTACAAGCAACGCGCCGCAAGCGCGTAAATCCTGCTTGCGCCTGCGTACTTCATCTTATGGCACGAACGTCCAGCCTATGGCACAAATTTCCCCTTGCCAGAAGTTACCGCTCTGGTTACTATGTGCCATCCTGAAATGCTCCCTACCATGAATATTGGCGAGACCATTCGCAACTACCGGCTTGAGAAAGGCATGTCCCAAGGCGACATAGAAAAACGCACCGGCCTGCTGCGCTGCTACCTGTCGCGGGTCGAAAACGGCCATACCATTCCTTCGCTGGACACGCTTTCCAAGATCGCCGGGGCGATGGAGTTGCCGCTCTCGCAATTTTTTGCAGAACCGGGCCACAATAATGGATCCAAGGGGCTGCCCCAGCTCTCCGACGATGAAGTCCGCTTCCTGAGCCAGATTCGGCGCTATTCCACGAATCTGAACGACAGCGACCGCAAGCTGCTGCTGGCGATGGTTAAGAAAATGGCCTCCAACGCCAGCAAGTGAAGCGGGTGCTTCGCTTAACTGGAGCATCCGCGCCGGCTCGCCCATCGTAACGATTCAATTCACGAATCAATTCGCAGTTTTCGTACCTCACCAGCCAGCAGCGAGCCGTGGTCAGGCTAGGGTACTGGCAGTTTGCGGGCCCACCTTACTTTCGTACCATGCCCCTCCGTGCCCGACCGGTACCTCGCCTCTCCGGGATCGGATCACTACACTGTGCGTGGAGATATGTGTGACTACCGACGAGGAACTGAACGTACTCGACACGCAGCTGCGCCGGCTGAAAATCGAGTACGAGATTTTTTTCAGTAACCCGAAGAAGCGTCCTCCCACCGATATCGAGTGGAAGGTGCTCGCGCTGTTGCGGAAATTTGCCGACGGCGGGCGCATGAATTTCGGCCAGCGCTATCGCTACAACGAAATGGCGCAGCGCTATGCCATCTACAGCGACCTGTGGCGCAAGAAATCCCGCATCCGGGAGGAAGGCTACCGCCGTCCCCAGGACGCGATGCTCTCCATCCAGGGAGTCCGGGAAGAAGCGGAACACGAACCGCAGCATCATCCGGTGTACGGCGTCAGCCAGGCAGCTGCGGCGGCCGCCGGAGGAATCTCGTCCCCGCACTTCACCTTGCACAGTGTGGACCAGAGCGAGCGCGACCAGGTCGAGCGCCTCTACAATGTCCTCGTGGCCGCCAAGAAAAAAGCCGGGGAGAACGTCTCCGGCAACATCGATTCCTTCACCGCCTTCGTGCAGAAAAAGACGGAGCAGATCCGCCAGCAGTACCACTGCAACGACGTGGAATATTCCGTCGAAATCACCGAAGGCCATGTCAAGCTGAAGGCGAAAGCCAAGGGCTAGTTCGACCTGCAATCCGCAGCCTGCGCTGCTTGGCCGCAGTGGACTTTCGCCCCTGAGTCTTTACTCCATTGACTTCTTCCAGCCCGCGGATAATATCTACCCCGCAGCTCCGCATCGTTATCCCAGGGACGTGTGGCCAATCATCTCAGGGATGGAGATCCGCTCAGGATTCTCCGTCTCTGGCTGATGCTGCAATTCAAAAAATCTGGAGGTAGGAAAGAAAAATGGTAATAAAGCGTGTACTCAGCAGCTTGTTTGTATTCGCCTTGGCATCCGGAACTCTTCTAGCGCAGGACGCCGGCCTTAAGGTCGCCCACACCACTCACTCTGGCCCCATCAAGGCAGCAGCCCCTATCGGCTCCGCACAGTTGATTTTCAGCAACTTCGGTCCAGCGCCCGCGCCGTACAATGACACCACCGGGTACTACGTCCTCGGGCCCACAAATTCGGTCGGTTTTTCCGAACAATGGATTGGTGTGCCCTTCATCCCCAGAGCTAATGCCCACGTTAAGGCTTTACAGGTTGCGGTCCAGTGGATTTCAGGAGCACAAACAATCCAGGTCGGCCTCTACAGCGATAATGGAGGGACAGTGGGATCGCCGCTAGCTGTCAAGGAAGCCACTGTTTCTTCTACCTTCGGAACCTGCTGTCAAACCGTCAATGTCCTGATCCCGTCGACTGCGATAGCCCGAGGCAGCCAGTACTGGATCGTTGCCAGTTCTGACGACGTCAATGCTCCGGATTTTACCGGCGTATTCGACGCCTCGGCCACGCAGATCATTGCCGCCGATGAGGCTGTGTCGGGTTGGTTCTCTTTCACCACCAACACGCCCGCCGCCGCAGCGTGGGGCACCATCCCATAATCCAGTTCGCAGAATTGTTTCTCTCGGGCCACGAAATTTCTTCGTGGCCCCTTTTGCCTGTGCCAAGGATCAATGACCAACGATCTACGACCGATTGCTGATAGAATTTTCGGTCGCCAATCATCCATCATTTGATCCGAGGGACCCGCAAATGTCTGCCCGTATCCAGCGCGCCATTCTCAGTGTCACCGACAAGACCGGACTGGTCGACTTTGCCCGCAAGCTGGCCGCGCTGGGCATCGAGCTGATCTCGACCGGAGGCACCGCCAAACTCCTGCGCGACTCCGGCGTTGCCGTCAAAGACATCTCCGAGCTGACCGGATTCCCGGAAATACTGGATGGCCGCGTCAAGACGCTTCATCCCAAAGTCCACGGCGGAATCCTCTATCGCCGCGAAGATCCCAAGCATGTCGCCGCCGTGGCGGTACACGGCATTCAGCCCATTGATATGGTGGTCGTCAATCTCTACGCTTTTGAAAAAACCGCCGCCCAACCCGGGGTTGGTGTCGAAGAACTGATCGAGAACATCGACATCGGCGGACCCTCGATGATCCGCTCCGCGGCCAAGAATTTCCAGGACGTCGCCATCGTCATTTCACCCTCCGATTACGACGCCATCGCTGCCGAACTGAACCACGAGGGCGGCAAACTCTCGCGTGAAACCAGGTGGCGCCTGGCACAAAAGGCCTTCGCTACGACCGCCGCCTACGATTCGGCCATTGCCTCGACTCTCGAGCGGATCGCCGCCGATTCATTGCAACTGCAACCGCAAGCCGCGTTCCCCTCCAATTTGCGCTTTTCCTTCCACAAAATCCTCGACCTGCGATACGGCGAAAACCCTCATCAGAAAGCCGCGATGTACTCCGACGGCTCGGGCGTAGGCGTGGCCAATGCCCGCCAACTGCAGGGCAAGGAACTTTCCTACAACAACATAGTCGACCTCGAAGCCGCCTGGGATCTTGCCCGGGAATTCGACGAGCCGGTATGCGCCATCATCAAGCACACCAACCCCTGCGGCACGGCCACAGGCAACACACTCGCCGAAGCTTACAAGCGGGCACTGGAATGTGATCCGGTCTCCGCCTTCGGCGGAGTAATCGGGGTGAACCGCGCGGTAGATCTCGCTGCCGCAGAAGAGATGCACAAGCTCTTTCTCGAAGTCATTGCCGCGCCCAGCTTCGACGAAGACGCCAAAGCCAAGTTTGCCTCCAAGAAAAATCTTCGCCTCGTGGAAGTTGTTCCCGCCAACCGGAAGTGGGTTCTCAAAAACGTCTCCGGAGGTATGCTCGCCCAGGACAGCGACACGCGGACTCTGCAGGATCCCGACCTTAAAGTCGTGACGAGCAGACCGCCCACACCGGAAGAAACCCGGGCCCTGCTCTTTGCGTGGAAGGTCTGCAAACACGTGAAGTCCAACGCTATTGTGTATGCCCGTGACGGCCAGACGGTGGGCATCGGCGCCGGACAGATGTCCCGCGTGGACGCGGCCAAGGTCGGAGCCATGAAAGCCCAACTCCCGCTCAAAGGAACGGTGGCCGCCTCCGACGCCTTCTTTCCTTTCCCGGACGGCGTGGAAGAAATCGCCAACGCGGGCGCCACCGCCATCATCCAACCCGGGGGTTCTCAACGCGACCCCGAGGTCATCGCAGCCGCGGATCGCCTCGGGCTGGCTATGCTCTTTACGGGAGTTCGCCACTTCCGGCATTAAGGACTGTTGATTGCTGATAGGGATTGTCGATTGAAACCAGGAAAGGGCCTTACTCCCGCCGCGCCAAAAGCGAACCTGATTTTCGCGGCCTTGCGCCATCGTGGAAGCGATGGCCTGATCCAGATCTCAAGCTTTCAATCAACAATCAGCAATCATCAATCGTCAATGTCCCACCGGCCCTGACCTTCCGGGCGTTCTCGATTTTCCCCATCTCACCCGCCCCTCAAGGTAGAATATAAGCACCTTTCCCCCGGCGGCTTTGCATCCAACTAAGCTGAGGTTCGGAAACGCGCTGCCAGCGCATACAGGTCGGCATAGTCAGCTCTCATGACAAGGTTAACGATGAATAAAGTTGCTCGCCTATTCCTTCTGATCTCAGTCACCACCATTGCGGTTGGGCAAACCAGCACTTCTTCTTCCGGGGCGATCCAGCCTGACACGAAGCCAGCGCAGTCCTCGGCGCACAAAGTTGATAAAGCCGCGGCGTACTACCACTACACGCTGGCGCACATGTATGAAGAAATGGTGACCGCCTACGGCCGCAGTGACTTGGCCGTAAAAGCCACGGAAGAATACCGTCTGGCTATCGAAGCGGACCCCTCCTCAGAATTCCTGACCTCGAGCCTCGCCGAACTCTACGTCAAAACCGGGCGCATCGCCGACGCCGTGAAGGAAGCGCAAGACATCATTAAGCGCGATCCCAAGAATCTCGAAGCCCACAAGCTTCTAGGACGAATCTATCTGCGCTCGCTCGGCGACATGCCGGGAGGTTCGGGATCGGACAACATTCTCAAGCTGGCCATCGATCAGTACGAACAGATCGTGAAACTCGATCCCGACAGCGTCGACGATCATCTTCTGCTCGGCCGTCTCTACCGCCTCAACAATGACCTGAGTAAGGCCGAAGTCGAACTAAAGACCGCCATCAAAATCGATCCCACCTCGGAAGAGGCCGTCACCACGCTCGCCATGCTTTATACGGACGAGGGCGACACTTCGCAGGCGCTCAAAGTTCTGAGCTCGATTCCCGACTCCGCGCGCTCGGCCAAACTCTATTCCGCGCTGGGCGCGGCCTACGAGCAGCGCAAGGACTACAAGAAAGCCATTGACGCCTACAAGCACGCCATTGTTCTGGATCGTGACAACCTGGACGCGATCCGCGGACTGGCTGAGAATTACCTGAACGACGGTCAACTCGATCAGGCGCTGGAACAGTACAAAGTCATCGCCGACTCCAATCCCGAAGACGCGCAGACCTATGTCCGCATGGCCGAGATCTACCGGCGCCAGGGCAAGTACGATCTCGCGCTTGAAAATCTGAAGCGCGCTGACACCCTGGTTCCCGACACCATGGACGTTCCCTACAGCATGGCCGCCGTCTACCAGGCTCAGGGACGTTATGACGATGCCATCAAGCTGCTGCAGGATCTTCTGAAAAAGACGGAGAAGAGCGAGGTCGGGACCAGCCAGAGTGACCGCAACAACCGCGCTATTTTCATCGAGCGCCTGGGCATGATTTACCGCGAGCAGGAAAACTACTCTGCGGCGGTCGACACTTTCCGCAAGATGCTGCCGCTCGGCGATGAAAACGCGCGTAGCGGCTACCAGGAAATTATCGACACTTACCGCGAGGCCAAGCAATGGCCGCAAGCCACCGCCGTGGCCAAAGAGGCGGTCCAGAAAATGCCTGACGACCGTGACCTGCGCATGGTCCTGGATGCCCAACTCGCCGACATGGGGCAGGTGGATCAGGCCGTCGCCGACGTTCGCTCGATGCTCAAAGGCGGTCCCGAAGATCGCGACGTCTACGTTCGGCTTGGGATCATCTATACTCGCGCCAAGCGCTGGAACGACGCGCTCGACACGCTCGCCAAGGCCGAGCAACTCTCCACCAAGAACGATGACAAAGCCTACGTTTACTTCCTGCGCGGTGATCTTTATCAGCGGCAGAAGATGTTCGATCAAGCCGAGGCCCAATTCCAGAAAGTGCTGTCGCTGACTCCGCCCAGCGATCCTCAGTCCGCCGCCACGCTCAACTATCTCGGATACATGAATGCCGACCGCGGAGTGAAGCTGGAAGAATCCCTGAATTACATCAAGCAGGCGCTTGCCTTCGAACCGAACAATCCGGCGTATCTCGACTCGCTGGGCTGGGCATACTTCAAACTAGGCAAGTATGATTTGGCGGAAGAGAACTTGGACAAAGCAGCGGCTCACATGGGCTCCGATCCTACGGTGCAGGAGCATCTCGGCGATCTCTACCAGAAAACCGGACGCCTCAAACTCGCCGCCGCTCACTGGGACCGCGCCGTCCAGGAATGGAATAAAACCGTTCCCGCCGAGCAAGACGCCGACGCCTTCGCCAAAGTACAGCAAAAACTGGACGCCGCAAAGGTCAAGCTGGCGAAAGAAGAAGGAGCTTCCAAGCAGTAACAGGACTCGTTCTTTGGTCGCGCTGCACGGCTTTACTGCGTACTTCTTAGCGCCCGCCAAACCTATTCGGTCGGGACATATCCAACTGAATCATGAATCAAGGGTCGGCGCCTGCTCACCTGTTCTTGGGGAAATGGAGCGTGCGAGCCTTGGGCGCTTTGCCGCGAATTGCCGGCGACTCCGAAGGTACTTCGAATCCGATGCGACGCCGCGGTGGGTCCGGAGGGTTGATCAGTTCCCGGATTGCGTCCATCAGGTCCTGGATGTCGGCGTCGTGGGCTTCGAGTCGGCGCTCGACCTCCGCCAGTTTCGCGAGAATATTCCGATTTGTCGCAATCGCGCGGCGCAAACGAACAAAAGCCAGCACCACGAAGACGCTCATTTCGATGGCGCGTTCCGAGTTCAGCACTGTCGCAGCCATGATCGCGCCGTGTTCGGTGAAGACATACGGCAAGTAACGCGTTCCTCCGTGGCTCCAACTTGAGATCACATTTTGTGATCTCAAGATTTTGAACTCCTGGGCCGAGACTTGAAAACGAAACGCCGACGGAAATCGTCTCGCGTTGCGCTTGACCTGCTGATTCAGGTGCCGCACCTGTACTTCATAAAGTTCGGCTAGGTCGGCATCGAGGATCACTCTCTGGCCTCGAAGGGTCATGATCTTCGAGTTCACTTTTCGAGCAGCGACGATTGCAGTTTTCGCCATAGTTCAAAAACTTGAGATCACAAACTGTGATCTCAAGATGCGTACAACAAAACGCAGCGAACTAAGCATAGCAGTCTGTGAGACGCGCAAGCCTGGCGAGAGTGAATATTTGGGGCATGAGTTCCAACTTGGGAATTGGTTTTTATTACCCCCACAGCTCTTCGACTCACTCCTCTGCTAAACTCCCACCATGCTGGCTCCCTACGCGGTGGAGGTCGAAAAATCGCGCGGACGCCGTTTTCCCGAACCCGAGCATCCTTATCGCAACGACTTCCAGCGCGACCGCGACCGCATTATCCACGCCCGCGCCTTCCGCCGCCTCGAAGCCAAGACGCAAGTCTTCACCCGCCGGTACTCCGACCACTTCCGCGACCGCCTGACGCATACGCTCGAGGTCACGCAAATTTCCCGCACCATCGCCGGAGCTCTTGCCCTGAATGCCGATCTGGCCGAAGCCCTCGCGCTTGTGCATGACATCGGCCACCCGCCCTTCGGTCACGCTGGAGAAAAAGCTCTGAATGCCGCCATGCATGCTCATGGCCTCTCCTTCGATCACAACCTGCACGCTCTTCGCATCGTCGAAGATTTCGAGCAGCGCTACGCCGCTTTTCCGGGCCTGAACCTGACATTCGAAGTGCGCGAAGGAATCATCAAGCACTCCCGCGATTACGCCGTAAAAGATCACCCGGAACTGGTGGAATATCTCCTCGACCAGCGTCCTCCGCTCGAAGCCCAGCTCATCGATCTCACCGACGAAATCGCCTATAACACCGCCGACCTCGATGACGGCTACGAAGCGCATCTGATCTCGCTGGAGGAAATTCGGCAAGGCGTTCCGATTTTCGAACGGTTCTATGGCGAAGTCGCGCAGCTCTATCCCCACGCCTCCGACAAGCTGAAGTTCAACGAAGTCCTGAAACGAATTCTCAACCGGTTCGCCGACGACCTGATCGCGAATACTCGCAGCCGTCTTGGTCAGTCCGGAATTCAATCACTCGAAGACGTCCGCAAACACCCGGAGCGCTTGGCCGCATTCAGCCCTGCACTAGACGCCGAGCGGCGGCAAGCGAAGGATTTCCTTCACCAATCGGTCTACTTCAGCCCCAGCTTGGCGGATGAAAAAGAAAACGCCGAGCGCGTGGTGACCGAACTATTCAGTTTCTGGATGGAGAATCCCAAGACACTCCCGCATCACTATCAGGAAAAAGCCATAGAAGAGACTTTGCCCCGCATCATCTGCGACTACATCGCCGGCATGACCGACCACTTCATCTTCGAGCAACACGAAAAATATTGCGGCTGATCCATCCAGAGCCATCGAGCTTTGCTCGACCGACGGCCGAGGCGGCTGTCGCCACATGATGCGGGTCGCTTCCGTTGGAATCCGGGTAATCCGTGGCAAAGAAGTTCAGCGGCTGGCGACTTCTGCCACAACATCCAACAAAATCCGCGGTCCCCGCCGCACTTCCTCCACGCGAATGCGCTCATCATTCCCGTGCTCGGTGCTCCCTTCTTCCTCGGTCGCCGTGTACGGATTAAAGCCATACGCCACGATCCCCAGCGGCCGGTACCGCTGATTCTCCGTGTACCCGCTGGTAATGTGCGGCACCACCGGCGTACCCGGAAAGTATTTTCCCGACACGTCCTTGATGGCGGCATACAACGCATTATCCGTTCCGGAAAAATTTGCCTGCCGAAACTCCGCATTCAGCGGCTCAATTGTGACATTGGGATCGTTCACGACTTTGCGTAGTGCCTCCAGCACCGCCTTGGGATCCCCGCCCGGGAGAAGGCGGACATCCAGATTTGCCCAGGCATCCGGAGGAATCACATTGGTCTGCTCCGACCCGCCCAGCATGGTCAGCGAAATCGTGTCGCGCAGCAGAAAATTCAGCGACTCGTCGCGTTCGACATCCTGCTGAAATTCTTTGTCCTGCACTGCCTTCCGAACGTCGCGATAATAGGCAGCCTCTTCTGGCGGCTCGTAAGGAGCCATGTCTTTCAAAAACTCATCCACCACCGGCAGAACCCGCAGCGGAGTCTTGTAGGCGATGATACGATCCAGCGCCCGCACCAGCCGGTTCGGCGCCGAATCCGGATTCGGCCGCGAGCCATGTCCCGGCCTCCCATGCGCCACTACATGCAGCCAGTACGTGGTTTTCTCCCCCACATCGATCCCGATAAATTTTACTTTCCCGTTCTCCAGCAGATTCTCCCCGCCCTCGTTGATCAAAAACTCCGCGTTCTCCAGCAGGTCTTTCTGATTCTTGATGAACCAATCTGTCCCCGTGCCGTCCACCTCCTCATCCGACACCCCCAGGAAAATTACGTCCCGGTCCAGCGGTATCTTCTCGCGCTTCAGCATCACCATGACGACGAGTTGCGCCAGCCCCTCGTCTTTCATGTCCTGGGCACCGCGCCCCCAGATGTATCCATCCTTGACCTCGCCGCTGAACGGAGCCACTCTCCAATGCGAGGCATCGCTGGTGACCACATCCATGTGATTGAGCAGCACGATAGGACGCTTTCCTTCGCCGGTTGTATGCGGCAGCCGCGCCCACAGGTCGCCCCGGCCCGGCAGATACTCGAACGCCCGGTTCTCAATCCCTTCCTGATCGAGGATCTTTTTATAGAACGCTATCGCCTTGGCTTCGTTCCCGGGAGGATTAGTCGTATCAATGCGCAAATATTCCTGCATCCAGGCCACCGACAAGTCGGAGTACTCCTTCAAATGCTGGGCCGAAATTCGCGAAGACGCCGTCCCCGTTACCCCTTGCTGAGCCCAACCAGCGTGAGCCAGCAATCCAATGGTGATTCCCATCACGACTCCAGCTCGATATAGAAAAGTTGCGAAATTCCTCCGGCCCAGACTTAAGAAGCGCAAATTTCCTCCCCACTTTCCTGTGGTTACCAAGATTACCCTCTCGACCATCATCTGTGTAGGCGCAACCGAATCCTGACCTTTGGCCCAAATTCCTCGTCCCGAGCATGAGCCTTTTGCACGCAGTTTTTATATCAGGTCTCCCAAAATTACCTTCCGTTGCACACCCGACCGTATGCCCGTTCGCCAATGACGTTATAATACCTTTAGCCATCAATGACTTAGCCTTTCAACCTTGGGACTGGATTTGGCATCCCACATGTAATGAAGCAGTACGGCGGCAGGTATCTGTCGCCGAGAGTTTAAGGCCAGGCGTAGCGTCAGCGTCAGGCCGGCTCAGCACATCTGCTGGCTTTCTTTACCGTTCAGTGGGGACGCAAGTAAAAACTTTGAGCACGCCCGCGCGTGCGCGGGGTGGCGACTAAAGCCCGAGCCCAAACGCCCGCCCCAAAAACTTGGAGGAAGTCATCATGAATCACCGTCTCGTAATCGCCCTGCCCCTGGCCGCGATCCTTGCTGTTCCGGCCCTGGCGCAGTCCACCTCGTCCAGCTCTGATCAGAGCCAACCCGCTGCCACGCAGCAGACTCAGTCCAACTCGGCCCAGTCTTCCAGTGATAACAGCGGCAACGCGACCGGCAAGGCTCCTCTTGCTGCTCCTTCTCGCGAAGGCTTCTGGGGACGCGTTAATCCCTTTGCCCGCAAGAAATACGTGCAGCGCCAGACCGAGCCCATCCGCGACCGTGTCAACGAACTCGATGAGCTGACCTCCCAAAATAGCAAGATGATCAAGGACGTCGATTCGCGCGCGACCCAGGGCATCAAGCTGGCCTCCGACAAGGCCAATGAAGCCGACCAGCACGCCGTCGACGCCGGCAACAAGGCCACCGCGGCGCAGCAGAGCGCGCAGCAGGTCACGACCCGCGTGCAGACGGTCGAAAACGTGGTCAGCAACATCGACCAGTACAAGGCCTCGAACCAGACCGAAATCCGCTTCCGCCCCGGCCAGACCGTGCTGAGCAAGGCTGCCAAGGACGCTCTCGACCAGATGGCGGGCCCGGTGAAGGGTCAGCGCGGCTACATCATCGAAGTGCAGGGCTTCTCGTCGGGCAGGGGACAGGCTGCCATCACCACTTCGCAGAAGATGGCCGAATCCGTTGTCCGCTACCTCGTGCTCGATCATGACATTCCGGTCTACCGCATCTACCTCGTCGGCATGGGCAACGCGCCCGTTCCGTCGACCGATGAGACCGCGAAGTCGAAGCGCATCTCGGGCGGCCGCGTCGAAATCAGCCTGCTGAAGAACGATCTCGAACAGCTCTCCAGCAACGGCTCTTCGCCGGCCATGAGTGCCGACCAGCAACAGCAACCGAAATAAGTTAGGACCAACGGGCGCCTCGCCCCAAGTCCCTCCCCAGAAAAAGCCTCTCGCGCAAGCGAGAGGCTTTTTCGTTGAATCGGGAAGACGCAGCGCCGGCTATCCTGCTGGCTGTCGTGGGGGCGTCCCGCAGCCCTGAGTCCGCATGGCTTTGGGAGCGGATCGTGCGCCCAGCATCGAACCGATGCAGCCCTCCGCATCGAATAAAAATCTACCGTAGAGGAATTCCGCTTCCCGCCTTCCGCTCGAATACGAGAATCTCTTGCCGCCAGGTCTATACTCTTTCCCATCAAGGAGCCCAACCTGCAAGTGGAACTCTATCGCCTTCTTCCACCCGACGCCGTCAAAATACTCTTAGTCCTCTTCCTCTCATTCCTGGTCGGCCTCGAACGGGAAGAGCACAAAAGCTCAGCCGGCACCTACTCGTTCGGCGGAGTGCGCACGTTTCCCTTAATCGGTCTGCTTGGCTACTCGATCGCTTTGCTCTCCGGCTCTCAGTTAATGCCGGTCATCCTGGGATTCCTGGTCGTTGGCGGATTCCTCCTCCTCTCCTACTGGCACAAACTCTCGCAGGCCGAAGCCGCCGGAGTCACCTCCGAAATGTCGGGCCTGAGCACCTATGTAGTAGGCGCCCTGGTCTTCTATGACCACCTCTGGATCGCCACCGCGCTCAGCGTAGCCAGCCTCCTGCTGCTCGAACTCAAAGTTGTGCTGGAACGCCTGGCCACCCGCATGCCTCCGCAGGAAGTTCTGACCTTCGCGAAATTTCTCCTGCTCAGCGCAGTGATCCTCCCCATCCTCCCCAATCAGCAATTCGGACCGTTTCATATCAACCCCTTCAAAACCTGGCTCGTGGTGGTAGCCGTCAGCACGATTTCCTACGGCAGCTATGTCCTGCAGAAAGTGACCAAAGAACGCGGCGGAGTCATCCTCGCCGCCTTCCTGGGCGGGGCCTACTCTTCCACGGTAGCCACCGTGGCCATGTCGCGCCGCGCCGCCCGCGAGCAACGCCCGCATCTTTTCGCGGGAGGAATCCTGATCGCTTCCGGGATGATGTATCTCCGACTGGTGGCTCTGTTGGCTCTCTTCAATCGCCAGCTGGCAGCCACTCTAGCCCCCGCCTTCCTGGCCCTGGCCGGCGCCGCCATTCTCACCGGCTGGCTCTGGTCCCGCCGCCCCGACGCCGTGCAATCGCAGATCGAGCGCGAATTCGATCCGGGGAATCCTCTCGATCTCCTCGCTGCCTTCGTCTTCGCCGCCTTCTTTCTTGCCATGCTGATCGCCACGCAACTGGCGGTCACCTACCTCGGCCACGCCGGCGTCAACATCCTTGCCGCCGTCATGGGGGTCACCGACGTGGATCCCTTTATCATGGGCATGACCCAATCCGCTGGCACGCTCACGCCGCTCAAAGTTGCGGCCGAAGCTGTCCTGATTGCCGCCGCCAGCAACAACCTCATCAAAGGCATCTACTCCTTTAGCCTGGCCGACCGCGCAACCGGCCGCCAAAGCCTCACACTCCTGGTCGCGCTGGCCGCCGCCGGTCTGGTTCCCCTGTTCTGGCTCTGACTTCAGCGCCGCCCGAAGTCTAAATTCCTGAAGAAGAATCAATAGGGAAGAACTTGTTAGGCGTCTTCGAAAGAATCAACTGCCATCACCCGTTTCTCAACAGCATCATCTTCGCAATCAGCCCCGCTGCCATTGCCAGCGACCCCAGCAGTGCGTTGTACTCGCGATGCTGCCAATAAAGATCAAACGAAAATCTGCCGCCTGCTGACGATGACGAGCGCCCGATTCCGGGGAACATTCGCGGCACCCGTCTGGCATACTCTTCGAACTCCGGAAACGTCTGCCGCAAAAACTTCTCTTCGCTCCGAATCACCGGCATATAAATCGCGAAGAACATCACGACCAGCACGCCTCCAACCCACCAACTGCGGGACGCCAGGGCAAATCCCGCGCCGATCAGCAGCGACCCCAGATACAGCGGATTCCGCGTGTAGGCGTACGGCCCCGAGGTCGCTAGCGCCTCATTCTTGCGCACGTGTCCTGAAGCCAGCGCCCGGATCAGCAACCCGGGTACGATCAGCACCGCGCCCAGCGCGAGAAAGCGCCACGTCGGCCGCGCCAGCCAGAAATACAGCACCGCAAAGGCAAACCCCAGCGGTACCCGGATGCGCCGCGCCACCCGCGACCACTCAGCCATGCGCCGCCTCCGCCGCGCCGGCCGCCAGCAGTCCGCGAGCTGCCTCTACGACCGCGTCCACCCCGATTTCCAGCATGCCTTCATCGGGCTTGGGATTGCGCGCATGTGTCGTCGGGCTGGCCGGGCTCCGCAACACGACGCTCCGCGTCGCATACGGTCCGTTGCGAGCCGGATCGGTCGGCCCGAAAATCGCGACCACCGGAACCTGCAATGCCGCCGCCAGATGCAGCGGCCCCGTATCGCCGCCGACAAACAATTTCGCGCCTCGCGTCAGCGCAATCAGTTCCGTGATCGTCAGCTTCAGCGCCTTCGCCGAAGCTCCACTGGCGGTGCTGACCTGTTCTCCCAGCTGCTCCTCACCGGGGCCGCAGTTCACAAAGCAATGAAGCCCTTCGCCAGCCAGTTGCCGCGCCACCTCGCCATAACGCTGGGCCGGCCACCGCTTGGCTCCCCAACCCGCGCCCGGATTCAAGATCGCGTAGTTACGAATCCCGCGCAGCATTTCCCCAACGACGCCTTCCGCTCTGGGGTCGACGGGAAAATTCACGCGCGGCACGGTGAGGCTCTTCTGCGTCAGCGCCTCCGCGACCGACAGGTTCTGCTCGATGACGTGAGTCCCGCGCGCGATCACCTGCCGCGTGTACCACAAACTCGCCGGCGATTCGCGCGACTGGGCCGCGCCATACACCACCGGCGTCCCCGACCAGCGCGCCAGAACTGCCGACCGGATTGCTCCCTGCAAATCGACCGCGACCTGATACCTGGCAGCCCGCACGTCGTTCCACACGCGCGCAATCTGCTCGATTGTCTGGATCGCGGACAGCGACTTTCCCCATTTTTTGAGGTCGACCGTGTGCACCCAATCGACCAGGGGGCGTTGCGCCGACCGCGGTCCCCGTCGCGGCGCACCCCGAGCGCACAACAGCTCAGCCCAGCGTTCCTCAATCAGCCAGCCAATCATCGCCTCGGGATACGACTCACGCAGCGCCTGCGCCGCAGGCAGCGTGTGGATGACGTCTCCCATCGCGCTCAGCCGCACCACGAGCAGCCGTTCGGGCTTCGTGCTTGTAGCACCCGATGCGCTCAAGATTTCCTCGGCGTCAGCCGCGAGCGGATGATCTCGCTGGTGGAATGGTCTTTGGCATCGCCCACAATGGCAACGCGCCCGCCATATTCGGCGACTGCATCGCGCTCGGGCACGGAGTCCGCCGTGTAATCGGTTCCTTTGGCCTGAATGTCAGGGCGGATCTCGCGGATGATGGCACGCACGTCCAGCTCGGGAAAGATGACGACCGCATCCACATCGGCTAGCGCAGCCACGATCTCGGCACGTTCGTCCTGTGGCATGATCGGCCGCCCCTCGCTCTTCAGGGCCCGAACCGATTCATCCGAGTTGATCGCCACCACCAGCTTTCCGCCGAGCGCCTTGGCTCCGGCCAGGTACCGCACGTGGCCGACATGCAACAGATCAAAGTTGCCGTTGGCGAGCGTGATGCGTTCGCCGGCGCGCCGCCATTGCTCCACCTGATGGCGGAGCTGGGCCCGGCTGAGAATTTTATTTTGTGCGTTCAATGAGGTCGTGTAGCCGGCGGCGCTTGCTCGATTGCGTGCAGCAGTTCTTGCCGTGTAATCGTCGCGGTGCCGCGCTTCATCACAACGAGCCCCCCCGCATAGTTAGCCAGTTGAGCGGCTTCTTCGGTCGAAGCTCCTGCCGCGAGTGCCGCGGTGAAGGCGGCAATCACCGTATCGCCTGCCCCCGTGACATCTGCCACCTGGTCCGAGCCGAAGATCGGAATGTCCACCGGCTTGTGCTTGCGATCGAATGCCGCCATGCCATCTCGGCCTCGCGTGATCACCAGCGACTGTAACTTCATCCGCGACATCAGTTGCTCGCCTGCCGTCAGCAGCTTGTTCCAATCCTGCCCGATGGGAGTGCCAAGTGCCTCTTCCACCTCAGGCTCATTCGGAGTCGCCGCCGTTATGCCCGAATACTGCAACATGCGATAGCGCGAGTCCAGGATGAGCGGCACCGATCCCAGCTTGCCTTTTTCGCGCAGCGCATCGACGATCGCCGGAGTCGCCGCGCCGTAGCCGTAATCGGAAACCAGCAGCGCATCCGAAGCCTGGGCATAATTGCGAGCGGCCAGATAAAGCTCCCGAGTCAGATGAGGGTTAGGCGGTTGCTGCGGCTCGCGGTCGACTCGCACCACCTGCTGCCGCGAGGTGTGCGTCATGCCCGCCAGAATGCGCGTCTTGGTGACCGTCGTGTAGCTCTTGTCCTTGAGCACGCCACTGATGGCGATGTGTTTGTGGCGAAAATACTTCAGCAGCAACCGCCCCGCCTCGTCGTCGCCAACAATGCCCACGGGCAGAACGTTGACGCCCAGGTCGGCGAGATTGTTGGCGGCGTTGGCTCCGCCGCCAGGCACGATGGTTCGCTCTCGGTGTTTGAGAATAAGCACCGGGGCCTCGCGCGATACCCGCGAAATCTCGCCGAAGACGAACTCATCCGCCACCAGGTCTCCCAACACCGTAACCGTGAGGTTGGGGAAGTCCTCGACGATCTTCTTGAGCCGCTCGCCCTCTTTGGGATGTCTGGTCATGCCATTACCGACAGATTCTCTCATGCGCCGCGCTTTCGTTCCTCGATCTTGCGCAGGATGGTATCCATGGCGTTAGCCGCATCGGCCAACTCCATGCGAACCGGAACGACCGACAGCGGCTGGAGAGCCGAGAGATACGCGCCCAGATTCACCGCATCCTTCTCGGTGGTGAGAAAGCCTCCCGCCTCGCTGCGCTGCTTGAGTTCGAGCAATTCCCGAATATCTTTCTCTTCGTAGGCGTGGTGGTCGCGGTAGAAAGCTTCGGCGACGGGCTCGATATTTGCGGCCCGCAACTGCAGCAGAAAATTCTGAGGCCGGGCGATCCCGCAGAAGACCACTGGACGCGGCGGGACATTTTTTGGGAGGATGCCGCGTCTCACGCGCCAAACCAGCTTTCCAGCAAGGGGAAAAGATTCTGCGCTTGCACCGCCGGCCAGCACCACGGCGTGGGCGCGAGCCAGCGATCGCAACGGCTCGCGCAATTTTCCCGCGGGAAGCAACCGATCGGTGGCATCCTGCGGCGTGAGCAGCACAATATCGAAGTCGCGCGCCAGGGCGCGATGCTGAAAGCCGTCGTCGAGCAAATGAAGCTGCGGTCCAAAACGCGACTCGGCAAGAGTTCCGCCTGCATACCGATCCTCCCCGACAATGACGGGGACTTGCAGCTTGCGAGCGATCAACAGCGGCTCGTCTCCAAATTGTTGCGGCAGGCCCGCCGGTTCGACCAGCAGCACTCCCCGGCTCTGCCGGCCATAGCCGCGCGAAAGAACGTCGAACTTCACTCCACGGGCTTTGAGCAATTCTCCCAACAGCATGACGAACGGAGTCTTCCCGGATCCGCCTGCGGAAAGATTTCCCACGCTCACCACCGGGCCCTGAAGTTTTCGCGCGCGCAGCAGGCCGCGGTCGTAGAACGCGTTGCGCGCGGTCACAATTCCGCCGTAAATGTTGGCGAGAGGATTCAATCGTTGTGGGCGGCTTGCGCCGAAGTGGCCAGGGGGCCGGCCTGCTGCGTCAGGAGCGCCTTCAGAGCTTGCAGAGTTCTGTCCGTTGCGCCCATCTGGGACTCCATGGTTTCTTTCGCGCGGCGACCGAGCGCCAGCCGTTCCGCGGGATTTCCCAGCAGGTGCATGAAGGTCAGCGGCAGCTCCGAGACACCGACGATGCGGACTGCGTCGCGGCTTCGAAACAGTCCCACGATGTCGCGAAAGTTTTCCGTGTGATTTCCGGTGACGATGGCGACGCCTTGCTGCGCCGGTTCGATGATATTGTGACCGCCCCGCGGCACCAGGCTTCCGCCGACGAAGGCCAAGTCCGCCAATGCATAGAGGGCCGCCAGTTCTCCGATCGTATCCACCACCAGGACTCCTCCGGCTAGCGGTTCGCCCTGCCAGCGCGAGCGCCGGTGCAGAGCAATGCCCAATTGCTGTACCAAAATGGCGACCTTATCGAAGCGCTCCGGGTGGCGGGGCGCCAGGATCATCACGGCCTTGGGATGGGCCACCCGCAAATTTTCAAACGCCTTCAGCAGCACCGGTTCCTCGTCTTCCACGGTGCTGCCGCAGACGAGTACGGGCCCCGCGCCTTCCGCTTGTAGAGACTGGCGAAGGCGATCGACAATTGGCGGCGGCGAAGGCAGCCTGACATCGAACTTCAGATTACCAGCGACCGACACCCGTTCCGGTTCCGCTCCAATCGAGAGCAGGCGCTCGCGGTCCTGCTGGGTCTGGGCGAGCAAGAGATCCACTTGCGCCAGCATCTTGCGGAGGGCCCAGCGAAAGTGCTGGTAACGCGGCCAGGAACGGTCCGAGATGCGGGCGTTGACCACGGCAATGCGGGCGCCACTCGCGCTGACCAGCCGTAAGAAATTCGGCCAGAATTCGGTTTCGGCGAGGACTACCAGTTCGGGGCGCAGCGCCCGCAGGTAAGGGCGGATGGCGAAGCCAAAGTCCATGGGAAAATAAAAAACGTTTTCCTCGCCGAAGCGCTGGCGGGCGAGATGCTGTCCAGTGTCGGTGGTGGTAGAAACGAGGACACGATGTTGCGGGAACGCGCTGCGCATCCGCTCGACCAGCCCGCTGACCGCGAGCACCTCGCCCAGCGACACGGCGTGAATCCAGATGACGAGCCGCGTCGCATCCGCTGACCTGAGCCGTGCAGGCACCTTCCCCATGCGCTCGGTAAAGCCGCGCCGGTACTTGCCATGTCGCGCAATCTGATAAAGCCAGTAGGGCAGGCTTACCAGCATGGCCAGCCCCAGCGCCAGACTGTAAAGGAGATAGATCAAGCTGGAGCCATTCTAAACCGGGCAGCGCAACCGCCTGCCCTCTATAATTGCGGAATGCGATGCTTGTGCATGCGATGGAACTGGCCTTTGCTGGTGTTCGCGGGCGGGGCGATTTTGTTCGTCCCCGTGCTGCTGGCCTCAAAAACTTTCGTAAAGCCGGAAGCGAAGCCTGCTTTCAACTATCCGGCACACGATCTGCATCGCGACGAGAAAGTCTCGATCGCCGCCGATCCCTACGATACTGCGGCGAAATCCAAGATCTTTTCGATTGATTTCTCCCAGCATGGCCTGCTGCCGGTTTTTTTTGTGGTAACCAATGATGGCGATCAGCCCGTTTCCATCGCGCGAATGGCGGTCACACTGATCACGGCCAACAATTCGAAGCTCACGCCGCTGGGAAGCGACGATCTGTACCGCCGCTTTGCCAACCCGCAGGCGCCAACCCGGCCCAGCCCGATTCCGCTGCCACGCAGGTCGAAGGGCGCGCTGAGCAAGAAGGAAATGGACGAACTGGATGCATCGCAATTCGCAGCCAGGGCGGTCGAGCCTCACAGCAGCCAGTCTGGATTCATGTTCTTCGACATTGGCGGAATCGAGTCGCCGCTGCGCGGCGCGAATATCGACGTGACGGGCGTTTCCGATGCAAAGGGAAACGAGCTCATGTTTTTCGAGATCCCGATGGACAAGTATTTGGACGCGCCGGCAAACCGATGAGCGCGATTTGGTAATTGAGAAATTTTGAAATTGAGTAATTGGGAAATTAGGGTCCATTCTTAAATTACAAAATTGCTCAATTACCCAATTACTCAATCTCGAGACTGGTTTCATGGCTACTTCTGCGCAGACTTCTATTGCCGCCCATCCCAAGTTCGAGCCCGTCATCGGGCTGGAGGTGCATGTCCAGCTTCTGACGGTGACGAAGATTTTCTGCTCGTGTTCCACGCGCTTTGGCGCGCCTCCGAATACGAATGTCTGTCCGGTATGCCTGGGGATGCCGGGCGCGCTGCCGGTTCTCAATAAAAGGGCGGTGGAGTTCGCCACGCTGGCGGCGATGGCGCTGAACTGCCGCATCAACGAGACTTCGATTTTTGCCCGCAAGAATTATTTCTATCCCGATCTGCCGAAGGGGTACCAGATCTCGCAATACGACAAGCCGCTGGCGGAGTTCGGGTTCATCGAGGTGGCGGCTGAGAGAGGTAAGAAGAAGATTGGGATCACCCGGGTGCATCTCGAAGAGGATGCGGGCAAGAGCCTGCACGAGGGCTTTCCGGATTCGGACGCGAAGACGGCGATCGATCTGAACCGCACCGGCGTGCCGCTGATTGAAATTGTCAGCGAGCCGGATATCTCCACCCCCGACGAAGCTTATGAGTATTTGACGCGGCTGAAGGAAATCATTCTTTACACCGGCGTGAGCGATTGCAACATGGAGGAAGGCTCGCTGCGATGCGACGCCAACGTGAGCGTGCGCCCGCGCGGGCAAAAAGAATTCGGCACCAAGACCGAAATCAAGAATGTGAATTCCTTCCGCTTTATTCGCGAGGCGCTGGAGTATGAGATCGGGCGCCAGATCGACGTGATCGAGTCGGGCGGGAAGATCACGCAGGAGACTCGACTCTACAATGCCAACGAAGGCAAGACCTACGGGATGCGCTCGAAAGAGCAGGCGCACGATTACCGCTATTTTCCGGAACCGGACCTGCTTCCGCTGGTGGTGGACGAAAACTGGAGGGCAGAAATCGCCCGCTCCTTGCCGGAATTGCCCGAAGCGCGCCGCGCGCGAATGGTGAAGGACTACGGCATCACCGAATACGACGCACAGGTGCTGACGTTTTCGAAAACGCTCGCCGACCAGTTCGAGCAGGCGGCGAAGGCGGCGAAGAATCCCAAGCGCGTGGCCAACCTGGTGCAGGGCGAACTGATGGGGCGGCTGAAGGCGAGCAACCTTGCCATCGAGCAGTCGCCAATCACCATGCGGGGAGTCGCGGCCTCGGCGGACCTGGTCGAGTCCGGAACGATCTCGGGCAAGATGCTCAAGGATCTCTACGACCTGAGCTTCAAACGGGGGAAGGATTTCCCGGTGGTCTATGAGGAAGAAGGGCGGCCGCAGCAATCCACTGACACTTCGGCTCTGGAGAAGATCATTGATGAGATTCTGGCCGCAAATCCCAGGCAGCTTGAGCAGTACCGCGGGGGCAAGAAAACCATGCTCGGCTTCTTTGTCGGGCAAGTGATGAAGGCTTCAAAAGGCCAAGCCAGCCCGCAGATCGTAAACGAACTGCTAGCGAAAAAGCTGGGGTGAAGAGCGCTTCAGGTACACGCCGGGCCTATGACTTCGGTCATCTGACCTCCCCGTGGGCCGCCTGTAGGATGGTGCTGGGCCCGCCTGCCTGGGGCTGACCGAGCCAGAGCTGCGCATGAAAAAATACAAAATCGACCGCATCATCAGCATTGCGACACTGGTGGCATCGCTGATCGCGATTGTGCTCGTGCTGAAGAAGCCTACGCCGGTGGCGCAGCCGCTGCCTGCGGCAAAGATTGCGGAGCATGCGCATTCATTTGACCAAAAGATGACCGAGTTCGAGCAGGCCACGCAGCAATCGAGTCCGTCTCCGGCCAGCGATTCGGGCCAAAGTTCCTCATCCTCAATTTCCGACAGCCCCAAGCCTGAGGTTCATATCAATTCTGAGGAGATCACCGCGGTGCTGGCGCAATCCCTGGGCAACGCTGGACAACTCACGCCCGATTCCAACGTCGGCAGCGGCGCGCCCACGATCAAGGATCAGCAGGTTAGTTTTGATGGCGACGTGGTGCACGGACAGTTTCTTACTGAAATTGCCGGCAAGGATGTGTGGGTTACGATCTCCGGCCACATCGGCGAGAAGGATGGCTATGCGACTTTCGACCCCACGGAATTCAAAGTGGGTGATCTGAGCGTTCCGGTGACGCTGGTAAATCCGGCGTTGCAGAAGAAGCTCGCCGAGCAGCGCGACCGGCTCAAACTGCCGGAGAATGTCGGGGCAATGAAAGTGCAGAACGGGGAACTGGTGATGCAGGGACGGTAGGAACTTCAGTTAGAAGAGTATTTTAGATTGCAGATTTTAGATTGCAGAATACAGAATTAGCGACGCTCAGGGTTTTTTTGATCAGAACTCTACAACCTGCAATTTTCTTTCGTTTCAGCTGAGCCTGTTCTCCGCGGCCACTTTCGCGTACCACCGGCCCGAGTCTTTGATCGTGCGTTTCTGCGTCGCGAAGTCCACGTAGGCCAGCCCGAAGCGCTGGCTGAAGCCTTCCGCCCACTCGAAATTATCGATCAGGCTCCAGGCGTGATAGCCGCGAACATCGGCGCCTTCGGCCATGGCCTGCCCCAGCGCCGCCAGATACTGGCGGTGATAATCGGAACGGCGGCTGTCTCGAATTACCCCGCCGGCGTCCGGTCCATCGTTGTAGGCACAGCCGCTCTCGGTGATTTCGATAACCGGTCGGTTGTAGTCGCGCGTGATGCGAGTAACCATGTCGTAGAGCGCCTTCGGCCAGACTTCCCAGCCAATGTCGGTTTTTGGACCTCTTTCTCCGCCCTCCATCTTTACCGGATAGAGCCATTCCTGAGCGTGCACGGCGCGCTCCATCGCTCCAGGAGCGGAGGCGATGGTGCGGTAATAAAGATTGATGCCGATGAAATCGAGCGGGGCTCGCATGTTTTCCATATCACCGGACTTGATGCCCATCGCAGATTCGGGCAGAAACGTGAATGCACCGGGATAGCGCCCGTGCAGCGCAGATTCCAGAAACCAGGTGTTGGTGATCGCGTGCGCGCGCTCGGCTGCGAGCTTGTCTTCGTCAGAACCCGAGGCAGGCTCGCACGGGGACATGCTGAAGGCGGTGCCTATGCGCGCGGTCGGCCGCACTGCTTTCAGCGCACGGAAAGCCGCGCCCTGCGCCAGATTCACGACATGGCTGGCGCGCAGAAATTCCAACAAGCTCTTGCGGCCGGGGGCATGCGTTCCGTCCAGATATCCGAGATCTACGAACGCAGCCGGTTCGTTGAACAGAATCCAATCGTTTACGCGATCTCCTAAGGCCTTGGCGACGATCTGCACGTAATCGGCGAAGCGGGCCACCAGATCGCGGTTCGGCCACCCTCCAGCATCTTCCAGCGCCTGCGGCAGGTCCCAGTGATAGAGGGTGACCAGCGGGCGGATGCGCGCTTCCAGCAGCGCGTCCACTAAGCGGCTGTAATAATCCATGCCCTTGGAATTCACTGCTCCGGAACCCGCAAGCTGAATGCGCGGCCAGGAAATGGAGAAGCGACTGCTGGTCAGGTTCATCGCGCGCATCAGGGCAAGGTCCTGGGTCCAGCGGTGATAAGAATCGCAGGCCACGTCTCCCGTGTCGCTGTTCTTGATCTTGCCTGGAGTGTGGGCAAAGCGGTCCCAGATCGACTCGCCTTTGCCGTCCTCTTTCCATGCCCCTTCAATCTGGTAGGCGGCGGTAGCTGTACCCCAGAAAAATCCTTTGGGGAATGTGAACTCGGCGGGTGGGCTGAATTGAGAATGGGGCACTGAGGCCGGTGCGCTCGCGCTCGCCCGCGACGATCCACTGCACGACGAAATCCAGGCCGGCAGTCCGGCAACAGCTCCCGTGGCGGCGATAGATTGAACAAACTGGCGGCGTGTCAGGCGCAAAGCAGGGCTTGGGCTCCTATCCCGTCGAGAGATTTTAGAGGAAAATCAAAATCCTGGCTGCGCCCAGGTGGCGTGACTGCAGGTACCAGAAACTTTGTAACCCTGAAACTTTCAAACTGGCTCACTCCGGGCTCAAGCTGTCGAACAATTTGAAAAGCTTGTCACCGGTGGCGCGGTAGATCACCCATCCCGTGCCCATGTCGGTGGTCTCGCGGAACAGCAACTCGCCACGTCCGTCGCCGTCAGCGTCGACCGCGTCAATCAGGTCGAGTTGCGGCGTGACGTCGAGATGGAATCTGTCGGTCACTCCCGAATAAAGCGTGTGCAGGTTGTTGTAGATGTCGGGATAGGCTACGAGCGTTACTGAGTACTGCAGGTCGGAGGCAACCTGCGAGTGCGGAGCTCCCGGCGATGGCGGCGGCAGGTGCGCCTGCGCGGTGAGAACCATGATGGGCTGATTCGAGTTCCACAGATCGTAGGCGATCATCTGCACGTTATCGAGCAGCGGGTCTTTCACCTTGATCACGGCGTGCTTCGCTGGCTGGGGATGCGTCGGGGTGATCGTGGCCCGGTCCTGGGCGATCACGTAAGCTTTTACCTGCTGCTTGGCCAACGCGATGATCTGCTTGCGCCGATCTTCTTCTTCGCCCTTGATCCACTCGAAGGTGTAGGGATGTGGGATGGGCCCACCCGCATCGGAGATGGCGGGAATCAGTCTGACGTCGTCTTGAGCCGCTTTGGTTTCGACAATATTTCCTCCGGTGGAGGATGTGGCGGAAGATGATGCGCCGGGCTTGCTGTATCCCGGTACGTCCTCATCGGCGAAGGACTCCGCCGGCTTGCCGCGGCGCAGAATGGGGCGATTCGCTTCATCGGCGCCGCTATCGGAGGCGGGGACATCGGACTTGTTCTCTGCCTTGGCTTGGGCGGATTTTGAGTCGTCCTGCGCGGGAGATTTCGTTCCAGTCTGTGCTGCGGGCTTGGATTGTGCCGGTTGCGGGGAACCAGCGGGCGGCTGCGAGGGAACAGAACTCGGCTTGCTCAGACGCGGCGGCCCATCACTATCGGAACTGCCGCTCGGATTGGAAGTGGTCGCGGGCGCGGGGTTGGATGGCGGGGCGGTCGTCGATGCAGGCGCAGTCTTCGAAGCCGATGCGGTGTCCGCGGGCGCGGTTTTGGCTGGCTCATGCGTGAGCCGCGGCGGCGCGTCGTCGCTGTCGATTCCAACCGGCGTGGTGTTGGCTTTCAATACGGGTTTCGGCTCTTCGGTGCCTGCTGGCCTCCACGCGCCGGTTCCGATCCAGGGCGCCTGGGCATTGGGCGAGTTGCTGTGCAGAGCACTACCGACCGTGAACAGGCCAAGGGAACTGCCGCTCCTCTCAGCTTCATAGACGGTGCCCGAATCCAGCGCCATCGGAACAGGATCAGCTTTGTAGACGGTCGCATCCCAAAACTTGCCATTGATCAAGATGGCGATCGGCACCAGCGATGCTTTGCCCTTGTCGGTCATGCGCAGGACGGCGACGGCGCGCGGGCCAGCATCTTTTTTTGCCGGGACCTTGTGCTCGGCAACCGGGATCTCGGGCCTTTCTTCCTGCGCCGCGGCGCTTGGCGCGATGGCGACGAAGCCGGCCAGAGCGCAGAGTACAACCCCGCTCCATGCCCATTGCCAGCGGTGTAAACTGCTCAAGACGTTTTGGCATCGCAAACGGGGTCCCTCACTGTTCTCAAGTTTTTCCCGAGAGGGTAGGGAATTTAACTTTCTAATTGCGCTCAACTTCAATTTTTCCGGAGAAATACCCATGCACGTCAATGATAAGGCTCCCGACTTCAGTTTGCAGGACGAGAACGGAAAAGAAGTCGCGCTTAAGGACCTGCGCGGCAAGACCGTCGTTCTCTATTTTTACCCACGAGCCAACACCCCCGGTTGAACCGTCGAGGCTCGCGGGTTCCGCGATATATATAAACAGATTCAAAAAACCGGTGCCGTGCTGCTTGGCGTCTCCCCAGATACTTCGAAGGCGCAGAAGAAGTTCCAGGATCAGGAAAACCTGCCGTTCCCGCTGCTGGC
Organism: Candidatus Sulfotelmatobacter sp.; assembly: GCA_035949755.1. GTDB lineage: Bacteria > Acidobacteriota > Terriglobia > Terriglobales > Acidobacteriaceae > Sulfotelmatobacter. Next base: position 38,123 of record DASYYT010000208.1, read on the forward strand.
CGATGCCGACAAGAAAGTTGCAGAGGCCTTTGGGGTCATGAAAGATAAGAACATGTACGGCAAGAAAGTCAGGGGCGTGGCGCGGACTACCTTCATTATCGGCCCAGAGGGAAAGATCAAGCACATTTTCGAGAACGTGAAGGCCGATGGGCATGCGGAAGAAGTGCTGGCGTACCTCAAAGAATCGGCGAAGGGCGGGGCGTAGGTGCGGGCTTCGACTTGCGCTTTCTGTTCCGCGATGCCGGAACTTCCGTCGTCGCTGCGAAAGATTCATAGCGGGCACCCCGGCGACTATGTTGCATGGCTCTCGGCAGGCGCCGCGCTGCTGGGAGGATCGTTCTTGTGGTTCCCGCGATGAAAAATTGTTCCCGCGGATAACGTGATTTCCTCGATTAGTGATGGTGGCTCGCAGCGACAATCATTGCTCTCAGCGTTTAAGATTTCCGCTGCATGGTGAAGCCGCAGACTTCAACCCCACGGGCTCCAATCTTTCCGCTCCCGCGAGCTTTTTACGCGCGTGACCCGCGACGGGTGGCGCGCGCTCTTCTGGGTAAGGTGCTGGTGCGAAACGATAGCCCGCGCTTAACGGCCCGGATCGTCGAAGTGGAAGCCTATCTGGGAGAAAAAGATCCTGCTGCTCACGCCGCCGCGGGTCAGACCCTCCGCAATGCGGTGTTGTTTGGGCCACCCGGCCACGCCTATGTGTATTTCATCTACGGGAACCATTACTGCCTGAATGTCTCATGCGAGCCCGAAGGGCGCGCGGGCAGCGTCTTATTTCGCGCGCTCGAACCGCTGTCTGGTATGGAGACCATGGCTCGGGCTCGCGGAATCGGGCTCCACAGCCCGAAAGACTTGCCTAGGTTGACCAGCGGGCCGGGACGTCTGGCCGAAGCTTTCGGAATCACCCGCGCCCGCGATAATGGGTGCGATCTGACCTCGTCCACGGAAAGCCTCTGGATTGGCGATGACGGCTTTCGCGCCCACGGGGTGATAGTGGCACCCCGCATCGGCATTACCAAAGCCGCGGCTTTGCCCCTGCGTTATTTCCTGGGAGGAAACCGCTTCGTCTCCGGTCCAAAATTAATCGTGGCTTAGACGGCACCCTCTAGGTGCTGCACCGCGGGTAGCAGGGTGTGCAGGAAGCGCGGCGCCGTGATCGATGTCACTGCCAAGCCTTGACAGCAGGTGTAGACTTGCGTCCGGGTAGGAATGGGGAGCCAGAAGCCTTGCCAGGCACGGCTTTTGGGCATAGCTGCAGAAGTTGCTCGCAGGCCGCGGCGGCAAAATTATGCCGCATCCCTTCCACCAATGGAATCATCTTACGACCGAGCGCAGTTCTGAAGTAGGAGCCCGCGTGTCCCGGTTCGCTCGATTCGCGATTCTTTCTGCGGTCTTCGGGACTTCGTGCGCGCTCTCGCTGTTTGCAGCCGATGGGATTGCAGGCAAGCGCTCCACTACCAACATTTCCACCATCGTGATCGGCTTCACCGGGGGGTTCGTGCGGCACGACAATCCCCACCACGGCCCGGTCAAGCTGGCCGAAAAAATTCAGCAGAATCTTGCCCGCGGCACCTACGTTCGAGTCTTTGAGAACCGGCACCGCAAAGCCGCTTACAAGACGATCCTTCGCCTGCTCGACCGCGACCGCGACGGAGTGCTCACCGACGAGGAAAAATCGCAGGCCCGGGTCATTCTTTTCGGGCACAGTTGGGGAGCGGCGGCGGCCGTGCTGCTGGCCCGTGAATTGGATCGCACCGGGATTCCGGTGTTGCTCACGGTGCAAGTCGATAGCGTAGCCAAGCCCTGGCAGCACGACGACGTAATTCCTGACAATGTTGAGGCCGCCGTCAATTTCTACCAGCCGCATGGATTGGTGCATGGTCGCTCGGCCATACGCGCCGCCGACCCGGCGAAGACCGAGATTCTGGGCAATTATCGCTTCGACTACAGCCAGGCGCCAATCCGATGCGACGGGATGACCTGGTTCGACCGGACTTTTACCGGCAGCCACATCGAGAGCGATTGCGATCCGCACATCTGGTCCCAGGTCGAGAGCCTGATCCGGCAGCGCATGGGACCCGAACCCGGCGTTGTGGCCGCGGTACCTTAGGGCTACCCTGTATTGGCTCAATCTGGCGGTGCAACTTCTCTCTTGGATTTGTGTTCCAAATAGGGGTACGATCAAAAATGAGAGCGGTTTGCCCTGCCCGGGAGCAGCAAAACCGCCGTTCCAGGTGGAGGGAGCAATGAGCAAACCCACCTTACTGAAAGCACTTCTCACCGCATTCGCATCCTTCGTATTCCTCTGCTTTGCTACGCCCTCTTTCGCCCAGCACGGTGGCGGCGGTCACGGTGGCGGGGGCGGAGGTTCCCACGGCGCTGCTGGGGGCTTTGGCGGTGGCGGCGGCTTCCACGGTGGCGGCTATGCCGGGGGTGGATACCATGGCGGCGGCTACGGCGGCGGATACCACAGCGGAGGGGCTTATTACGGCGGTGGGGGCTATCGCGGTGGGGGCTATCGCGGCGGCTATGGCGGCGGACGTGGGTCCTACAGCGGACGTGGCTCTTACGGAGGAGGCATGCGCGGCGGCGCATCTTCGATGCGCGGCTCCTACCATCCTTGGTCCTCAGAAAGCCACGGAGTTCGCGATACCTCGCCGGGATGGCATTCCTTCCAGCGATCCTCCAATGGGGGCGCGATGTCGGCACGATCCGGCGCCGGAGTAGCTGGCCGGGGAGGAGAAACCGCCGCAAGGTCCAACCTGACAGCCACATCCCACGCTGCCATTGCCGACGGCCATTGGCACGGCTTCGCCGGCGAACGTGCCGGCACCACTGTCGCTGCGAACCACATCGGTATCGGCGGTATTCATAATGCCTGGGTCGGCGGCGGGCGTGGGTGGGGATACCGGGGATTCTATCCCGGCTTTGGGTGCTTCGGTTGCGGCTGGGGTTGGGGCTTCGGTCTTGGCTTTGGTTGGGGGTGGGGATGGGGTTGGGGTTGGTGGAATCCCTTCTGGGCTTGGTCTCCTTACTGGTGGTATACCCCCACACCCTGGCTGGATGGCTACTACACCGCTCCCAGCTACATCGACCCGTATTCCTACTAGCTGGAAATCTGATTCAGAGATGCCCCACTTCTCGCGCATGAAGTGGGGATTTTTGTCTATTTAGGGACTCCCTTAAGCAGCAGGTTGTCGATGAGCCTCGTGGTGCCAACGTAGGCTGCCACCGCAACCAGGGTCTCCCCGGCAACCTCGGGGACGGGATCCAGGGTGTCAGGATTCACAATCTCAAAATAGTCGAGGCGCACGGAAGGCTCGCGGGAGAATTCTTCGCGTCCCGCGGCTGCCAGTTTCAAGGCGGCGGATTCGCCGCGTTCGGCCAGCGCCTGCACGCGCACCAGCGAACGATGCAGCACCAGCGCCTGCTTTCTCTGCTCGGGATTGAGATAGGCGTTCCGCGAACTCATGGCCAGCCCATCCGATTCGCGCACGATGGGGCAGACCACGATTTCTACCGGCAGGCTGAGATCGCGCACCATGCGCCGGATGATCGCGACCTGCGCCGCGTCTTTCTGCCCGAAAAATGCCGCGTCCGGCTCGATGATGTGAAACAGCTTCGCGACTACCGTGGTCACCCCGCGGAAGTGTCCAGGGCGCGACCGGCCATCAAGCTTGTTGCTCAACTCCTCCACCTCCACCCAGGTCACCGAGCCTGCGGGATACATCTCCTCGACCGGCGGCGCAAATAGCAGATGCACTCCCTCGTTCTCCAGCAACTGGCGGTCGCTCTCGAACGATCTGGGATACCTGGCCAGATCTTCATTAGGACCAAATTGGGTGGGGTTGACGAAAATAGAAGCAGCCACCAGGTCGCTGGCCGCGCGCGCCGCCCTGACCAGCGACAGATGTCCCTCGTGCAGCGCACCCATGGTGGGCACAAACCCCACGCGCTGCCGGGCAAGCCGCGCCGCCCGCGATGCCGCCCGCATTTCGTCAATGGTTGTGCAGATTTTCAAGGGTTGGGGGTTGAGACTTTAAATGTGGGACAGCGCCCCAAGCCTGCCCTGAGCGAAGTCGAAGGGGCTGTCCGTCGAGCGAAGCTCGACAACATTCTCACGAGGCCGGCACCCACCTCACCGCGATCTGCGCTCCCTCCAGCATCCCGCCGACAATGCCTTTATTGCGGCGAATCGCAATCGCGTCCTGCTCCGAGTTTCTGATACCACTTTCAGCCGCTGCCACCACCCGGCCATACGGCCAGTTGGAGGCCGGCAGCTTCGCTAGCGCCGGCAGCAGCTCATCGGGCTTCAATATGATCTCCGCGCTGTCGGCAGTATCGTACAGGGCGATTCCGTCGGTGCGCACGATCAGATAGGGATTGCGCCAGGCCTTCATGTCATGAATACGTTCGTACTGAGCGGAATTCGCGGCGGGAATAGCCTGCAGAAGGGACCGCGGATCAGGCGTCTTCGCTGCCGGCCGCTGCGAGCAGGCGAGCAGCGCGCTACTCGCCAGTAAGATCGAGGCTATCCGGGCGCGCAAGCAGATCACAGGCTGCGATTTACCTCACCACCGCCGGAACATCGTTCTTCGCCGCCCAGACCAGGGCCACAATCCATCCGATCACGCTCCAGCCCAGAAAGAAATTCAGGAGAAAAATGGCGAGCGTGTCGCGCTTGCTGCGCGCCAGCGCAATGATGGACGGCAGGAAGTACAGAATCAACGGAAAGCCGAAAAAGAGTGGGAAGAAGAAAATCGCGGATAGCATTGGCCACCTCCCTCTTATAGCGTAGCACTAACCGGCGCCGGGCGAATCTGGGCCTCCGGAATTGCCCGGAACAACCCCACATCCTAGTGATACGAAAGACAAAACGCCCAAGTTCCGTAAAGAGTCCGCAGGCCTCGCGAAATCCGCGGAGGAGGCTCGTTACCGGTGCATCGCCCGTTTCCGCTCCATCACCGTATCGAGAGCATCCTTCGTATCCTTGGGCAGATGATAAGACTCCTCATCTGAGGGATACTGGTGCGAGCGCACGTCGGCGCGAAAGGCCTGCACCGCATGCGTGATCAGTGCCGCCCCATCTCCATAGCGCCGCACGAACTTCGCCGGAGGTCCGAACGTGAGGTTCAGGATGTCGTGAAAGACGAGCACTTGCCCGTCGCACTCCGGGCCGGCGCCGATGCCGATGGTCGGAGCGCTCACTTCAGCCGTGATCATGGCCGCCACTTCGCGCGGAATCCCTTCGAGGTACAGGCACGCTACGCCCGCATGGTCGAGTGCGACCGCATCGCGCATGAGTTGCTCGATCCCTCCCAGGTTTCTGCCTTGCACTTTGTAGCCACCCATCACATTGACCGACTGCGGCGTCAGGCCGATGTGCCCAGCCACGGGAATCTCGGCATCAATGATGTGGCGGATCAGATCGGCGCGCTTCTCGCCGCCTTCAATCTTGACCACTTCCGCCCCGCCTTCCTTCACAAAGCGGGTGGCATTGATGACCGCGTCTTTGGGATCCACCTGATAAGACCCGTAGGGCATGTCCGCCACCAGCAGAGCGTTCTTTAATCCGCGCCGCACGGCTTTGACGTGGTGCAGCATCTCTTCCATCGTGACCGAGAGCGTGTTCTCGTAGCCGAGCATGGTTTGCGCCAGCGAATCGCCCACCAGCACCATTTCGACGCCGGCCTCGTCAACCAGGCGAGCAGTGGCGTAGTCATAGGCGGTGATGCAGGTGATGGGTTCGTGGCGGAGTTTCTGTTCCCGCAGAGAAGCGGTAGTAACTTTATGGCGAGGCTCGCCAATCGGGGTGAGACTCATCTTATCCTCCAGTGCCCCTCCGCCTCGGGCGGATAGAGCCTGCGCGCGTCCTGGCATGCTACGGCTTGGATGACGCTGAAGTTATTGTAGCCCCAAACCGAAAAATGGGGCGACAACCGTTGCGCCCATGTTTTCAACGTCTTCCAGGATCTCAATAGAGTTCCACATGCGCTGATGCCCGTTTTTCCAGATCCTAACCGCATACACCGACCCCCATTTTATGGTAAGACAGATTAGAGTGATCTTACCTATATTTTTATAGTAAGATATAAATCATGGCGACTTACCAGACAGTGATTAGTTCTAAGGGCCAAGTTGTGATTCCGGCAGAACTCCGCGAACGGCTCAAACTAAAGAAAGGCGCCCGGGCCACCTGGAGAGAAGAAGAAGGTCGACTTGTACTCACTCCCATCGAACACCTTTTGGATGAGATTCAGGGTTTTCTCAAGCCCGGTCCCGGTGAGCCGTCGATGTTCGAAGAACTGTTCAAGGAGAGGGAACGGGAACGGGAGCGTGAGAGGAAAAAGCTGTGACCCCCTCCCGTGCTCGCCTGCGACGCTTCGTTCTGGATGCGAATGCCTTGATCAGTCTTTTGGAAAACCGAATTGACGCCGCGACACGGGTCCGCAGTCTCATCGAAGAAGCGTCCCGCAACCAACTGCCAATCCTGCTGTCAGCAGTTAATTGGGGAGAGGTTTTTTACATCGCCTGGAGACTCCATGGCGAGGCGCAAGCGCGCGAAGCAGAGACCAAACTGCGGCAATTGCCGATCGTCGTTATGGCGGCAGATTTGGATCGCGCCACGCGCGCCGCTGCCCTTAAGCAAGAACATAACCTGGGTTATGCTGATGCCTTTGCCGTGGAGCTAGCCATCGAGCGCGGCGCGTGGCTGGTCACGGCCAATACGGAATTTGCAAAATTAGGGAAGGTGCTACCTCTGTATCCACTACCACGGCATGAAAGGGCCTGACATGCGACCACCGAAGGCGAACGACTCGGTGGTTATGCCCCCACGGCCTCCTGCCCACCCAGGGGCAGGAAATATTGCGTGCCCTTGATCGGTTCCGTTACTTTCCGAAGCAGCTCCTGCAGGTCCTCGTTGCGGTCGACAAAATCGATCTCCGAGGTGTTGACGATCAGCAGGTCAGACGAGGTGTAGTGAAAAAAGAAGTGCTCGTAGGCCTTGACCACTTCCTGCAGATATTCCTCGCTTACCGCGCGCTCGCCCGGAGCATTTTTTTTCTTCAACCGCTTTTTCAGCACCTCGGGCGTGGCCTGCAGATAAATGACGAGATCGGGCGTGGGCAGCTGCTCGCGGAAGTGGTTGTAGTAACGGTTATAGGTATCGAGTTCCGGGTCGGTCAGATTGAGATAAGCGAAAAGCTTATCTTTTTCGAAGATGAAATCCGCGACGACGGTGCGCTGTGACCGCGGCCCCAGATCGAGCGCCTTCAGTTGCTCGAACCGCTTCACCAGAAACGTGAACTGCGCCTGAAAAGCCGCGCCCCGCTCGCCATCATAGAAGGAGGAAAGAAACGGGTTCGTGTCCGGCTCCGTTACTCGTTGCGCGTTCAGGCGCTCCGCCAGAATACGCGCCAGCGTGCTCTTGCCGACTCGAATGGGACCTTCCACAGCAATGTACCGGGGCAGTTCAAAAAGATTGGCCATGAGTTAGGAACGATGTTTCGGAAAAAGCAGGATATCTCGGAAGGGCCTCAGTGACAATTGCGGGAAGAGTTAACAGGGATTGGGCAATTGGGAAATTGGGTAATGGACGCATTCAAACGCGTCGCGCAGACGCAAGGTTTTTCAATCACCCAATCCCTCAATTCCTCAATCCGCTACAATTCGTCCATGCTCGGACCCGCTCTGGCCGGAACCGCCATCGCCGCTGCTGTCGCCGCGGGCTATCAGTCCATGGCGCCCACGGGACAGTGGTATGGCCGAACCTTCACTGGCCGGGCACGCGGCTCGAGACAATTAGCTCTCACTTATGACGACGGTCCGAACGACGCGCACACGCTCCGCCTGCTGGAAATCCTGGCCAAGCACGACGTGCGCGCGACTTTTTTTCTGATCGGACGCTATGTGCGGCAGCGTGCCGAGATCGCCCGCGAGGTCGCCCGCGCTGGACACGTCATCGGCAATCACACGTTCACGCATCCGCTGCTGATCTTCAAAAGCGCTTCGGAAATTCGTCAACAACTCTCCGACTGCCGTGCCGCGTTGCAGGACGCGATCGGCGAGCACTCCAATCTTTTCCGCCCACCCTTTGGCGGACGCCGTCCCGCGACTCTGCGCATTGCCCGCGAATTAGGGCTGAAACCGATCATGTGGAACGTCACCGGATATGATTGGAACGCACCACCGGCGGCGGTCATCGAGCAAAAAGTTTCCAAACAAATTCGCGGCGGCGACGTAATCCTGCTCCATGACGGCGGGCACAGGCAGATGGGGGCCGACCGGGCGCAAACCGTTCTCGCCACGGATCATCTGATCCGCCGCTACAAGTCGGAAGGATTCCAGTTCCTGACGATCCCAGAGATGATGCGCAAAGAGGAACTCAGCCTGGCAGGCAACGTAATTGCTTCCAAAAAATCTCTGTGACTCGGCCTTGGCGGGTGAATCCTATTTCATTGCAGCAAACGCCAGCTTGGCCGTGGAGACCGTCTTCTCAACATCATCCTGAGTGTGGGCCGCGCCCAGGAAAGCCGCCTCGTATTGCGACGGCGGAAGATAAACTCCGCGATCCAGCATCTCGCGGAAGAATTTCCCAAAAGCCTCGGTGTTCGATTTCGACGCTGAATCCCAATCCGTTACCGGACCCTTCTGGAAGAACCACGTGAACATCGATCCCACACGGTTGGCGCACAGCGGCACTCCCACATCTTTCGCCGCCGCCGAGACACCGTCGACCAGCTGTCCGCCCAGCTTCTCCAGCCGCGGATAAATCTCTGACTTGCGATCGCGCAACTGTTTCAGCATGGCGCATCCCGCCGCCATCGCCAGCGGATTGCCGGATAGCGTTCCGGCCTGATACATGGGACCAACCGGCGCTACCAGATCCATGATCTCTTTCGCGCCGCCGTAAGCGCCCACCGGCAATCCGCCGCCGATGATCTTGCCCATGGTCGTCAAGTCCGGCTTGATGTTATACAACTCCTGCGCGCCCCCGAAAGCCACGCGGAATCCGGTCATCACTTCGTCGAAAATCAGCACCGACCGTTCGCGCTCCGTAATGAGCCGCAAGCCGACCAGATAATCGTCTGCCGCCGGAACGCACCCCATGTTCCCAACCACAGGCTCGACGATCACGCACGCGATCTGATGCTTGAATTTATGGAACGCGAGCTCCACCGCCTGCAAATTATTGAACGGTAGCGCCAGCGTGAACATGGTGAACTCTTCGGGAACGCCCGCCGATCCAGGGATTCCAAGGGTGGCTACGCCTGACCCGGCCTTCACCAGCAAGGCGTCGGCGTGCCCGTGATAGCAGCCTTCGAACTTGATAATGTATTTGCGCTTGGTGTAGGCGCGCGCCAGCCGGATCGCAGACATGGTCGCTTCCGTGCCTGAGCTGACGAAGCGCACTTTCTGCATGCTGGGAAAGGCCGCCAGCACCAACTCCGCCAGATCTGCCTCGGACGGTGTCGATGCCCCGAAGCTGGTCCCGTTGCAAGCCGCGCCCACAATCGCATCCAGCACGTTGGGCTCGGCGTGCCCGAGAATCAGCGGCCCCCACGATCCGATGTAATCGATGTATTCATTCTCATCCGCGTCCCAGATGTGCGATCCCTTGCCGCGCACGATAAATGGAGGATCGCCGCCCACCGACCCAAACGCCCGCACCGGCGAATTTACGCCTCCGGGAATCATGCTCTCGGCGCGCTGCTGCAGCCGCCGCGACTGCTCGGTTTTGCGCAAAGTAGTGGTAGGCATCACATCCCTCGACATAGAGAAATCTGACGTCTCAGCGGGGTAACGAATACTATAGCAGTGCCCCGCGACAGCAATTCATCAGATATTCATCATTCTGCAATCTGCTTGCAATATCCCGCCAGTACCGTTGGTGCATCAAGTTGCCCTTCTAACCGGGAGGGTTTGAGGGACAGTCTGGGGGCTCCGGACTGTCCTTTTTGATTTCCTCCGTTTCATTGTTGAATTACGACATTGATTACAGCGCGAAGCGCAACGCTCTCCCCCTTTTTAGCCGTTAACCATAATTAACTCCACATCGTATAATCCACTCAAATGATCACCGTCTCCAAGGAGGACTACCTCAAGTCCATCCTCGAAGCTGAGACCGAAGGCGAAACCGTCATCTCCGCCCGCCTCGCGCATTTGCTGAAAGTTTCGCCGCCCGCGGTAACGATGGCCTTGCGCCGCCTGAAAAAAGACGGTCTCGTACGCGTCGAAGCCAGCGGCGAAGTGCGTCTCACGGTGGAGGGACGGAAGATCGCTCGCAAGCTCACGCTGCGCCATCATCTGATTGAACGCATGCTCTCGGAAATGTTCGGCATGGAGTGGTGGAAGGTCCACGACGAGGCGGAGCGCCTCGAACACGCCGTTTCGCCGGATTTCGAAGCCAAGCTGCTGGCCAAGCTCGGATCTGCCGGCGCCTGCCCTCACGGGAATCTCAGCGAGATGGAAAGCTCGGCCAGCCGGCGCCACCGCGGCCTGGTTCTACTCTCCGATGCCGAAGTGCATTCCACGTACAGCGTAAGCGGAATCTATGAGCGCGATCGCGGCCTCCTGGAATTCCTGGAGCGCCGCGGCGTCCGCCCCGGAGC